>NZ_BJWY01000030.1 GCF_007990715.1 Nocardia seriolae NBRC 15557 | reverse complement strand
GTACTAGTTGCTCCGGACGTGCCGTGGTGACGGTCATCTGGCCTCCTGCGTGCCATTCGGCGGATACCCCGACGGGTCCGATGACCCGGCTTCGGACCCAAACTACTATGCAACATAGTTTTTAGTCGAGTCAGCCGAATGTTTGCTGTGACACTTCGATAGCGCCGAGCGCGAACCGGTCAGGCCGCGGAACAGCGGCAGCCGGACACCAACGGTTCGAGATGGAGGCGCGGATCGGCCGTGTCGCACACGGTTTCGCCGATATCCCCGACCGCACAGTGCACCTGCACGCGGCCGTCGGACAATTTGTAGGTGACACAGGCAATGGCGCAGTCACCCGCCGCGACCCGCGCGGCCACGACCGCCGAGCGCTGGGTCAGCAGGCGGCTGGTCTCGACCACGTGACGGGCCTCCAGCTCGTCCACCCCCGCCAGCCCCTCACGCCGCCCGACCAGGATCGACGGGGCGACTCGCTCGACGACGCTGCGAATGAACCCGCCCGGCACGCCCTGCCCGTCCAGCGCGTCGATGGTCTCGCGCACCGCGCCGCAGCTGTCGTGCCCGAGCACCACGATCAACGGCACGCCCAGGACCTCCACGCCGTATTCGATCGATCCGAGCACCGAGGCGTCGATGACGTGCCCCGCGGTTCGGACCACGAACATGTCGCCGAGCCCCTGATCGAAGATGATCTCCGCCGCCACCCGGGAATCACTGCACCCGAACAGGATCGCGGATGGTTGCTGCCCGGTGACGAGCTTGGCTCGATCGACGGCCCCCTGCCCCGGGTGCCGCAATTCACCCCGGACGAATCGCTCATTTCCAGCACGCAGAAGATCCCATGCTTCAGCGGTTTTCACAGCGTTCACGGCCATTTACCCTCTCGTCGGCGCGCGGCCGAGCCGGGGGCCCGCCCGCTGGTATAACTACTATGTTGCTTAGTTTTTCTTGGAAACACCTGAGGGAATTTCCGTTACACAGATTTTGTGGATAGTGGCGTGATCCACAGTCCCCTGGCGCGCAACCCCGCGATCATTAAGGTTGCTGGAAAGTTGCTGAATTCTTGCCGCGACATGTCCGCCGTATCGGTCGGACAACGGCAAATCGAAATCTCGTCAGGATTGAAATGCATCGCAGACAGTTCTTCAAGGCTTCGGCGGCCGCCGGAGTCTCGGCCATCGGCACCCTTGCCCTTACCGGGGATCCAGCGCTCGCGGCACCGCCACTGGACCTGCCCCTGCCGTTCGGTGACCCGGCGGGACCCGGAACGGCCAATCCGCTACTGCCGCAGTTCGATCCGAACACCGCCGGACGGGCGTCGGAACTCGCTCGGCTACAGGGGAAATACGTGTGGTCCGAGGACGCCAATTACGTGCACGGTGTTCCGATGGCGGCCTCGCTGTCCATCGAGGACAATCCGACCCTCGAATGGTTCACGATGGTGATCGACGGGCAGTATCCGGTGATCTCCAATATCGCGATCGCGCTGAGCAAGCATTTCAACAGCCTTGCCGGAGATATGCTGCAACCCCTGGTGGATCAGTTGTCCGGTCTCAAGACCACGGTCGACAAGGTGCTCGGCGTCGTGGCGCCCTTCCTGCGGAGCCCGACCGCGCAACCGGTGGACCCGGCCGCGCGCGGGGGCGAATATCTCCTCGTCGAAACCATCCAGGCCACGCTGCGCACGCTCGACCAGATTCGCGACGATCTGTTCAAGACGATGCGGAAGATGTTCGACAGCCCCGGGCTCGGCAACTTCGGCACGGTGGACGGCGTGGAGCGGTATCGGCAGCTGTACGCCACCATGCCGGTGCCCGCGATCGCCGACAACTTCCGGGACGACCTGGTTTTCGCGCGCATGCGGGTGGCCGGGCCGAATCCCATGGTGCTGCGCCAGGTGCGCGGCTCGCTGCCGGGCAATTTCCCGCTCGACGACAAGGGCTACCGATCCGTCATGGGGTCCGGCGACAGCCTCGGCGGCGCGATCGCGCAGGGCCGACTGTATTTGGTCGATTACGCCGAATTGGGTCCGGCGGCGTCGGAATCGGCCACCTACAAGCTGCTGACCGGACCGGGCTACAACACCGCGCCGATGGCGGCCTTCGCGGTCCCCGCCGGTGGCGGGGAATTGCGGCCGGTGGCGATTCAATGCGGCCAGGATCCGTCGAAACACGTGATGTTCCTGCGCCCGGGACCCGGTGACACCGACCGCTATTGGGGCTGGCAGATGGCGAAGACCGTGGTTCAGACCGCGGATTTCAATCACCACGAACTTTTCTCGCATCTGGCGCGAACGCACCTGGTATCCGAGGCGTTCTGCGTGGCCACCCGCCGGCACCTGGCCGTCAATCATCCGCTGAGCGTTCTGCTGACACCGCATTTCGAGGGATCGCTGTATATCAACCAATTCGCGACCTACCTCATCCTGGCGCCGGAGACGACCGGTGACCTGATTTTCGCGTCGCTGCTCGAGGACACCATTTCCACCGCCGGACAGGCGCGTTTGGGCTGGGACTTCTACGAGAACATGCCGGCGCGAGAATTCGCGCAGCGCGGCGTCGACGACACGCACCTGCAATACCCGTACCGCGACGACGCCCTGCTCATCTGGGACGCCATTCACGGCTGGGCCGACGAGTACGTGCGTACCTATTACGGCTCTGACGATGACGTGCGCGGCGATTTCGAACTCGTCGCGTGGGCCGACGAGATCGCCCAGGTCGGAAAGGTCAAGGGTTTCAAGCGAATCGACACCGTCGATCAATTGGTCGAGGTCGTGACGATGATCGTGTTCACCGCCAGCGCCCAGCACGCCGCCGTGAACTTCCCGCAGAAGGATCTGATGGAGTTCGTGCCGTTCTACAGCGGGCTGACATCGGCCCCCGCGCCGACCACCCTCACCGGGCTGGCCGAGCCGGACTGGATTCGCATGCTGCCCCAGCTGCTGACCTCGATGGCCCAGCTGTATGTGCTGGACACGCTGGGCAGCCTGCACTACCGCCCGCTCGGCGACTACCGCAACAACACCTTCCCCTTCGCGAATGCGATCAACGATCCCCGGATCGTCGGCCCCGGCGGGCCCCTGGACCGGTTCCGGGCGGCGCTGAGCCGGGCCGAGGACACCATCGGCGCGCGCAACACCCAGCGCGAGCCCTACACCTACCTGCTGCCCAGCGGCATTCCGACCAGCACCAACTTCTAGGAGCGGTAAATACATGAAAACCCTTGGTCGTCTCGGCATCTCGTCGCTGCTGACGTTGTGCGTCGTATCCGGGACCGCGCAGGCCGCGCCGACGGCCGACCCGGCGCAGCCGCAAGGCCCGGCGGGCGAGCTGTATCTGCCCGAGGTGCAGAGCGATACCGTCGCCGTGATCGACACCGCCACCAACACCATCAAGGAGCGGATCCCGACCGGACCGGCCACCAAGCCGGGCGTGCTGGCCGCGACCCCGGACGGCAAGAAGATCTACGTCGACAATTTCGGCTTCCAGCCGCCCAGCGTCACCGTCATCGACCGGCCGTCCAACACCACCAAATCGATTCCGGTGCAGAGCCCGCCGCTGGGCATCTTCACCTCCAACGACGGCAAGGAGATCTTCCTGCCCGAGGTGGGCTTCGTGATCGAGGTGCTCGACGTCGCGACCGACACCATCGTGCGGCGCTTCCCCTACCCGGATCTGGCGGCCGGACGCCATCCCGAGATTCCGGCCGGCGCGATCCAGGGGCCGGACGGACTGCTCTACGTCGGGTTCATGCAGAGCGGCATGATCGAGGCGATCGACCCGATCAGCGGCAAGGTGGTGCGCCCGCCGCTGATCGTCGGCGGCTTCGGCACCTTCTGGTACAGCTTCAGCAAGGACGGGTCGAAACTGTATGCCAATTCGATCAATACGATCAGCGTCATCGACCTGAAGGACTGGCGGGTCACCAAGCTGCTGCACACCAGCGAGGACAGCCAGTACCGGTTGAGCAATCCCGGGGCGTTCGTCTCCACGCTGAACCCGGACGGCACCAAGTTGTACGTCACGGTGTTCGGCGGCAAGGACGTGCTGGTGGTGGACACCGCGAAAGACGAAGTGATCGGCCGCATTCCGACCACGGGCGCGTCGACCTCGGTCATGTTCAGCGCGGACGGCACCCGCGGCTACATCACCGACATGGGCCCGTCGTCCAACGCCTACCCCGGCCCGATCCTGGATCCGGTCCTGTTCGGCAACCTGGTGACCGCCGGTGTGGGGCTCACCCCGGGTCAGGTGATCGTCTTCGATCCGCGCACAGATCAGATTGTCGGAGACCCGATTCCGACCAATGTCGGCCCGGGCGTCCCGGTGTGGCTGCCGCCCATGACGTAGCGGCTACTCGTTCGAGACCATCCCCCATCGCACAGAGAGAGGTCAGATGACGAGCATCCCCGGTGTCCTGCCGGATCCCCCCTTCCAGGACGCGGGCTACGCGACCGACTGGCCGGTCCGCGCGGGCGACGTGGACCGCAACGGCCGACTGCGCCTGGACGGCATCGCCCGCTACCTGCAGGACATCGCCTGGGAGGACCTGAACGTGAGCGGCTTCGTCGACACCGATCCGGCCTGGATCGTGCGGCGGACCGTGATCGACGTGATCCGCCCGATCCGCTGGCCCGACCATGTCTCGCTGCGCCGCTGGTGCTCGGGTGTGTCGACCCGGTGGGCCAGTATGCGGGTCCGGATCGCCAGCGACGCGGGCGGACTCGTGGAGACCGAGGCGTTCTGGATCAATGTCGACGAGCGCAACGGCACCACGGCGCGGATCAGCGACGCGGGTTTCGCGCACCTGGCCGCCACCACCGACGAGCATCGGCTGCGCTGGAAGCCGATGCTCGACCGGACGCCGGGGCCGCAGTCGGGAAACGACCTGCCCTATCCGATCCGGGAGGCGGACATCGACCTGCTGATGCACATGAACAATGCCGCGTATTGGCAGGCCGTCGAACAGTTCCTGCCCGCCCGGCCGGAGCTGCCGATCGCGCCGCATCGCGCGGTCATCGAATACAACGCGCCCCTCACGGCCGATCAGCCGCTGCGCATCCGGCCGGAGGACCGTACGAGCGGGCTGCACCTGTGGTTCCTGACCGGCGAAAGCGTCAGCGCCGCGGCGCAGATCGGCCCGTATCCCCATATCCACGATCCCGTGAAGTGAGTTCCGCTCTTGTCCACACACGTTCGTTCACACGCACCGGGGCCGCTGTGGCGCGCCGCCGTCCTCTTCGCGACCTGTGTCACCACGCTGTTCCTGACTTCGGCCACCGCGCTGGCCAATCCCTCGATCTCGGGATCCACCTCGGGCCCCGGCGGGCCGATCTGGATACCGAACTACGGCACCGGATCGGTGCTGCGCGTCGACCCGGACACGCTGTCGGTCCAGCAGGAGGTGCCCGCGGTCGGCGACCATCCGATGGTGATCAAGGCGCTGCCCGACGGCTCGCGCATGTTCGTCGGCAACTTCGGGCCGGGCAACCCGCTCACCTGGAACGTCTCGGTGATCGATATGCCGAGCGGCCAAGTGGTCAAACGCATTCCGACGCTGGGCGCGCCCTACGCGACCATCATCCTGTCCAAGGACGCCCGCTACCTGTTCGTGCCCACCTCGCTGTCGATGACGCAGGTGATCGACACGCAGACGCTGGAGGTGGTGCGCACGATTCCGGTGCTGTTGCCGCCCGGGCCCGCGCACATCGAGGTGTCCCCCGACGGCTCCTCGATCTACGTGATGGCCGCGACCGGTGTGCTCACCAAGTACGACGCCTACACCGGCGCTGTGCAGGCGCCGCCGCTGTTCCTCAACGGGTCCACGCCCGGCTGGGGCGCGCTGTCCGCGGACGGCAGCACCATCTACACGGTCAACTTCTGGTCCGGCGTCACCATGGTCGACGTGGCCACGTGGACGGTGAAGAAGACCGTGTTCATGGACCTGTGGGCGGAACCGATCTCGGCGACCCTGTCCCCGGACGGCACCCAATTGTGGGTGTGCCTCTACAACTCCGACGAGGTGATCATTCTCGACGCCCGCACCGGTGACGAGATCAACCGCTTCAAGACCGACGGCGCGGCCGTCTACGCGGGCTTCTCCCCCGACGGCAAGACCGCCTATCTGTCGACCGTCTCCGATGGCGCGCCGCTGATCTACTTCAGCCCGCTGGCCGGGTGGTACAAGGCCAAGCAGCAGGCGTGGGATCCGTTCATGGCCAATCTGGCGAATCTGGACACGTCCCTGGTCGCCTACGACACGGCGACGCTGACACCGATCCGGTCGTACACGACCAAGGGCGCGTTCGTGGCGGGCGTCTATCCCGGCTGACGGCGCGGCGGCGCGACCGCGAGCTGTTTCGCGGTCGCGCGCAACCGTTTCCGGTACGACACGTGCTCGACCTGGAGCCAGTGGCGCTCGGAACGGTAGAAGTCGATGCCGCCGTTGAGCTTCGGGCCGAACAGCGGCTTCGCCTTCCGTGCCCGGAACCGCGCGACCCGCTGCGGATCGGTGCGCAGCAGATACAGGTACCTGGCCATGATCCGGGATTGGTAGTCCATGATCGGCCAGGTGCCCGTGGCGGTCTGGAAGTAGCCGATGACGAACAGGTTGTCGTACTCGGGGTGGAAGGCGTGCAGGTGCAGCGCCGGGATCGGGCCGTCGGACCAGTTCAGGTGCTCGCGGCCGATGAAGGGGAATTCGGCCTGCCGGTAGCCGGTCGCGTACACGATGACGTCGATCGGCTCTTCGGTGCCGTCGGTGAAACGCACCCGGTCCCCGCACAATTCGGCGATCTCAGGTTTGACGCCGATCTCGCCATGCCCGAGGTGGTAGAGCAGCGTCGAGTTCATGACGAAATGTTCTTCCAGCAGTTTGTGTTCCGGTCGCGGCAGGCCGTAGCGGACCGGGTCGTCGGCGCTGTTCATCCGCAGCAGCGGTTTGCCCATCGCCCGCACCAGCGGTCTGGGCATGCGGAATTTCAGGATGAACTCGTAGTAGGCGTCGGTGGGGATGCCGAACATGTACTTGGGCCAGATGTAGTTGCCGCGCCGCACACTCAGGACGGTGCGCGCGGCGCTGCGGCAGCTGTCCACGGCGATATCGCAGCCGGAGGTGCCCGCGCCGACCACCAACACCCGTTTGCCGCGCAGCACGTCCGGGCCGCGATAGTCGGCCGAATGCAGGGTGGTCCCGTTGAAGACGCCCGGGAACTCCGGCCGCCGCGGTGACCAGTTGTGGCCGTTGGCGATGACCACTCCCCCGTACCTGCGCACCGACGTGCCCTCGGCGGTGCGGATGCGCACGAGCCACTCCGGGCCGCCGTCGACGCGGTCCATCGACTCCACCGTGCCGCCGAACTCGATATGCTCGCGCACCCCGAAATGCTCGGCGTAGGAACGCAGGTACGCCATGATGTGGCGCTGCCCGAGATAGGTCGGGTAGTCGTCGGGGATCGGGAAGTCGGTGTAGCGGATGAACGGTTTCGAGGTGATCAGGTGCAGCGACGGGTAGGCGGCCCCGTTCGGGCAGTCCGGGTTCCAGGTGCCGCCGATCTCGTCGGCGCGTTCGATGACATCGACCGCGATGCCGTACTCCAGCAGATTCTTCGCCGCGGTCAGCCCCGCGGCACCGGCCCCCACCACGCAGTACCGATCGCTGCGATCGATGGTCGCGGCAGCGGTCCGCGCGGGTTCGAGCAGGGTCCTCACAGTTGAATCATCCTTTCCGGTAACGAATTCCGTGCACGAGCAGCCGTACCCGCCCGTCCGGGGCGTACGCGGTCGAGGTCCGGCCCTCGGCCGTGACCCGGCCGTCGGATCCCGACAGCGGGGCGGCGATCTCGATCGACTCGATGGTCAAGCGGCGCACCGGCTGTGCCGGGGTGCGCCGATATGCCTGCCGCAGCAGGGTTTCGAGCTGGTTCAGCGGCAGCTCCGGCAGCGGTGACGGCACGCCGGGCAGTAGATCACGCGGGCGGTCGGCGTCCACCTCGGCCGATCGGCCGTCGGGCAGCTCCCGCCCCAGGCGGAAGACGTGGCCGTTCCAGTGCAGCCGGTGCACCGGGGCTCCGAGCGAAACCGCCTCGGGATCGGCTGGGGTGGAGGGTGTTTCGACGCCGGGTCGGTCCCCGGCGGTGGCTGCGTACACGAGGGTGGCGAGGGCGACCGGGGTCCCCTCGCGCGTGACCCGCACGCGGACCACCCAGTCCCGGTGCGCGCCCCACCGCCCCTCGGCGGTCGCCCGCAGCCGCACGCCGGTCTCCGGCAGTGCCAGGGCGGACAGGTCCACGTGAATGTCGCGCAGCGCGGACGCCGGGCGCGGGCCGTCGTCGGGTTGCACCCAATCACCCAGCGAGCGGAGGAATTCCAGCAGCAGGCTGAGCGGGATCGCGGGGCGGCCGTCCACCCGGAAGTCGGTGCAGGCGGGAAACCGATCGGTGGTCAGGCGCAGCTCGGTCTCGAGCAGCGCGCCGACGCGGAACCGGATCGGCTCGCCCAGCAGCAGGAGCCGGTTCACCAAGTGGGCGACGCCGGTCAGACCGGTTGTCGGCGGGTAGCCGCGCAGCAGCGACGGCAACAGCGCCTTGCCGAACTCGCCGACCAGCGTGACCTCCCCCACGGTGCCCGCCACGATCTCCCGCTCCCAGTGGCGCAGCCCCTCCTCCACGCCCATGGCCGACATATACGCCAGGGTCGCTTCGTAATTGGTGATGATGCCGAGGCGTTCCCAGGTCGGCCAGCACATGGTGGCCACCGGGACGTCCCGGTCCGGGCTCGCGGCCCACAACCCGATGCGGCTCATGGCGTCATTGGCCGCCCCGTATTCGAGCTGGCCGACCATGCCGCCCCAGCGTCCGGCCAGTGACCCCGCCGTGCTGAAGAAGCGCACCGGCGGTGACTCCGGCAGCGCGGCGAGCAGATTCAGCAGGCCCGTCACCTTCACCCCGGCGGTGCGGCGCACGGACGCGGGGGATTTGACCGGCAGGCGGGCCGGGGCGTCGACGCCCGCGTTGTGCACCACCCCGGCCAGCTGCGGGCCGGCGGCCGCGAGCAGCGCGCGCACCTGGACCGGATCGGTGACATCGCAGCGGTGATAGACGATGTCGAGGCCATCGGCGCGCGCCGCGGCCAGCCCGGCGGCCAGCTGCCTCGCCTCCTGGGCGCGCGCCAGCTCGGTGCGGGCCCGCGTCAGCGAGCGCGAACGGGCGGCCGCGACGAGCACGCGCGCGCGATACTCCCGAAACTCGTTGTCCGCCATCATGATCAAGGGATCGACCGGGTCGGGTTGCGGGCTACGGCCGGTGACGATCACCCGGCAGCGATACCGGTCGGCCAGGCGCCGCGCCAGCGCCCACCCGATCCCCCGGCCACCGCCGGACATCACCACCACGTCACCGGGCCCGAGTTCGATGGCGGGCGCGGGGACCTCGGATCGGTCCGCCGTCAGCGTGTAGCGGCGGCCCGCGTAGTGGCCGATCTCGAAGGGGCCCCAGCGATACAGCTCGCGGCAGACGAGATCGGCCATTGCCGCGCTCAGCGGCAGGACCGCGGCGCGATCGGGCGATTCGGTCGCCGGAAGGTCCAGCACCCGGATGTTGACGGTGTCGAATTCGCGTGGCAGCCCCTTCGCCAGACCGGCCCACAGGCCGCCCAGCGGCTGCCCCCGTCCGGGGTCCGCGTACCCGTGCCTGCCGTCCATGCGGGTCACGGCCAGGTAGAACAGGCGGCGGCAATCGCCTTCCGCGCGCCAGTCGTCGTAGGTCTGCCGCAACAACCCGATCGTCTGCAACAGCGGCGATTCCCAGTCGCCCGGATCCGAAAGATCGAAGGGCCGTTCGTAATTCAGGTCCACGATGCCGTCCAGCGGCCCGGTCGATCGGTAGAACTCGGCGACGTCACCGCCCTCGTGCGGCGGGGCCAGCCGGGCGGGCGAGGCCCCGGCCCCGCGCAGGACCGCCAGCATCCGCGCCGCCGATTCGCCGCTGCCGCCCACCACCGCGATGCGGCGGCCCAGCAGGCCGATGCTGGGTTCCGGCGGCAGCGCCGCGACCTCTACCGGCCGCCAGACGAACCGGTGTACCGGCTGCACCGTCATGAGTGCCTCGGGACGATGCGCAGGGGCAGGCCGCCGACGGGGCGCAGGGACACCGCCGTCCGCAATGCGGGGTCACCGGGTCCGGCGGGGTGGATCGTGAACCGGGACACCAGCATCGCCAGGGTGAGCCGCATCTGGGTGGTGGCCATCGCCTCGCCCACGCATTTGCGCTGACCGCCGCCGAACGGGAAGTAGGTGTACCGGGGCCGATTTCGCTTGGCGGTCTCGGTGAAACGCTCCGGATCGAACCGCTCCGGCGTCACCCAGTAGTCCGGATGCCGGTGTGTCACATAGGGACTGAGGAACACGCATTCGCCTGCGGGAACGTGCCAGCCGCCGAGTTCGTCGGCGGCCCGGCTCGCGCGGGGATAGACCCAGATCGGCGGGTGCAGGCGCAGGGATTCTTCGACCGCCATCCCCGTGTAGGTCAGCTGCGGCAGGTCGGCCGCCACCGGCGCGCGGCCGCCGAACACCCGATCGGCTTCCTCTCGCATCCGCTCCTGTGCCACCGGCGCGTGCGCCAATTCGTGTAGCGCCCAGGCCAATCCGGTGCCGGTCGTCTCGTGGCCCGCCATGAAGACGGTCATCAGCTCATCGCGCACGTCCGCGTCGGTGAGCGCCGGGCCGTCCGGCGACTCGGCGGCGGTCAGCAGCAGGGTGATCAGGTCCGGCCGCCCGGCCCCCGCACCGGTGCGGTGCGCGGCGACGGCCCGGCCGAGCACGGCGTACAGGTCGGCGCGGGCGCGGGCGATGTGCAGATTCGACGGGAAGGGCACCCACGGGGGCAGCAGTTCGGGCACAGTGCCGCGGAACACCATGGCCTCGACCGCCGTCTCCATGGCCGCGCCGACCCGTCGGCGGTCGCCGTCGAGATCGGCGTCGAACATGATCCGGCCCAACGCGCCCAGGGTGATTCGCATCATGGCGGGCAGCACGTCGCCGGTGTATCCGCTGCGGCCGTGCCGCTCCCAGCGGTCGAGCACGACGGCGGTCGCGGACGCCATGGTATCGACCATGCCCTCGACGGCGCTGCGATGGAACAGCGGGTTGACCGTGCGGCGGCGCTCACGCCAGGCGTCGCCGTCGGTGGTGAGCAGCCCGTCGCCCATGAAGAGCCGGAAGCGCTCGTAGCCGGGGCCGCGGACGTAGTTGGCGTTGTTGTCCTGCAGCACATGCTTGATGGCGTCCGGGTGGAACGCCAGGGTGGCCGTCAGCAGGCCGAGCGGGAGCCGGACGGTATCGCCGTAATCGCGGCGCAGCCGCGCGAACAGGCCCGCGGCATCGGTGCGCAGCGCGGCCACGTGCCGCGGAATGCGTTGTGCGCCAAGCGGTCCCGGCGGCAACCGGTGCGAGGTCGGGGCGACGGTGCGCGAAGTCGGGGTGACGATGGCGGCCATATCACTCGGCCCCTTTCAGATAACCGGTGGTGATCCAGTGCAAACCTTTGAGCGCCAGGATGATTCGCCCGTCCGGGCGCACCGCCGCGAACAGGCTCTCCGGGGCCGACTGCCCCGGCGCGTCGTCGGGCCCGGGCACGATGGCGTACAACTCGATCGGCCCGTCCCGGGCCACGAGCGTGTCATTGGTGTGCTCGTACAGATCCAGCCGATCGATGCGCAGCGGGGCCGCGATCGGCACGCCCCGCTCGTCACCGGCGGACAGCACACCGGTGCGCAGCAGGCCGTCGAGCAGCAGGACGGGAACACGGAATCGGGAGAACACCGGGTCACCCGGGGAAAGCCGCGGCACGTAAGTCGACCGCTTGCCCAGTGGATGCAGCGCGGTACCGGTGGTGGATTCGAAGACGCCGGTCAGCAGCACCGGAGCACCCTCCCGGTGGTAGGGATCGGCCACCAGCCGCACCGCCGCCGGATGCCACGGCGTCCAGGCCGGGGCCGCGGGCAGGGTCGCCGCCAGCAGGACGGTCGCGCTGAAATGCCGCCGATCACGCACCAGCACGACGCCATTGGGGGCGATCACATCCCCGGTCACCTCGACACCCACCCGTACCTGGCCGAGGTCTGCGCGCTCCTCCAGGACCTCGGCCCGAATCCGCACGGGCACCGGCCGATTCGCGGCCACCTTGAGAAAATGATGGAAGGTCAGGTCCTCCAGGGCGAAAGCCCGGAGCCCGGGGACCAGGGCGCGCGCCGCCTCCAGCGCCAGCTCCGCCACGAACGCGCCCGGCAGGGTCGGCACCCCGCGCACCGTGTGGCCGGTCAAGTACGCGTCACGGTGCAGGTCGAACGTGCGCTCGTGCACCTCCCACCGGCGGCCGTCGACCTCCCCGCGGGCCACGCGGCGATCGAGATAGAACGGGCGCGGGGACGGACCCAGGAAGCCGGGCAGCAGCGCGTCCACCGCGCCGTACTCGGCCCAGCCCAGGTGCGCCACATAGGGAGTGCGCCGCGCCGACCGCAGCTGACGCAGGAAGTGCCGCGCGCCCTCGGCGGTCGGCATGTTCGAATACTGGCCACTCTGCTCGAAGTAGGACTTCGTCAACTCGTCCGCGCCCAAGCCGATATCGCCCCACAGGGTCCACCCGATGGTGAACTCGTCGCGGCCCGCGCCCGCCGCCGACAGCGCGGCGGTACCCAGGAAATCATTGGCCGACGCGTAATCCACCTCGCCGATCTGGCCGGTGACCCCGAGCAGCGAACCGAAGTTGCACCAGCGGCGCGGCGGCCGGTCCGCCAGCGCGGCGGCGAGATTCGTGTAGCCCAGCAGTTTGATGTCGCGAATGCGGCGGAACTCGCCGAAATCCTTGTCCGCGATCCGCGCGGACCGGTTCAGCCCCGCCGCATTGATCAACAGGTCGATCCGGTCCGCGCCGGCGTGGACGCGCGCCACCGCCCGCGCGACCGCCGCCGGGTCGGTGACATCGCAGACCAGGTATTCGACGGCGGCCGCACCGGCCTCCCGCATGCGCCGCAGGTTTCGTATCGTGTTGCGCGCGTTCGCCATTCGATCGAACTCGGCGCTCAGCTCGCGCGGCGTCGCCACCGGGTCCGCGGCGCGCCGCACGCGCAGGTATTCCCTTCTCGCGGCGGCGAACGCGGCATCCTCGAGCTCCAGATACCGGCCGGGCACCGCGCTCGGATCGCCGCTGCCGAGCACGTGGATCCGACCGGCGGTCTCGCGGGCCAGCGCCACCAGCAGTTCCGCGGTGATGCCCCGCCCGCCGCCGACCGCGACGATCACCGAATTCCGGTCCAGTGGTGCGTCTTCCGCGGAATCGTCGGCCAGGGCCGTCAGCGTCGCACGGTATCGGACGCCACCGGCGTAATAGGCGACGGGCATCGACCGTTCGAGCATCGACTCCGCCCGCACGAGCGCGCTGCCCGCCGCGCAACCGTCATCGGTGACCAGGGCGAAGGTGGCGCTGCCGGGCCATTCCAGCGCGGCGACCTTGATCGCCCCGGTGAACAGGCCCGCATACGGGGCGGGCGTCGTGTCGTCCAGCGCGTGGAGCAGCAGGGTCACCGTGGACGATCCGGATTCGGCCAGCACCCCCGACAGCCGCCGGGCCGCCAGGAACCACAGATCGTGCAGTGCGCGCAGGGCATCGGTGCGTTCGGCGCACACGTCCCCGGACAGATCGGCGATCAGGCGCAGATGCCGGACCTGCGCCCCATACTGGCAGTGATCCAGCAGTTCGCCGAACCGCTCCGGCGTGATCTCGGGCAGATACCGTACCCCCGGACCGGGACGCACGGACAACACGACGGTCCCCTCCGGCACCGAGATACCCTCCAACACAACGGGATCCTCGACCAGCAGCAAGGTCGGCTCGCCGGACAGGAATTCGATCGGCGCACGCACCGCCACCCCCGGCTCCGGCGCCAAGCCCCACACGTGCGGGTCCACGAGAGTCCCACCGGCCGTACCGCTTCCGGTGCGCGCGAGGATTCCCGCAGCCGCATCGCCACCGGTGCGCGCGGCGGCGGTCAGGCGCGAGGCGTCGGCGTTCGCGACGGCACGGTGCTCGGTGGACCCGGCCCCGCCGACGTCTCCCCTTGCCGTGTCGGGGACCTCGGAGGTCCCCGTGCCGCGACCGTCGCCCCGCAGGAAGCGCGACCCGGCTGGTCCGGTGACGCGGATCGCGGCGTCCGGCGCGCCCGCACCGCCCCGGCAGATCACCACCGCCGTGCCGTCCGGCGCGATGGTGCGCAGGGCCGCGTCGATGGCGAAAGCGCCTTCGCCGCCGAGGAAGTTCGGGCGGCCGCCGTCGTGCGCGCCGCATTCGAAATCGGCCGGGAGGTCAGGGGTGACGGATTCCAGGTAGCCGAGTATCGGGAGCCCGGCCGCGGCGGCGGTCTCCTCGGCAGTGAGCGCCAGCAGGAACGCGCCCTCCGCGATGCGGGTCCCGGCGGGCAGCAGGTCGCCCAGCAGTGCCCGCTGTTCCGCGGTCGCATTGCCATTGATGCCGCCTGCCAGGGCCATGCGCAGTTCGCCGGTGCGCAGGTATCCGGCGGCCACGTCGATCGCGCTCGAGGTGGCGGTGAAGCCGGTGTCGACGGTCATGTTCAGGCCATTGAGGCCGAAGTAGTTCGCGACCCGCGCGGGAATGACGTTGGGCATCATGCCCGGGAAGGTGTTCTCGGTCGACGGCGGCACCAGCGCCCGGACCTCCGCGGCGATTTCGTCCAGTACGTCCGCGAGCCAGGGTTCGCGGACCGCGTCGGTGCGCAAGGCTTCGGTGATGTCGTCCAGATAGCAGCGGGTCGCGTAGTGCAGCGCATTTCGGGTGGAGCCGAAATGTCCCAGTATGACGCCGGTTTCGGCCTGCTGGGCAGTCCAGAAGTCACCGAGATCGGTGCGGATGGTGCGGGCGCAGTCGAGGATCATCAACTGGCAGCGATCGATCGCGCGCATGAGGCCCGGTGGCAGTTTGACTTCCGCGAGGGTCGGCAGCGGATATCGGTCACCGAAGGTGGTCTCGGGGGCGACCGCTGCCGACCACTCGCGTGCGCCGGACGCACCGGGCAGGCGGGAAGCCGCCGCTACCACCGCGATCCGGCCCGAAGGCGTGGTCGGGCCCAATGACGGTGTGGACAGGCGAGCCGGGACCGCGTCCGCCACGGCCCGCGGCGGCTCTTCGATCACGAGATGGGCGTTGGTGCCGCCGAATCCGAAGCCGGACACCGCCGCGACGCGTGGCCGCTGTCCGCCCGCGGGCCAGCGCACCGCGGTCTTCGGGATCTCCAGATTGCTCGCGTCGATCATGAATTCGGCCGGGGCGCGGTCGAATCGGTGCTGTGGAGGGATCAGCTCGTGCTCGAAGCCGAGCAGTACCTGGATGATCGACGACGTGCCCGCCGCCCACCCGGTGTGACCGATGACCGACTTGTTCGAGGTCACCCGCACCGGCTCGGAGCCGGTCATGGTGGCGCGCAGGGTGGCGAATTCGGCGGCGTCACCGGCGGGGGTGCCGGTCGCGTGCGCGACCACCCAGTCCGGAATCACCCCGGTCATGCGCGGACTCGCCTGCGCGCGCCGCACCGCCAGCTCCTGACCGGCGGCGCTGGGCGCGTAGACGGCCTTGCCCTTGCCGTCGGAGGACGCGCCGAAAGCCTTGACCACACCGAGGATTCGATCGCCGTCAGCGCGCGCCCGGCGCAGCGTCTTGAGCACCACGGTGGCCGCGCCGTCGGAGAACAGCACGCCGTCACCGGTCTCGTCGAAGCTGCGCACCGCGCCCCGCTCCGACAGTCCGTTCAGCTTCGCGAACAGCACCGAACCGCGCGGGCCGACCGCGAACGCGCCACCGCACACCGCGATGTCGTAGCGGCCCTCGGCCAAGCCCTTGATGCCGAGATCCACGGCGTACAGCGAGGACGAGCAGGCGGTGTCGACCATCAGCAGCTCGGTGTCCCCCGGCAGTACGCCCGCCATCGCGGCCGCACCGACCTGATGCGGGAACACCCGGTCCGGATCGATCGCGCTGCGCGGATACCGGGCCCGCAACCGCGATTCCAGCACGGCCATCCGACGCTCGAGATCTTCGGTGCCGCTGCGCCGCAACACTTCCCGCGCCCTCTGCAGCACACCCGCGACCACCGTGGCCTCCTCGGCGTGCTGGTTACCGTCGGCGGTGTAGCCGACCAGGAAACCGCAGCGATCCGACGGCCGCCGGGTCACCGAATCCATCGCCTGCAAGACCGAATTGCGCAGCCACAGGGTGGTGGATTCGACCTCGGCACCGGACTTCCCGGCGGCTTCCAGCTCCGCGGCCAGGGCCGGGTGCGGGCTGAAATCGGTGATGAAGGCCGAATATTCGGAATACGACTTGTCCTCGGCCGACCGGTCCGGCGAGTGGAAGGCGGTGTTGTCCCAGCGATCCGGCGGGACCGTTTCGAAGCGCTGGTCACCGTCGAGCAGCGCGCGCCAGAACTCCTGCGGGTCATTGGCACCGGACACCGTGATGCCCATGCCGACGATCGCGATGGCATCTTCCGGATACTCGTCAGCGGCAAGAGCTTCCGACACCGGCGCAACAGCTTCCGGCGACGGTGCATCGACTTGCACGGGCGGCGAACCGGATTCCGACCGCTGCGCGGCGACTTCCACGGGCGAGGTGTCCGCGAGCGGCGGCGACAGCAGTGCCGCGCCGGTGGACAGGCCACCGTCGGCCAGCAGCACCTGCCCGGTGACCCAGGCGGCGTCCGGCGAGGCCAGGAAGGCGACGATGGCGGCGAATTCCTCGGGCGTGCCGAGCCGGTGCAGCGGCGTGGCGGCGACGGTCGACGCCCGCATTGCCTCGGCGCGCGGAAACTGTTCCACCACCGGGCTTTCCAGCATGCCGGCGGCGGCCGTGTTCACCCGGATACCGAATCCGGCATATTCGACGGCGAGATAGCGGGTCAGCGCCTCGACCGCGGCCTTGGCCGGGCCGCAGGCCAGGTAGTCGGCCATCACGAAGCGGCCACCGCCGAGGGTCGAGACGTTCACGATCGCCGCGCCGGGACGTCCCCGCATCAAGGGCAGGGCCAGGCGCGAACAGCCCAGCGCGCCCTTGAGATTCGTGTCGATGGCGCGATCGATCATCGCCTCGTCGACGTCGTCGAAGGCGGCGAGGCGACCGTCGGCGGCGCTGTTGACCAGAATGTCGAGCGCCCCGAATTCACTCGTGATCTCGGCGAACATCCGTTCCCGCTGGGCGGCGTTCGCCACCGAGGCCCGAATGATGTGGGCCCGGCCGCCCGCGGCCTCGATCTCGGCCTTGGTGGCCCGCGCCGCGGCGGGCGAGCGGAAATGGTTGATCAGGACCAGCGCGCCATCGGCGGCCAGCCGCACGGCGATCGCCCGCCCCACATTCCGCGCGCCGCCGGTGACCAGCGCGATCTTCCCGTCCAGCTGAGCTGTCATCACGCGGACCTACGCACTCACGATCAGGTCGGCGATGCGGCCGAGCGTATTGTGTTCGGCGATCTTGAAATCGGCGGGCAGCGGGCCGAGCCCGTAGCGCTCGCCCACCCGGCGCAGCAGTTCGGTCTGCTTCACCGAGTCGACGCCCAGTTCCGCCTCCAGATCGGTGTCCGGCTCGAAGACCTCCGGCGGGTATTCCAGGGCGTCGGCGTACAGCACCACCAATTGCCCGAAAAGCTGTTCGCCGGAATTGAATTCGACGGCCCGGGGTCGCTCCGCGACGGACTCCGCGGCATCGGCCGCCGCCGGTGCGGCGGGCTCAGCCGGTGGTTCCGCACCTCTCGCGTCGGCCTCGGCCAGGGCGGCCGACACCTCGTCGATCACCAGACGGGCGATGCGCTCCACACGCGAATCACGCAGTCGCACCGGCGCACTCCGCTCGGCGGTCGGCGCGGCGAGGGTCTCGGGAATGCGCGCGCCCGGTACGAGCAGCGGCACCGTCACCACGTCCGCGCCGAGCACCCGGCCGGTGATACGCGAGAGCGCGTCGAGCGCACCGCATTCGACGAAGACCTCGACACCGGCGGTACGCAGCTCACGCAGCGCGGTCGCGAAGCGGACCCGCCGCGTCAGATGACCGGCCAGCGCGACCGCCAGCTTGTCGGTGTCGCGATACGCGCGACCCAGGATCGGCGAGTAGACCTCCACGGACAGCCGGGCCTGCGCGAGATCCCTGGTGCGGAACCCGAACTCGATGAGGGCCTCGCGCAGCAGGGGACTGTGGAACGGGTACGGCGAATGCAGCGGCACCGCGCCGATCCCGAGCGCCGTCGCGACCGCCTGCGCGGTGTCGATCGCGGCGCACGGGCCCGCGACGACCGTCTGCCCGTCGTGGTTCTCCACCGCCACCACGGCATCGGGATCGCCGATCAGTCGCAGGATCCGCTCGGATCGGACCAGGTCCGCGCCGAGCGCCAGCTGATAGCCGTCCACGGCCGGCACCGACCGCAGCGCGGCCGAGCGGTGGCAGACGATCTCCGCTCCGGCGGCGGTGGAGTACGCGCCCGCGCAGACCAGCGCGGCGATCTCACCGAAACTGTGGCCCACCAGCACATCCGGGCGCGGTCCCCGGGCGAGCAGCATCCGGTACGCGGCCACCGACGCGGCGTAGATGGCCGCCTGCAACAGGTCCGGATCCGATTCCAGGAGTTCGTCGATGGCCGGGGCGTCCGGTGCGCACAGCAGCTCCGACACGGTCCCACCGGCGAGACGCCGTGTCACCGCGTCGATGTCGCGCAACACCTCCCGGACCTCGGGCCGGTCCGCGACCTCGGCCAGCGCGCCCGGGGCGTACGCGCCCTGCCCGGGAAACAGTGCGGCGCTGCGTACTTCCGTCATCGGTTCTCCTCCCGGCTGTCGAGCCGACTTGCCAGCCAGTCGATGGCGGGTCCCGCCGCCACGGCATTGGATGTGATGTGCTCGGCGCCGGGCACTTTCACGTAGGTGAGGTCGACGCCGCGGGCGCGATAGTCGGCCGCGAGTCGGTCATTGTCCTCGGGCAGCGCCACCTCGTCACCGGATCCGACGGCCAGATACAGGGGCGCGTTCGGGGTGCCCAGCGCGCCCGCGCGCAGTGTCGAGACCACCGCGGCCACCTGCGGGTCAGCCAGCGGCCAGCGACCGCCGACGGTCATGTCCCGGCCGTCGGCGAAGGCGTAGCGGGCCATGAGCTCCGCATTGCACATTTCACCGACCTGACGGCCCAGATCGGGATCGACGAACATCTGCGGCAGTTTCAGTTCCGGGTACGCGCGCGCCAGCCCGAAGGCCGAGACGAGATCGATGCCCGCGAACAGGCTTTCGTTCATCCGCCATCCCGAGTTGGTGATATCGGCGGGCAAGCCGATGGCGACGGTGCCGGCCAGGTTCAGTTCCGGCGCATAGGCCGCCGCCAGCTCGGCCGCGAATTCGGTGCCGCGCGCGCCGCCGGAGTAGCCGAACATGCCCACCGGCGTCGCCGCCGAGAGTCCCGCCGGGGCGAAGTTCAGCGCGGCGCGGATGCCGTCCAAGGTATTGCGGCCCTCGACATAGGCTGCCGTGAACTGGTTTTCGGGTCCCAGGTAGTCGGGCACCACCACCGTGTAGCCGCGATCGAGCAGGAAGGCCAGATCGATGATCTCGGTGATCATGCCGGTGGACGCCAGATATCCTGCGCCCGCGCGCAATTGGTAGGAGGGATTGCATCGCGAATCCAGTGCGTCGATCCACGGATCGAAGGCCACCAGGCGATCGGTCCGGGCGCCGCCGACCGGTTTCAGGATTGTCGCGACCGTCGTCCACGGCCGCCCCTGCGAGTCCTGGCTCGCGTACTTCACCTGCCACGATTCCAGCGCGGTCCGCGCCGGAACGTCGCGCACCACAACGGGCCTGCTGTCCACGACTTCGCCCATGGCCAGGCCCGCCGCCGACGGTGGCTGGGCGTAGAACGAGTCCGCGGCGGGTACCGGCGGCACCGCCGCGGCGTCCGGCGGGGCCGAATTGCCCACGGCCGCAACGGCTTGCCCGGCGACCACCGCCGCGATGACGACCAGCGCGGAGCACAGTCGCGACGCGGTGGGCGGTTGGATTCGAATCATGGTTCCACTCTCGGGTTCATCTCGGAGAACACCCGTGGCCGGCCCGCCCGATGGTGCGGGCCGGCCACGGTGCTGCGATCAGGACGTCACAGCGACACGGACACCAGACGGTTGCCCGAATCACGCACCGGGCCGTCGGCCACACCGGCTCCGACGGTCGGGACGCTCGGTGCCGCTTTGGTCTCCTCCGGCGAGACCTGCTGCACGGCACCAGAATTCGGTGCCAGCAGCGCCTGCAGACCGGCCACCACCTGCTCGGTGGTGAGGTCACCACCGTCGAGGCGGAAGCCGCCGCGCGTGCGCCGGCTCGACGTCTTGGCCGAGGTCTCGTCGATCGGCTGTGCGACGAAGGCCAGCGGCCACGAGAAGGTGATCGGCAGGCTGATCCCGACCGAGGCCAGGAAGATCAGGCAGCCCACCACGAACAGGCTGCCCGCCAGCCCGCCGATGACCAGTGGCGCGGCCACCACGGCGGCCCCGATCAGCAGCGCGCCCAGCGCACCGATCCCGACCATGAGGGCCAGCACCGGCGAGGCCAGCAACAGCAGGCCCAGTGCGACCGCCGGGAACGCGAACACCGCGACCGGCAGGAGCAGCAGGTACGGGACCGACAGCACCGCGGCGATCGCGACGCCGAGGATGGCGACGATCGCCGTGGCGACGACCGCGACCGCCGCGAGCGCCACCCCGAGGGCATTGCCCACCAGGAACACCGCGGCCGTCAATGCCAGCGCCAGCCCGATGCCCAGGGCGGTGGCCACGAAGATGGTCGCGATGGCAGCCAGCGCGATCGGGATCGACACCACCCACAGCGGCGGGAAGAGCCCGGTCACGATGACCAGGGTCGCGGCGAAGGCGAGAATCGCCACGGCCCAGATGATTCCGAAGCCGACGAACGCGGCGGCCACACCGAGGGCCACCACGCTGCCGGCCGCCATCGCGGTCCCGATCATGACCAACAGCCCGACCAGCATCGCGCCGAAGATCAGCGGCGAGGCCAGCAGCGCCAGCGGCGGGGCGGCGATGATCAGCAGCAGCGCCGCCAGCACGAAGCCCACGAAAGCCACCGCCGCCAGCAGGAATCCGCTCGCGAACACCAGGCCCGCGCCGATGATGGCCGCCGCGGCCGTCAGCAGCATGTACGCGCCGCCCTCGACCAGGGTGAGCACGGTCGCGCCCGCGGTCAGGAAGCCCAGCCCCAGGGCGACGAACGCCGCGAAGGCCAGATCCGCGAGCAGGATGATCGGAATCGCGTACGGCATCAACACCATCAGGAACAGCGAGCCGACCAGCACCGCCGCGGCCAGGCCCGCGATCAGGACGAGCCCCACCGCGACGCAGATAACCGTGGCTATGATGACCGCCCCGAGACCGGCCAGCATGAGCGCGAGCGCGTTGATCACGGGCAGCACGACCAGGCCGAGGAACAGCAGCGGTGCCAGGAACGGGCCGATGATCGGCAGCCCGAGAATCAGCAGCCCGGCCGCGATCGTGCCGATGACCAGTGCCACGGCGGCGAATGCGAGCCCGCCCAGGGCCAGCAGCTTGGCCGCCGAACCCACCAGGTAGCCCATGATGACGCCGCCCGCGGCCGCGATCACCAGTCCGGCCAGGGCCAGCGCGAGCAGCCAGGTCACGGTGACGCCCGCGGCGATGCCCAGCAGCACCACCCCGGCCACCAACGCCACCACCAGGATTCCCAGTGCGATCGCCGCGGCGGCCGCGAGGAAACCGGCGGCCACGACCGCCAGCACCACCAGGATCGGCAGTGCCAGCAGGCCGAACGGCGTCAGCAGCGACAGCAGGCCGGTGATCACCGCCAGTGCGGCGACCGCCAGCGCGCCCAGCGCCAGCAGGCCGAAAACCACTGCGGCCGTGGCCAACAGCCCCAGCACGAGCACCGCGAGGGTGGCCGTGAACAGCAGCGGCGCGAGGATCAGGGCCAGCGGCGGCAGCAACGCGCTGGCCGCCACCGCGATCAGTCCGGCCACGACGAACGCGATACCGGTCGCGGCGATCCCGACGATCAACGCGGCCGCCGCGGCGAGGATCGCGCCGACGGTCACCACCGCGATGCCCGCCAGCAGGCCCGCGAGCACGAACGGCGCGACGAACTGGAACGCCACCAGACCCGCCACCACGAACGGCAGCGCGACGACCGCGGCGACCAGCAGCACCGGTGCGAGCACCACCGCGCCCACCACCAGCGCCCCGACCAGGGCCGCGGCGGCGAGCCCGCCCACCACGACCACCCCGGCGACGACCGCGACCAGGGCCGCCGCCGCCAGACCCAGCGCGATGATGCCCACCACGGGCATGGCCAGCACCGCAACGAAAATCGGCACCGTCAGGAACGGCAGCAGCGGCAGCGCCGTGTCGTGCAACTGCGTCTGCGGCAGCAGCGCCCGCACCGCGTCACGCAGCGGGGCGAAGGCCGCGTCGAGTGCCGAACCCGGATCCGCGACCGCGCTCAGCACCGGCGCCAGGAACCCGCTCAGGGCGGGGGCCAGCTCGCCGAGCGCGGGCGCGAACTGCGCGAGCATCGGCGACAGGTCGGTCCCGCCCGCCACCGGCGCGAGCAGTTCGCGCAGGGCCTGGGCCTGGTCACCGCCCGGTTGCGGGAAGCCGAACAGCTCGCGCGCCTGGGTGATGAGGGTGTCGATCGCATTGGCGGCCGGGTCGGTTCGCCGGCCGCCGGCCAGCTCGGTGGCGTCGCGGACGAAGGCCAGCAGATCCTGCACCGGCTGCTGTAGCGGACCGCTGGGCACCTGCTGGGCCCACGCGCCGATCT
Source organism: Nocardia seriolae NBRC 15557 (assembly GCF_007990715.1). GTDB lineage: Bacteria > Actinomycetota > Actinomycetes > Mycobacteriales > Mycobacteriaceae > Nocardia > Nocardia seriolae. The sequence continues at coordinate 35,707 of NZ_BJWY01000030.1, read as the reverse complement.
GGTTCAGATCCAGTCCGGAGGAGGCGATCTGGCCGACCACACCGGCGATCTCCTCGACGGCGGCGGGCGCACGGCCGGTGCCGCCGCCGGTGGCGCCCCCGTCGTTCTCCAGGCTCGCCGCCCGCAGCGGGGAACGCGGCGCGGCCGGAGCCGACGCGTCGCCCTGATCTGCCGTAACCGCCTGCGGCGCACGGGATTGCACGCCGCCGGTGAAAGCACCGACCGGGTCGGCCAGGGGTGTGCCCGCGGTCAGCGACGCGACACCGCTCAGGGCCGATTCCAGCTGGGTGCGCGCGGCCGGGTCCAGGTTCGAGCCGACGGCGGTACCGAATTGCGTGAGCAGTTCGGAGCCGTCGGGGCCGGTGGCCGTATCGGCGTTGGCGAGTCCGCCCATGCCGAGCGAGGCCGTCGCCACCGAGGCGAACGCCGCGGCCGCGTACAGGCCCCGGCGATTTCTGGAGTTCTTTCTTCGAGCCCGGCTCGATGCCTTGGTTTCCCGCATTTTGAGGCCCGGGGTAAAGCCATTCGATAACTGCACGTTTCGCCTATGCCTTTCGCACGAGTACATCACTACTGGGTGAGCAAACCGCGATCCGAATTCTCGAGACAGCGCCGTCTCGGGGGTGCGCGCGGTCGCCGACGATGGATGTCGCACAAGAACACTCGAATCCCTCGACAGAAATAAGACAGCGGTTGTTTTCAGTTTTTGGAGCAGTCGGCCGGTGCGGAGGAGATTCGCCGACGCGGCCCGTTCAATGCGAAAGCAGCGCGAGCAGAACGAGAAACGTGACCACGGTGGCCGTGCCCAGAGACAGCAGCCGCCGGAAACGCCGCCGCTGCGCTTCGCGGAGGAATTCGTCGACGGTCCGATTCCGCGAGGCATCCCGCGGACACAATTCCACCGCCTCCCGAAGTAGTTTTCCGTCGTAGAGCAGTCGCTTCGGACGCTCGTTCGCCGCCCACACGCGGGCGTCCTCCCAGATCCGGCGCCGGGACGAGGTGGGCTCGCGTTCGTCGGCCAACCAGTCCGCCAGCCGCGGCCAGTCGGTCAGCAGCGCGTCATTGCACAGTTCGACCGCGTCGCCGACGGCGCTCAGCACGCCGGCCGCGGTCAGCCGATCGATGACGATGTCGGCGGTGGCGGGATGCGGCGACTCCTCCAGCAGAATCCGGCGCGGCAGCCGGTCCCGGTTCGCCGAGCGCGGACCCGGGATGGCGAGACTGAGCAGAATCGGTTGCGCGACAAGACGTTCGTACTCGGTCAGCGACTCCCAGGACCGTTCGGCGTCGGCCACCAGCCGCTGCCCGAGACCGCCCAGTGCCCGGTAGGCGTCCAACGTGGAGGTGATGCCGGAGCGCTGCTCCCACACCGCGGTGAGCACCGGCGTCAGCACCCGCAGCACCGCGGCTTCCGTCCCCAGCCCCAGCGTTCCGATATCGCGCAGCATCACCTCGGCCAGCGTGGCCTCGACCCGCCAGCCGAGCTTCGCCGCGGGACGCAGAATCACCTGGCGCAGTTCGGTTTCCGTCAGCGCGCCCAGCGTCAGCGACCTGTCCGGCAGCGCCTCGGCGAGCACCGGATAGGCGTCCAGATCGGCGCGCTGTTCGGAACGGAACGCCAGCACGACCACCATCCGGGGCCGGTCCGGGTCGGTGGCGAGACGCTCGAGGTCGGCGAGGAAGCGTTGCCGCACAACCTTATCGGGGCAGTGCGTGAACAGGCGCTCGGCCTGATCGACGATGAGGAGCGTGGCTTCGCCATCGAGTTCCCCCAGCGCGGCTACCGCGTCCGCGAGTGCCGACTCCGGATCGGACTCCAAAGCCACCGCCACCGAACGTTTTTCGGCGGCCCCGGCCCGCAGCCCCGCGCCCAGCACCGAGGATTTCCCGGAGCCCGCCGCGCCGAGCAGCAGCACCAGTCGCGGGCCGCCGCCCCCGCGTACGGACTCGACCAGGTGTTCCAGATCCGCCGAAATCGCACGGCGGCCGAAGAATATCTCCGCGTCCCGCGGCCCGTAGGGCTCGGTGCCCCGGTAGGGCGGGCGGTCCGGGTTCGGCGCCGGGGCGGTGTCGCGGGCGCGCGACCACGCGCCGTGCCATTCGTTGAGGTCGTACAGCCGCCGGTCGGCCCGGCCGGAAGTCGGTCGCGCCTTCGCCTCGTCGATGAGGACCGACAGCAGCGGCAGCACCGAATCGAACCTGGCCGGGATATTGCGGCCCAGCCGCCAATCACTGAGGCGCTGACCGCTGAAGGCCCGCGTCCCGGGTGAGGAGCGCAGGTTCACTCGCCGCACGACGGACTTGCTCGGCGGTGAGCCCGCCGCGGCGTGCAGTCGAGTCAGCCGTATCGCGAATTCTTCTCTGGACACTGTCGCCTATCTCGCTGTCCGGGTTGGGGAAACGGTGGTCGGCTCCACGGTCGTGGCGGAGAAATTGCTGGAACACGCCAGCGACAACCGCTCCAGCGCGGTGTTGAAAGCGGTTATCGCGGTTTGGAGTTGCGCCGACTGATCGCCGGGCCCGGGGCCGCCGGCCAGCGCCGCGCGCAGACCGTCGAGGGTGGAGCGCAGGTCCGCACCCGAGGTGGCCGCGTTCTGGAACTCGGTCCGGATGAGCGAGGACGCCGTCATGGTCGCCGCCGCCGCGCCGAGGCCGCCGCTGATGGTGTCGGCGGCCCCGCGGGCCGAGTCGATCTGGTCGAGCACCGCGTTCAGATCGTTGCGCTCCGAGGCCGGGCCGATCCCGCTCAGACCGTCGGATAGTTGCCGGATGGCGGTTTGCAGACCATTGGCGGCCTGCGCGCCGCCGGAGCAGTCGGCCGCGTCCGGCCCGGCGCTCGTCGTCGGTGACGAGCCCGGGTTCTCGGTCGTGCCGCAGGCCGCGAGCAGGACCGCCGCCGCCGCGATGAGCACGGTAGCGGCTGCCCGTACCCGACGGCTACCGGTCCGCGCGGAGCTACAGAACATGTCCCAGCACCACCAGCGCGGCGCTCTGCACGGAAGGAAGCAACGCCAGGTACACCGCGACCGCGCCACTCAATCCGGTGGTCAGCAGCTTGTGCCGATTCCACCACCCGATGGGGCCCTGCCGTTCGATCTTGTTGTGCGCGACCGCGGCCCGGCCCTCGGCCACATTGCCCTGGTGGTAACCGAAGCTGACAGCGGCCGACTGCAGGTCGGTCAGGTCGGCCAGACTCGGCGCCGAACCGATCGAGGTATCGCGGCTGGCCTGATTCGTGATGCCCATCGCCGCCTCAGGCCCCGATGCCTTCCCGCCACGGGCGCATCAGTTCCGCGTAGACGTCCTCGGTGAACTCACCGCGCCCGACCAGATCCGCGAGTACCGCGGCGGTCACCGCCTGGTTGAGGACGCTGACCGCGCCGAGCGAGCCGAGCGATTGGAGGATGCCCGCGATGTCCCCGGCCCCGGCCCCCGGGGACATGGCCTGTCCGGCGACGGCTGCCGCGATCTGGGTATTGCGGGCGCGCCCGAATTCCTTGGCCACCCGGGTGGCGATCTGCAGCGGCTGCGATGTGCCTTGCTGCCCGAGCCCGGACAGCAGACCGGACAGCCCCGACAGGCCGGAGAGCCCGCCCGTGCCGGAGGCCGCGTTCTGCAGCTGCCCCAGCTGGGATTCGGCGGCCTTGGCCGCGGCGGTGTTGAGTCGTTCCCGTTGCTCGGCCGTCAGCTGGCCAGCCTGTTCGACGATGGTGAGGACGGCATTCCATTGCGGGCCGTACAGGTACTCGAGGTGCAGGGTTGCTTGATCACTCATACCGATCTTCTTTCTTCCTTCGTCCCCGATCCCCGTGGTCGCCCACGCGCCGGGAGCCTGCGCCAGACGAGCTCCAACCGATAACTGAAAGTTAGCTACCGTGCCGCTAATTTTGTCGGTCAAGTGACACAAGTCAACCCGAAAGAATCGCCCACGATGTAATTTCGCTGGTGAAACGCCGGTTACGTGGTTCCCGGACCGGGATTTCGTTACGCAATGTTTCCACGCGCCCCCTTGACATTTCACACTCTTTGATGTTTGCCGAAGGTGTGCTAACTTGGCCAACACTTCGCAGTGTCAAGCGAAATCTGTGGCCTCATGGCCCGAAACCCTGGAGAGAATCCATTCATGCGTAAGACCCGGACGGGCCGCTTCCCCCGGGCAGATCAGTCGGAACGCATCGGTGTCCTCGGACGCCTGCTGAGTGTGGCCATCCCGCTGATACTGACCGTGGCGATCGGCTTCGGACTGTCCGACCAGATCCGCACCCGCGACCGCGCGGCCGAGGCCGCGGCGGCCGCCGTCGCGGGCCCGGCCACGCTCACCGATGGCCTGGTCCGGATCGGCAACCCCGACGCGAAGGTCGTGGTCACCGTGCTCGAGGATCCGCAGTGCCCGCTGTGCGGGTCGTTCCAGAAGGTCACCGGACCCACGCTGGACGCCCTCGTGCAGCAGGGGGCGATCGCGGTCGACTACGGCATGATCGCCATTCGCGACAAGAGTTCGACCACGGCGTACTCGAGCCGGGCGAGCAATGCCGCCGCCTGTGTCGCCGAGGCCGATATCGGCAGCTGGCCGGCGTGGCGGCGGGAACTGCTCAGTCGTGTTCCGGCCGAAGGATCACCGGGCCCGAGCGACCAGGAACTCATCGACATGGCCGTGCGCGCCGGTGTCGCACCCGGCCCGCGACTCGACGACTGCGTGACGAGCCGCCGCTACGGCGGATACGTGACGGATCGGACCGGCAAGGCGATCGCCGACCGACTGACCCGGGCCCCGGCCGTACGGATCGGCTCCACACCGGTCACCAACCTGACTCCCGAGGGCCTGGACGCCGCGGTGCGCGCCGCGCAGCCCGGGTGACCCCGATCGGCGGATGCCGAGGATCGACGAAAGGCAAGGTAATGAAAGCGATTCCGCTCCCGACCGCGGAAGAACCACTGAACCTGTACCGCCTGACCCCCTTCCTGGAAGTGGCCGAGCAACTCAGCTTCACCCGGGCGGCGCGCCGCCTGCACATGACCCAGCAGGCCCTGAGCACCTCGGTCCGGCGCTTGGAGAAGGATCTGGGTGTCACTCTTTTCGAGCGCACGACCCGGCAGGTCGCCCTGACCTCTGCCGGGCACACCCTGCGGGACGGCTCCAGGACCCTGTTGACGGTCTCCCGCGAGGTGACCGTCCAGACCCGCGCGGCGGGTTCACCCGCCATGCTCGGTGACCGGGACGAGCCCGGCAGCGATCAGGCGGCGGTCGTCACCGCAATCGGCCTGTCAGCCAGCCGATCACCTCGGGCATGACGACGCCCAGTTCGGACATGGCGCAGTGGCCGCTGCCCGCGATCGATTCGACCCGGGTGTCGGGGCGGCCGCTGAACACCAGGGTGTCGGCCCGGGGGATGTGAATGTCGTCGGCCCCGTTGACGACGAACATCGGTGCGTTGCTCCGCTGTTCGAGCAGTGCGTCCAGCGACATCGCCGACGCGCGGGCCACGATCTCCGCGGCGGTCGGGCGCTGCTCGAAACCCAGTGCGTGCGCGACGATATCGGCCATGCCGACCTGCCAGGTGCGGTCCGGGGCGAAGGCGGCCTGCACCGGCCCGCCGATCACCACGGCCGCGTCGGCCTTGCCGGACAGGCCGCTGTAGGCGGAGAAGTAGCCGCCCATGGAGAAGCCGAGATGCGCCACGATCCCATTGCCCATTTCTCGGGCGGCCACGATCAAACTGTCGATGAGCCCGGTGCTTTCGCGCGACAGGGGGATCCGGGTTTCCCCGGTGCCCGGGATGTCGAAGGCCAGCACGTGCGCGCCGGTGTGCGCGGCCAGGGTGAGCAGGATCTGGTGCAGGTCGATCTTCCAGCCGTCCACGCCGCCGCTGGCGAGCAGGACCGGGGCGTCGGCGGCGGTGCCCGGCGCGGTGAACAGGTGCACGGGCACCGCGAGCACGGTCCCGCCGTAGGGCAGATCCAGCACGCGGCGTTCGAAGCGCATCGGGAAATCGGTCGCGGCCAGCAGATACTCGTCGATCTGCCGCTGGAACGCGACCCGCTTCGGGGTATCGGCCAGGACCGGGAACTTCGCCCATCCGTAGGCGAGCGCGGCCAGCTCGTGACGCCCGTCGGCGGCATATTTCGCAGCGCGCGTGGACCATTCGTGCACCCACCCGCCCGGCTCGTCCGGCCACATCGCGGCGACGGCGGCACGCACGGCGTCGACATCCGACGCGGGCAGGCCGGTATTGACCATCTGCGGATAGCGCTCCGCGAAGACATCGCGCGGATCGAGCGGCCACTGATACGGCATCACAATCTCCTTAAAGCATCGTCACTTGCGTTAAGGCTAGCCACGGCGCGCCTATAAACGCAAGGAATTTGCGTTACTGTTCCAGGGTGGATGACACCGGAGTCGGATGCCGCCCAGCCGCCCTGCCCCCGGCCGTCGAGTGCCACACCCGGGAGGGAATCCGCCGATCACCTCGTCGGCGTGCCGGTCAACGGATTCGGTGGGGCGTGTTGGGGCGCTTACAGTTCAAGGGTGGAATTGAGGCAGTTGCGGTACTTCGTGGCGGTGGCGGAGGAGCTGCATTTTCGGCGGGCCGCGGAGCGGTTGTTCATCTCGACTCCGACACTGAGTCAGCAGATTCGGGCCATCGAGAAGGAGGTGGGCGGGCCGCTGTTGATTCGGGGGAATCACGGGGTGGAGTTGACGGCGGCCGGGGAGGTGCTGTTGAAGTCGGCGCGATATGTGCTGGAGGCGGCCGAGATCGCGGTGCGGGAGACGCGGGCGGTGGCGCAGCCGGGCAATGCGTCGTTCCGGCTGGGGATCGTGAACGGCGCCCCGCAGTGGCTGCCGGGGCGAATCGAGTCGCTGCTCAAGGCGCGGCAGCCGGGGGTGCGGATCGCATTCACCACCGGGACCAGCGGCGATCAGGCGCGACTGCTGGATTGCGACGAAGTGGATCTGGCAGTACTGCGGCTGCCGGTGCGCCTGGCCGAGCATCTGGCGTATACGCCCATCGCCGACGAGGAACTCGGCATCGTCATGTCGCGCGAGAATCCGCTCGCCGCGGCGGGTTCGGTGGAGCCGGCCCGCATCGGCGACCACGAGCTGATCATGTTCGCCCGTGACGCCGCGCCCGAGGTCCACGACTCGGTACTCGCGCAGCTGCGCGAGCGCGGCGCGTCGGTGACGCTCAGCGACAGCGCCATGAGCCACGCCCAGATGCTGCAACTGCTCCCGCTGCGGCCCGAGGCCATCGGGGTGGGCTCGGCGCGCACCGCGACGGTCCCCGGCCTGGTCTGGCGGCCGCTGCAACCGTGCCCCCTGGTCATCACCTACGCCGCCGCCTGGCGCGCGACCACCCGTAATCCGCTGCTGCACACCATGATCGACGCCTTCGCCGGCGGCCTGCGCCTCACCTCCGGCTGACCGGAGCGGCCGGTCAGGGGACGGAGACGGGGCGCAGGCAGCTCTCCAACGGGACGATGATGGAGCACAGGGCGGGCTTGCGGGTGGGGCGGTAGTCGGCGGGCACGCCGCTCTGGGCGGTGATGGTCTCGAAGGCGGCGACCGCGTCGGTGGGGCGGCGGGTGAGGGTAGGGTCGGTCTTCACATCGACGGTGTAGAGGCCGAATCGCGGTGCGTAGCTGCCCCATTCGTAGTTGTCGGTGAGGCTCCAGTAGTTGTAGCCCATGACGTCGATGCCGTCGGCCTTGGCGCGCTGCAACCAGTAGACGGTGTCGCGCAGGTGGTCGGCGCGGTCGTAGCCGTCGGCGCGCGGGGCGGCGTTGTCGGTGGGAAGTCCGTTCTCCACCAAGTAGATCGGCAGGCCCGGGAACTTCTCGGCGTAGGCGCGTAGGTAGTAGTAGATGCCCTCGGGTTCGATGGCGTTCTTCCACAGCTCGCTGCCGAGCAGGTCCGGGCTCGGCGGATTCGACAGGGAGGCACCGTAATAGAAGTCCGCGCCGATGAAATCGAGTTTGCCGTGCACGCGATCGACGAAGAGCATGTCGGTCAGGCCCTGGATCACGGGGTATTGCGCGACATTGCTTGTCACCTTCGCGCCGGGCTGACGCTGATGGATGTAGTCGTAGATCGCGCCGTGTGCCTGCACCAGCCGATCGAACATCGGCAGCGCGTCCAGCACCCCGATATCGCCGATCTGGATCGACTGCGCGACATAGCCCATCGGCTCGTTGATGGTCACCCACAGCGGGTCGACGCCCGCGTACCGGTCCACGACCCGGCGCATATTGGTGAGCCAGTCCGAGACCATGCCCTGGTTCTTCCAGCCCCCGCGATCGGCCTCCCAGCCCGGGATCACCCAGTGGTCGAGGGTCAGCATGGGCCGCATGCCCGCGGCCCGGATCTTCTGGATGACCTGGTCGTAGAAGCGGAATCCGGCCTCGTCCCAGACCCCGGGCTGGGGTTGCACCCGCGCCCATTCGATGCTGAGGCGGAAGACCTTCAGCCCCATCCCGGCGGCCAGGTCGATGTCCTCGGCATAGCGGTCGTAGAAGTCGACGGAATCGCCGTAGCGGTCGGGGGCCTTGCCGGAGTCGGCGTAGCGGCTCCAATTGCTGTCGGGTGCACGGCCTTCGGACTGGAATCCGGCCATGGCCACGCCCCACAGGAAGTCGGGCCCGAACGCGGGCACGCTGGTCGGCGCGCCCGAGCTGCCGGTCCCCGAACCGCTCGCGCTGCCCGAGGCCGACCCCGAGCCCGAGCCGCTGGAGCTGCCCGACGATCCCGTCCCGGCGATATCCGCCGGTTCGGCGTTCACCACGGCGGATACGCTCGAAGCGATGGCCAGCGTCGACAGCATCGAGCACAGGATGCGGGTACGTCTCATCTCGGCGGAATCTCCCTGGGCGATTCGATTGCGGCGCAGCGCCGCTCGGCCGTCCGGCCGACCGGACTATAACTGGTCGCTCGTCCAGCATGGGCCGATTCCGCCGAGTTCGCCCACCGAGCGCGATCCGGTCGAGGTTGCTAGGCTTTTGCCAGTTCATCCCAACCGCAGTCCGGCAACCATCGCGGTACTCCAGAGTCCGCGAGGCAGGAGGCGAGGTATGACCGTCGAACCATCGAAACGGACCGGCACGCAACCGGCCGAATTCATCGGGCCCACCCGCACCATGGCCACGCTGCGCGTCAACGGCCACGAGCACTATCCGGTCCTGGAACCCCGCACCAGCCTGCTGGACGCGCTGCGCGAGCACCTGCACCTGACCGGCACCAAGAAGGGCTGCGATCAGGGCGGCTGCGGGGCCTGCACGGTGTGGATCGACAACCGGCGGGTGCTGTCCTGCCTGACCCTGGCGCTGGCCGCCGAGGGGCGCGAGATCACCACCATCGAGGGCATCGCCGACGGTGACCGGCTGCATCCGGTGCAGCAAGCGTTCCTGGAGACCGACGGATTCCAGTGCGGGTACTGCACCCCCGGGCAGATCATGTCGGCCATCAAATGCATCAAGGAGGGCCACGCCGAATCCGAGAGCGAGATCGCGGAGTGGATGAGCGGCAATATCTGCCGCTGCGCGGCCTATCAGAACATTCGCGACGCCGTGTGCCAGGGCCGGGACGGCATGCGGCACAAGGAAGGTGGGCTGCCGTGAAACCCATCTGCTACGCCCGGCCGACCAGCGTCGAACAGGCCGTCTCCACCGTGACCTCCAGGCCCGCAACGGTTTTCCTGGCGGGCGGCACCACCCTGGTGGACATGCTGCGCATCGGCGCGATGGAGCCGGACAACATCGTCGACATCACCTGGCTGCCACTGGGCGGCATCGCGCACACCCCCGACGGCGGGCTGCGCATCGGCGCGCTGGCGACCATGAGCGAGGTGGCCGCGGAACCCGTTGTGATCGAACGCTATCCGTTCCTGTCGGTGGCCCTGTGGAAGGGCGCGTCGGCGCAGCTGCGGAACATGGCCACCATGGGCGGCAATCTCATGCAGAAGGTGCGCTGCTCCTACTTCCGGGAGCCCGGAAGCGCCTGTGACAAACGCGATCCCGGCTCCGGCTGCGATGCCGTCGACGGCCTGCACCGCGGGCACGCGATTCTGGGCACCGGCCCGTCGTGCTTCGCCACCCATCCCTCGGACGTGGCGATTCCACTGGTCGCGCTCGACGCCACCGTCACCGTGTGGGGTCCGCGCGGGGAACGCAGCATCGGCTTCGACGACTTCTTCCTGCTGCCCGGCACCACCCCGCACCTCGAGCATCCGATCGCGGCCGACGAGCTGATCACCCGCATCGACGTGCCCGCGCTGCCGTTCGCGCGCAACTCGCACTATCTCAAGGTGCGCGACCGGGAGTCCTACGAATTCGCGCTCGCCTCCGCGGCGGTCGCCATGAGCATCGCCGACGGCACGGTCCTGGATGTGCGGATCGGGCTGGGCGGCGTGGCCACCAAGCCGTGGCGTGCGCGCATCGCCGAGCAGATGCTGATCGGCGTCTCCGCGACCCGGGAGAACTTCACGAAGGCGGCCGCGACCGAATTGCAGGCCGCCGACACCTCGCATCCGATGAACGCGTTCAAGCGCGAGCTCGCGGTGCGGACACTGGTACGTGCCCTGGAAACCGTTCGGCCGCAGCATGACTCGGGAGGTACGCGATGACCGCCACCGCCGCCCGGCCGCTGGTCGGGCAGGGTTTCGATCGGATCGACGGGCGCGCGAAGGTGACCGGGGCGGCGCAGTACACCGCCGAGGTGCCCCTGCACGGGCTGGCGCACGCGGTGCTGGTGGGTGCTCGGATCGGCAGTGGGAACGTACTTTCCGTCGATGTCACCGCCGCGCTCGCCGCCGGGGCGGTGGCGGTCTACACCCACGAGAACCTGCCGAAGGTGGCGGCCATCCCGCCGCAGTGGCCGTCAGGGTTCGGCGGGGCCGCACCCGGGCAAACGTTCTTTCCCATGCAGGACAATACGATTCACTACTACGGCCAGCCCATCGCGGTGGTGATCGCGGATACCTTCGAAATCGCTCAGCACGCCGCGGAACTCGTGACCGCGCGGTACGAGGCGCGGGAGCCGTTGGTGCGACTGGACGATGGGCGCGACGCGCAGTATCAGCCGGAGAAGGTGTTCTGCAATCTCGTCCCGGCGGCACAGTCGCGCGGCGACTTCGGCGCGGCCTTCGGCTCCGCCGCCCATTCGGTCGACATCACCTACCATTTCGCCGCCAATCACCACAATCCGATCGAATGCTCTGCCACCGCGGCCATTTGGGACGGCGACACCGTCACCGTCTACGACGCCACCCAGGGCGTGTCCGCCACCCAGGCCACCGTGGCCGCCTACCTGGGCATGTCGGCGGGCAATGTGCGGGTGGTATCGCACTATGTCGGCGGCGGGTTCGGGGCCAAGGCCATGATCTGGCCGCACGTCACGCTCGCGCCCATGCTCGCGCGCGAGCTGGGCCGCCCGGTCAAGGTGGTGCTCGATCGCGAGCAGATGTTCTACGGCACCGGATTACGCGAGGAACAGGAGCAGCGGGTCACGCTGGCCTGTGACGACAAGGGCACGTTCACCGGGCTGCGCCACCACAAGCTCTCGGTCACTTCACCTTTCGACGACTGGGCCGAGGTGTCACTCGGCGTGGCCGGGCAGGCGTACGCGATTCCCAACTGGGACGGGCAATACCGGCTCATCCGCGGCAACACCATGACCCCGACGTTCATGCGCGGACCCGGTGAGGCTTCCGGCATGCTCGCCCTGGAGTGCGCCATCGACGAGCTGGCGGCCGCGATCGGCCTGGACACCATGGCATTACGGCTGCACAACCACGCCACCATCGCCCCGGAGAGCGGCCACCCGTGGAGCTCCGACGGCTACGCCGACTGCGTGCGCATCGCCGCCGAACGCTTCGGCTGGTCCGCCGAGGCCGGGCGTGGGCCCGCCCGCACCGACGGCAACTGGCGCATCGGCTGGGGCATGGGCACTTCCGGCTACCCGGTCTACGAACCCGGGCAACCGCAGCGGGCGCACGCGCGCCTGCTGGCCGACGGGGCGCTGATCGTGCAGGCGGGCACCCAGGAGTTCGGCACCGGCGTGGCCACCACCATGGCGCAGGTGGCCGGGGACGCCATGGGCATCGAATTCGACCGCATCCGAGTCGATATCGGCGATACCGACTACCCGAACATCGCCGCCGCGGTCGGCTCGATGGGCGCGGGCATCATCAGCGCCGCCGTCCACACCGCCTGTACCGACCTGCGCAACCAGCTGATCGCACTGGCCGTCGGCGACCCCGAATCCCCACTGCACGGCCGGATTCCGCAGGAGATCGAATCCCGCGACGGCCGCCTGCGGGTCCGCTCCAATCCCGCCGTGGGCGAGACCTATTCGGCCCTGCTGGCCCGCCACCACCTCACCGACATGGAAACCATCGGCACCTGGAATCCACCCCCGGCCGATCTCCCGTTCGGCCGCATCAGTTTCGGTGCGCAGTTCGCCGAGGTAGCGGTCGATCCCGACCTGGGTCTGGTCCGAGTCCGCCGTATGGTCGGGGCCTTCGCCCCCGGCCGCGTCCTCAACGCCAAACTGGCCCGCAGCCAGGTCCTGGGCGGCATGAACTGGGGCCTGTCCCAAGCGTTGATGGAAGCCACCCTCCCCGACCCCCGCACCGGGGCATGGATGAACCCGTCCCTGCTGGAGTACCTCCTCCCGGTCAACGCCGACGCCCCCGAGGTCGACATCACCTTCATCGAGGAACCCGACAACATCGTCAACCCGCTGGGCGTCAAGGGTCTCGGCGAACTGGGCATGATCGGCGCAGCCGCCGCCATCATCAACGCCGTCACCCACGCCACCGGCACCCGCATCACCCAAATCCCCGTCCGCCTCGAGCACCTCCTCTGACCCGTCGAGTGGCAAACCCTGGAGGGAGAATCCGACAATTCCCCTCCGGGGGTTGCCGCTCGGCGAATGGGTCAGTGGTGGATGGGGCCGGGAGTGTGGGTCAGGGGGCGGGCTGAGGCTCCGGTGGATTCGGCGATGATCTGGGCGGCGATGGAGACCGCGGTTTCGTCCGGGGTCGAGGCGTTCAGGTCCAGGCCGATGGGGCTGCGCAGCCGCCGCAACAGCTCCGGCCCCACCCCGGCAGCCGTCAGCCGCGCGAGCCGGTCCTCATGCGTTCGCCGCGAGCCCAGCGCCCCCACGAACCCGATCCCCTCGATCCCCAGCGCCTCGGCGATCATCGGCACATCGAACTTGCTGTCATGGGTGAGCACGCACACCACCGTGCGCGAGTCGACCCGTCCCAGATCGCGCTCCCGCCGCAGATACCGATGCGGCCATTCCACCACCACCTCGTGCGCGGCCGGGAATCGCGCTGCGGTGGCGAAGGTCTCGCGCGCGTCGACAACCGTCACCCGATACCCGAGCTGCGCCCCGAGCCGACTCAACGCCCGCACGAAGTCATTGGCCCCGGCCAGAATCATCCGCGCGCGCGGCCCGAAACTCTGCACGAACGCGCGCACCGGAAACTCCGGCTCACATTCCTCCGAACCGACCGTCCCGGTCCGCCCGCCCGCCGCCATATGCATCGCGTCCCGGCTCGGCCCTGACGATTCCAATCGGCCGGTCGCCGAATGTGCCGCAGCAGCCAGCGATTCGATGCCATCCTCAACGAGATGCCATACCGGCGCGCTGTTCAAGGTCGTCACCAGGGAAACGGCCCGCCCGGCCCGCAGCGCCCGATCCAATGCCGCGAGCTCCTCGAGCCGCTCCGCGCCCACCCGCTCGACGAAGACCTCCATCTCCCCTCCGCAGGTCAGCCCGATGGCGATGCCGTCCGGATCGGCGATCCCGAAGTGCTCGAGTACCGCGGAGCCGGTGGCCAGGACGTCGGCGGCGGATTCGACCACCGCGGCTTCCACGCAGCCGCCGGACAGCGAGCCGATGACCTCGCCCGCCGCGGTGACGACCATGGCGGCTCCGAGTTCGCGGGGGCCCGCGCCGGTCACGGCCACCACTCGCGCCAAGGCGACCGGTCCCTGCCGGACCCGATCGATCAGCTGCGGCAGCACATCGCGCACCGGACCATCTTCACAGGTCAGGACCCATCACGCACGCCCAGCCAGGTTGCAGCTATATGACAGCTACCGCGCTTGCCGCTGCTGTGTCCGCGCCATTCCGGCAGGCTTCGGCCGGGATCCGCCGCGGCAGTTCTGGAGCAGCAGTGGCGGATCCGGCCCGTGGGATGCCGGAGGGGGCGGTGTTGCGGGCTAGGCCAGGCCGCGACGGCGTTCGACGGTTTACTTCATTTTCAGGGCGGCTTCGCGCATTTCGGGGGTGATCTTGAAGTGGCCGCCCCACTCGTTGAGTTCGTCGCCGTAGTCGGGGACGGGGAGGATCTGGCGCAGGAGTTTGTCGGGGAGGCCGCGGCGCTGCCATTCGCGGGGGTAGCCGAGGGATACCTCTTCGAAGCGGACGCCGTCGTACCAGGTGGTGCGGGGGATGTGGAGGTGGCCGTAGACCGAGCAGACCACGTTGTAGGTGGTGTGCCAGTCGGAGGTGAGGTCGGTGCCGCACCACAGGGCGAATTCGGGGTACCACATCATGTCGACGGGGGTGCGGACCAGCGGCCAGTGGTTGATCAGGACCAGCGGGGTCTCGGCGGGCAGGGCGTCGAGGCGGCGCTGGGTGTACTGGACACGGGCGTGACACCAGGCGTCGCGGGTCAGGTAGGGCTCGGCCGAGAGCAGGAATTCGTCGGTGGCCACCACATTGCGGTCCTTGGCGATGGCCAGGCCCTCGGCCTTGGTCTTCGCGCCCGCGGGCAGCCACGAGTAGTCGTAGAGCATGAACATGGGCGCGAGGGTGACCCGGCCGCCGTGGTGCTCGGCGCCCGCGCCCTCCCACACCGGGAACGGGTCCTCGGGGGTGAGCACGTCCAGGTCGCGGCACAGCGAGACCAGGTAGTCGTAGCGGGCCGCGCCGTGCATCTGCACGGGATCCTTTGCGGTGGTCCACAATTCGTGGTTGCCGGGCACCCAGATGACCTTGGCGAAGCGGCCGCGCAGGGTCTCCAGGGCCCAGCGGATGTCGTCGGTCTTCTCGCCGACGTCACCGGCCAGGATGAGCCAGTCCTCGGGGGAATCCGCGCGGATCGCCTCGACCACCGGCTTGTTGCCCTGATGACCGACATGGATGTCGCTCACCGCCATCAACTTCGGAGTCACCCGGTTCCGCCTCTCTGATCATGACCGTCCCTGCGGCAACAGCAGCGGCCCTCACCAGATTCCCATGGCGTCCGCGGGCGGCCTTCAGCGCACCCAGCGAATCCTGGCGTCGGGCGCGAAACCGGCGGCGACGGTGAGGGTTCCGGACGGCTCGCGGCGGCAGGAGGCCACTGCCACGTGGCAGGGCCGCGGGATCTCGGCCGGAATGCGGACGCCACCCTCGATCTCGTAGCGCATATTGGTGACCTTCCAGCGCCGTGCCCGCGGATCGTCGGGGTCCACCGGCGGCGCGTCCGGGCGCGCCACCACCATGACCTCGGTAATGCCGGTCGGCCAGACGAACACCAGCAGCCCGCTGCTCTCGGCCAGATTGCGCACCGTGGGCATGCCGCTGGGTAGCTCGGAGTCCGCGGCCGTACCACCCGCCCGGTCCGCGCCCGAATTCCCGTCGGAACGCACCATTTCCGAGACCCGCCCCGACACCGACGCCACCACGCCGTACACCGGCACCGGCCCGCTCAGCGCGCCGCCGTCCTCGAGGGCGGTGCCGCGCGTGCGCCCGACCACCCGCCAGGACCCATCGGCCAGCAACCGTGTCACCCGATACTCCACCTGCGGGGTCGCCGACGGCCCCCAGGCAATCACCACGGTCCCGTCCGGTTTCCGCCCGGCCGTCACCTCGGCGGGCGACCCGACCTGCAACTCGGCCAGCGCCGCCAGCGCCTCGACATGATCGGCGCACACCTCGAGCACCGCCCGCACCCCCGCCATCCGCAATCCGGGATCCGCGGGCAACGCCTCGAACAACCGTCCCGCCTCGACAACCGCGGCCCGCGCCCGCCCGATCAGCAACTCCCGGCTGGCCCCTCGCGGATCCGGATTGGCCACATCCGCCGCCCGCCGGTCCAGGAAGTCCAGGTGCTCCGCCAGCGCCTCGACGAACCTGCGCCCCGCACAACAGGACACGGCCCCGCGCCAATGCATCACCGCCTCGGCGAGCACCCGCTCCACCTCCTCCCCCACCGCCCGCACCGCGGTCGCCCCCGCCGCGTCACCCCTCAGATCCCGCCGCGCATCCGCGACGAACCCGGCCGCCTCCTTGGGCCGCCCCGCCCACAACGCCCCCCGCGCCGCCCGCAACGCCGCCTCCCACGGCCGTCCGGCTCCCGCCGAACGCGTCTCGCCCGATCCACCGTTGGAGTAGGGCCGCTGCTGCCACCCTGTCGCCGGCGGAGCCCCTGCCCCGCCCTGGGCCGGCATGCCCGAATCCCGCTGAGCACGAGCGCTTCCCGCAGCTCCATGCCCTGCCGATCCACGCATCTCGCCTGATAGGTCGGATTCAGCGCCCGAAGTCGGCGACGCCCCGGAGCCGCCCGAGGCTTCGGCCCCGGTCCCACCACCGGCCGCGGACGCGCCCGAATACCGCCGCGCGCCACCGGTTTCCGCCGCGCCCGGCGGCCGTTCACCAGCCGCGGCGCTCGAATCTCCGTGCGCGCCGGCCGAGGACGCGGACCCACGGCCGACGCCTGAGCCGCGACCGGCGGTTCCCGGGCCGGTGGTCGAGTCCGCGGGTCCCCGCGCAGCGGATGTCGTCGAGCCATCGTGAGGCCTGCCTCCGGCAGCCGGGTCGCCCGGCGTGGGACGGCGCGAGGTGGACGAGCCGGTAGTGGGTGGGGCGGCGAGGTGTTCGCGGCCCTCGACGACGGTGCCGAGTTCGTCGGTCAGGCCGACCAGGACGCGTTCGGCGGTGGGGTGGTCCAGGCCGCCGGTCATGGCTTCGCGCAGGAGATAGTCGAAATCGGCTGCTATCAGCAGGTCTTCGACCAGGACGGCCGCGCGGACCTGGGGGCGGAGTTGATCGGTGACGGTTTCGATGACGACCAGGAGGTAGGCGTCGACGATGGGGCCGCCGGGTTCGAGGACGTCGCGGATGTGGATGAGGAGTTCGTCGAGGACGACTCGGACGCGGCCGGGTGGGAGTTCGCGGGTGCGGGCGCGCAGGGCTTCGGCGCGCAGGCGGATCTCCGCGGTGTGGTGGGCGGCCGAGAAGTCCAGGTGCAGCAGGGTCAGCAGGGTGGGGACCGGGTCGCCCGGTAGCAGGCGTTCGTACTCGGCCAGGAGTTTGCGGATCTGCCGGCGGCGTTCGGGACTCAGCTCCGGGGCGGCCGGGCGGGGTGGGCGCGGGGGCGTCGTCGATGATGCGGTGGCGGCGGATGTGGGCGGCGATCTCGGCCAGCTTGAGCCCGCCCATGCGGCCGATGTCCTCGAGGCCGGGGAGTTTGGCGGCGGGGATGCCGCCGTGGCGCTGGACCAGGCGTTCGATGGCGGCGTCGAGCATCTCGTAGCGTTCGGCGTCGCGGCGGCCCCGCAACTGCTGCACCCGATCGGCCTCGACGAGCCGGGAACCGGTGTGCAGCAGGGGTTCCGAGAGCTCGGCGTGCGCGTCCACCAGCAGCCCGGCCAGCACCCGGAACTTGGGATGGTCGCGCAGCTTCTGCCACAGCGCCCACACCTCGCCGATGCGCGCGGCCACCTCGGCATCGCTCAGCCGCGCCGCCTCGGCCAGCGGAATGTCGTACAGCTCGAAGGCATCGGATTCCTCCAGGCCGCCCCGGCGCTCCACGGCGGCGAGTACTCGTTTGCGATAGTCATTGGCGTCGAAGGCGTGCATCGGTTTTCGATCGTACGGGTGAGATCTCGGTCAGGAGTTGCGGCGGCGGGTGCGCTGCAACTGATCCAGTTCGCGCTCCACATCGGCCTGCGACAGGGTGGCCCCGGTCCGCACCGACAGCGTCAGCGGCATATCGGCGTCCACGTGGTAGGCGGTCACGTGCAGCACCCCGTCGAATCCCATCTCGAAGGTGACCCGGACTTCACTGCCTTCCGGGTACCCCGGCGGAATATCGCGAATCCTGCCCTCCACCAATACCTTCGTGTCCTCGGGCCGGGTCGAGGCCGCCTGCCCCTGCTGCTCCACGATGGTCAGCTCGATCTGATCCTGATCCGCGCGCACCGTGCCGTAGGAGCGCCGCACCTTGATGGGCAGCGTCTGATTGCGATGCACCAGCCAGCTGGCGGCCAGCCCGTTGAACGGATCCAGCGCCAGCACCCCGAACCCGCGCGACACCACGGTGTCCACCTGGATCTCGATCATGCGGCGCACCAACGAGACCGGCTGCCCGAAGGAGTCGGCGACCCGTCTCAGCGCGGCCTCCAGATCACCCGGATCGGCCTCCACGAGCTCCGCGCCGTCGCGTAATCGCCCGCGGGTCACCAGGTCCGCGGCCACCAGCCGCTCCATCTCCAGTTTCTCGCCGTAGAGCGCGGCCCCGCGCGCCACCGACAGATCCGGATCGCTCAGCTCACCGGCCAGCCCGAATTCCTTGTGCAACTGCTCGGCAACCATCGGCATGCGCGAGGAACCGCCCACCAGCAGCAGCCGATCCACCCGTCGCACCCCACGCTGCTCGGCCGCGGCCAGCACCGCCTTGGTGAGATCGAGGGTGCGGCGCATGAGCGAGGCGGTCATGGTCTCGAGTTCGGCCCGGCTCAGCTCGATCACCGCCCGCGCGCCGTCGTGCGCGATCACCACCTCGGTGCGATCGGCCGTGGTGAGCTCGTGCTTGGCCTGCTCGGCCGCCAGCACCAGCAACTGGGAGCCGACCGAATCATCCAGGGGGTCTTCGGCATCGGGGTTGGCGATGCAGAACTGCTGCGACAGGTACAGCGCCAGCCGCTCGTCCCAGTCCGCGCCGCCGAGCTGATGGTCGCCCTCCACGGCCAGCACCGAGATGCGCCGGTCGGCGAGTTCGATGACGGTGGCGTCGAAGGTGCCGCCGCCCAGGTCGTAGACCAGCACGGTCTCGCGCGTCGGGCCCTTGCCGATCTCCAGGCTGCCGTCCAGCCGCCCGAAGCCGTAGGCCAGCGCCGCCGCGATGGGCTCGGAGAGCACACCCGCCACATCGAATCCGGCATAGGTCCCGGCCTGTATGGTGGCGCGGCGCTCCTCGTCACCGAAGTAGGCGGGCACCGTGATCACCGCCCGCCGCACCGGTTCGCCCCCCGCGAATTCGGCGTCGGCGGCAAGGCTTTTCAGGATGAGCGAGGACACCGCGGGCGCGGACCACAGCTGCCCGTGCGCCCCGAACCGCCACTCCGCATCCCCCATGCGGCGCTTCACCAGCGTGCACACGTGGTCGGGATCCAGGCGGGCCTGCCGCCGCGCGCCCTCCCCCACCACGTGGTCGTGCGCCGAGGCGAACAACACCACCGACGGAACGGTCGGTTCGCCGTTCATCCCGACCAGCACCTCCGGCCGACCGTCTGCGTCAATTGCCGCAATTGCCGAATTCGTTGTGCCCAGATCGATTCCGTAGACCCCCATGGGCGCGATGGTAGCAGCCACCGCCGACCGCTGGGACTATCGTTCCACCATGACCGATCCAGCCCCGACGGCCACGATTGCCGCTACCTCCGCATCGGCGGAGGTACCCGAGACCGTGGAGGTGTCCGCACCCACGCTCGACCGCATCACCGAGCGCATCGACGACCTCGCGCGCGTCATCGCCCGCCAGGCCGCAACCATCGAGCGACTAGCCGATGAGGCCAAGCTCAAGATCCGCGACGAGCGGGCCGAGCACGACGCGCCGCTGATTCGCGACCTGTTCGCCCTGCACGGACTGGCGCAGACCTTCGCGTCCACCTCCAATTCGGAACCCGACCGCCAGGGTTTCGAGGCCATGGGCCGCCGGGTGGAGCGCATGCTGACCGAACGGGGCGGCCAGCTGGTGACGCCGTTCCGCGGCACCGCCTTCGACCCGGACACCATGGAGGCCGCCGAGCTCACCGACACCGACGATCCGACCGCGGACCGGACCGTGGAGTCGGTCATCCAGCCGGGCCTGACCGTCGGGGACCGGTCGATCCGGCCCGCGAAAGTCGTTGTGCGCCGCTATCGCAGGTCCTAGCGCACCGGTGGCGGCACTGCTCAGAAAACTGACACTTGTTCCGTTAAGCGGCAGTGCTTAGCCTCGGGCGGAGGACCCTCGAGCGTGGAGGAAGCACATGAGCCGGCATTATCGGAGCATCGATGTCGGGCAGCCCATGACGCGATTCGCCCGGGGCTGGCACTGCCTCGGGCTCGCCGAGGGTTTCCGGGACGGGAAACCGCACTCGGTCAACGCCTTCGGCACCAAGATCGTGATCTGGTCCGACGGCAAGGGCGAACTGCACGCCCTGGACGGCTACTGCCGGCACATGGGCGCGGATCTGTCCTACGGCAGCGTCAAGGACGACAATATCGCCTGCCCCTTCCACGATTGGCGCTGGCGCGGCGACGGCAAATGCGCCGCCATCCCGTATGCGCGCCGCGTTCCGCCCTTGGCGCGCACCAGGTCCTGGATCACCTGCGAGGAGAACGGGCAGTTCTTCGTCTGGAACGATCCCGCGGGCAATCCGCCGCCGCCCGAGGTCGCCATCCCCCACATCGAGGGCATCGAGACCGACGAGTGGAGCGACTGGGACTGGAACACCCTGCTCATCGAGGGCGCGCACTGCCGCGAAATCATCGACAACAACGTCGATATGGCGCACTTCTTCTACATCCACTTCGCGTACCCGGTGTACTTCAAGCATGTGTTCGAGGGGCATGTCGCCACCCAGTTCCTGCATTCCAAGGGCCGCCCCGACATTCACGCCAAGTCCAACTACTCGCAGGAGATGTCGCTACTGCGTTCGGAAGCTTCGTATTTCGGCCCCTCCTACATGATCAACTACCTGCACAACGACTTCGGCGACAACACCGTCGAGGTGGCGCTCATCAACTGCCACTACCCCGTCACCCACAATTCCTTCGTCCTGCAATGGGGCGTGAGCGTCCAGCGCATCAAGGGCCTCCCGCCGGAGAAATCCGACAAGCTCGCCAAGGCCTTCGGCAAGAGCTTCGGCGTCGGCTTCCTCCAGGACGTCGAGATCTGGAAACACAAGACCCGCATCGACAATCCCCTGCTCACCCAGGAGGACGGCCCGGTCTACCAGCACCGCCGCTGGTACGAACAGTTCTACGTCGACGTCGCCGACATCAAGCCGGAAATGACCGCCCGCTTCGAATACGAGGTCGACACCACCCACGCCAATGAGAACTGGCAGGCCGAGGTCGCGGAGAACCTGGCCCGGCAGGCCGCCGCGCAGGCCAACGGTTCCGCCGACTGAGTCGCGGGTTCCGGCCGCCGGTACGCCGGAATGCTGTGGCCGGGGCGGATTACGCCATTCGTCCCGGCACCTCCGCACCCACCCGCGCCCAGCGGCCGGACAGTGCGCGCCAACTGACGGCGGCCAGTCGCAGCAGCATGAAAGCGACCAGGCCCGTCCAGATTCCGCCGATGCCCCAGTCGTAGGCGAGGGAGAGCCAGATCAGCGGGAGGAAGCCGATCAGGGCCGAGCCGAGGGTGGCGTTGCGGAGGAAGGCGGCGTCGCCCGCGCCGAGCAGGACGCCGTCGAGCGCGAAGACCACGCCTGCCACCGGGATCATGGCGACGAAGAACCACCAGACCACGTGGGTGCGGTCCAGGACCGACGGATCATTGGTGAACAGGCGCGGGATGAGCGAGTATCCGGCCGCGAAGATGGCTGCCAGCACCACCGAGAAGACCGTCGACCAGCCGGTGATCCGCCGCGCCAAACCCCGTGCACCACGGGCATTTCCGGCACCCAGTGCCGCACCCACCAGCGTCTGTGCCGCGATGGCCAGCGAATCCAGGGTCAGGGCGAGGAAACTCCAGATCTGCAACACCAGCTGATGCGCCGCCACCGAGGCCGCGCCGAAGCGGGAGGCGACCGCCGCGGCCGAGACGAACGAGGCCTGGAAGGCCAGGCTGCGCGCGATCAGGTCGCGGCCGAGCGCCAGCTGCGCCTTCATGATCGTGATATGCGGTGCGAGCGGCACTTTCGCGCGCCACAGCGCACTCACGAACAGCGCGCCCGAAATCGCCTGCCCCACCAGGTTCGCGACCGCCGAACCCGCCAGCTCCAGGCGCGGCGCGCCCAGCAGCCCGTGCACCAGCGTAGGGCACAGGATTCCCGAAACCACCAGCCCCGCAAGCACATACAGCAGCGGCCGCCGGGTCTGCTGCACCCCGCGCATCCACCCGTTCCCCGCCATCGACAACAGAATCAACGGCACCCCGAACAACGCGATCCGCACCCACGACTCCGCCGCCCGCGCAATATCATCCCCGCCCGCGATGGCCTGCGTGATCGGCCCCGCGAACACCTGCACCACCGCCACGATCACCAACCCCACCCCCACCGCGATCCAACTGGCCTGCACCCCCTCGATCACAGCTCCCCGCTCGTCCCCCGCCCCGTGCCGCCGCGCCGCCCGAGCCGTCGTCCCATAACTCAGAAACGTCAACTGCGAACTGACCTGCGCCAGAATCAAACCGCCCACCGCCAGCCCAGCCAGCGCCAGCGCCCCCAGCCGCCCCACCACGGCCATATCGAACAACAGATAAATCGGCTCCGCGACCAACACCCCGAGCGTCGGAATCGCGATCCCCAGAATCCGCCGCGGCCCCGCCCCCGCGGCCTCGGCCCCACGCACCTCGGCAACCTCGGCAATCTCCGCCACCGAACCTCGACCCCCGCCGACCGACCGGGACTTCCCGAGAGATCCCGGCGCCTCATCCGAGTCCTCGAAATCCGCCCCGAGCGCCTCCGCAGCCGAACCCGGGCCCCGCCCGACCTCCCGCGACTTCCCGGCAGATCCGGGATCCTCGCCCGCGTCGTCGAAAACCTCGGTGCTGCTCATCAGCTCACCATCCCACACCGCCCCGACACCCCACCCAGCCGCGCCGACCCGCCCGCCACCCGCACGAACCGCCGAACCAGCCCGCCACCAGCGCTTTTCCCGCTCCCACCCGAACCGGGCAGGGGCCACCCATCACCGCTCCCGGCCGGACACCGCGCAGATATATGTCCCCCGCGTCGTCGGTTTGTCCCCGCGTCGTCGGTTTGTCCCCGCGTCGTCGGTTTGTCCCCGCGTCGTCGCTTCACCGAGCCGGAACACATAGTTACGCAAACCTATGTCCGTGTCGACATCTGCATCCTCGACTACTCCGAAGACCTGTGCCGCCGGGTAGACCGTCGCTCCGCCCCAAGAGTCGGCGACTATCCGTCCCACGCGAATACCGGTCCGACACGCGGCCGCGGGCGCCGACTCCCCCGACACGGCCGAATTGTCACCCGTATTTCCGTCGACGCGCGGCGGTGGCT
Source organism: Nocardia seriolae NBRC 15557 (assembly GCF_007990715.1). Taxonomy (GTDB): domain Bacteria; phylum Actinomycetota; class Actinomycetes; order Mycobacteriales; family Mycobacteriaceae; genus Nocardia; species Nocardia seriolae. Next base: position 12,256 of record NZ_BJWY01000030.1, on the reverse strand, counting down.
CGGGCAGGCTGGGCGGCATGGTCGATCTCGAGACAGCAATCGCGGCGGTGACGGTCTATCCGGATCGGGCCCGGGTCACCCGGTCCGGCAAGGCGACGTTGGAGGCGGGTGAGCATCGGATCCGGGTGTCGCCGCTGCCGCTGGAGTTGGTGCGCGATTCGATCCGGGTGGCCGGGCGCGGCGAGGTGACGGTGCTCGGGGTGGACATCGTCACCGAGCGGCAGCCCGAGCCGTCCGATGAACAGGTCGCCGAACTCACCGCGCGCCGCGACGAAGTCGATGTCGCGCTCACCGAACTCGCCGACGCGGACCGGGCCGCGGACGCTCGCGTCGAATTCCTGCAGCGCCTGGTCCACAAGTCGGCCGGGCAGCTGGCCAAGGCTTCCGACGATCGGGTCGTGGCCTTCGGCGACAGCCTCGAAGCCCAGTACGGCGCCGTCCATGCCGGACGCCGCGAGCGAGCGCGCCTGCGGCAGGACCACATTCGGGAGAAGAACTCGCTCGAGCGGCGGCTGGCGGACCTGGGCCGCAAGAACCGCCCCGACATCCGGGCCGCGATCATCACCGTGGACGCCGCCCAACCTGCGACCGTGGAACTGGAGCTGTCCTATGTGGTGCCCGGCGCGCGCTGGGCCAGCACCTATGACCTGCGCATCGACGAGAATGGCCTGAGCCTGCGCTGGTTCGGGCTGGTCAGCCAGTCCACCGGCGAGGATTGGCCCGAATGCCGCCTCGAGCTGTCGACCGCCCGCCCGGCCGTCGCCCTCGATGTGCCGGAACTGGATCCCTGGTATCTCAGCACCACTCCACCGGAGCCGAAGCGGCGGGCGATGCGCTCGTCTTCGTCGGGCTCCGACATGGACATCCCCAGTTTCATGCGGAACGAGGAGCGCGCGCCCGCACCCGCCGGTGCGCCCCCGCAACTGCCGCCGGTCCCCGTCCGGGAGGCAACCTCGACCGTCGAGCACGGCACCACCGCCGCGACGTACTCCCCGCAACGTCCGGTCGCCATCGCCGCCGACGGCACCGAACACCGTACCCTGATCACCGCCCTCGACCTCGAGGCCGACCTGGATCACGTGACCGCCCCGATCCGTTCCCCCGAGGCGATCCTGCGCGCCACCGCCCGCAACACCTCCGAGCACACCCTCCCCAAGGGCCGCGCGTCGCTGTTCAACGACAGTGAATACGTCGGAGCCACGAACCTCGACATCTGGGCCCCGGGCGAGGAACGCGAGCTCGCCCTCGGCGTGGACGACCGCATCCGGGTGGAACGAGAACTGGTGCGCCGCAATGCCTCCAAGGCCACCCTCGGTTCGGCCCGCCGCGTCGAGATGGAGTACACGATCACCGTCGCCAACCACGGCACCCGTCCCACGGTGGTCACCGTCCTGGACCGTCTCCCGATCGCCCGCGACACCACCCTCACCGTCCGCGACACGGTCCTCAAACCACCCCCGGCCGAACGCGGCGACCTCGGCATCCTGACCTGGAAACTCGACCTCGCCCCGCAGGCCACGACCACCATCACCCTCGGCTACCGCGTCGAGGCCCCGAAGGGCGTCACCGTCTTCGGCCTGCCGGACTGACCGAGTCGCCGTTCGACCACATCGTCTACCCGACCGCGGCGGGCCACCCCGCCGTGGCGGTGAGAAGAGCCCGAGAACCGCAGCGGGTCTCGGATCAGCCCAGTTCGCGCAGTAGGTTCGCGAGCATGTCGGCGGCCGCGCCAACCGTAGAATAGCCTGCGGCATACCGGTGCCCGCCGCCGCCGAGCGCGGTGGCGACCCGGGCGACATCGACTCCGGGGGTGCCGTCGTCGCCGGCGTGGGAGCGCAGGGAGACGGTCCAGTGTTCGGACTCGGCGCGGGATTCCTTGAAAACCGCGGCGACCTGGGCCTCGGCGGTGGTGCGGCTCAGGTCGATGATGGATTCGACCTCTTCGGAGCGCACGGCTTCGGTGTCCTCGCGGCGGACGACCGCGTAGACCAGGCCCGCGCCGTTCGCCGCGTCCGGGAGCAGCTGGGCCGAGGCCAGGACTCGCGACAGCATGGGCAGCCACGCGAAGGGGTGGGTGTCCATGAGGGTGCGGGTGATGGTCGCGCCGTCGATGCCGGTGGCCAGCAGACGTTCGGCCAGGGTGTGGGAGCCGGGGCGGGTCCACTTGAAAGAGCCGGTGTCGGTGACCAATCCGGCGAACAGGCAGTGCGCGATATCGCGGTCGATGGGCTCGCCCCAGGCATCGAGGACGCGGGCGATGACACCGGCGGTGGATTCGGCCGCCTCGTCGATGACGTTGACGCCACCGAAGCGGGTGTTGGACCGATGATGGTCGATCACCAAAGTGGTTGCGGCACCGGCCAATCGATCACGCAGGACGCCCAGCCGCCCGGCGCTGCCGCAGTCCACCGTCACCAGCACGTCCACCGTGGCGGGCACCCGCTCGACCGGGACGATCAGCTCGGTGGCGGGCAACGACCGCATGGAGACCGGCAGCTCGGCCGGTTCGGCGAAGGCGACGACGACCGGGACCCCGCGTCGACGCAGCACCTGCGCCAGCGCCAGCCCGCTGCCGATGGTGTCGGCGTCGGGCTGGACGTGGCAGAGAATCGTCACCGATTTCGCATCATCGAGAACCTCGACGGCAGGGGTGACATCGACGGGGGTCACAGCGGGTCAGGCTTCGTCGTCTTCGTCCTCGTCCGACTTGTAGGGGTCCGCGTCACCGGCGTAGCTCGCGCCGACCGCCACCTGCGCCACGCGGGCGTCGGAGGCGCGGGCCTTGGACAGCAGCTCTTCCATCTCGCGCGCCGCGTCGGGCACGGTGTCGAGCTTGAACGCCAGCGTCGGGGTGAACTTCACCCCGGTGCCCGCGCCGACCTTGGACCGCAGGATGCCCGCGGCCTTCTTGAGACCGGCGGCGGCCTCCGCGTAATCGGGCGCGGCGTCGATGCTCTCGCCCATGACGGTGTAGTAGATGGTCGCCTCGCGCAGGTCACCGGTCACCTTGGCGTCGGTGACGGTGACGAACCGCAGTCGCGGATCCTTGATCTCGTATTCGATCGCCGTGGCGACGATGGACGAGATTCGCTTTGCGAGTCGGCGTGCTCGGGCCTGATCAGCCATGTCGAGCCCTCCTCACTTCTTCAGTCTTCGGGTCCGAAGATGCGGCGGCGTACTGCCAGCAACTCTAACTCCGGACGATTGGCGACGTGCCGTTCACACTTGTCCAGCACCTCGGTCAGGTGGTTCATGCCGTAGCTGACCATTGCCACACCGAGCATGGTCCGTCGATAACGGTCATGATCTCCGCCCTCGGTCACACTCACGTCGAACCTTTTCAGGTCCGCGATGATCGGGCGAATGACGGAGCGCTTCTCCTTCAGTGAATGCACATCACCGAGCAAGATATCGAATTCGAGCGCTCCGAAGAACATCTTTTCAGTCATATGAACGCGCCCCGGGGAAATGCGCGCACGGTTACCCGGAAAGGGAAGGGGCACAACCCCGCCGGACCCGGAAGGGCCCGGCGGGATCGTGTACTGCTTCCTAGTCGCGCGGCTTCTCCCGCAGCTCGTAGGCCTCGATGATGTCGCCATCCTTGATGTCGTTGAAGCCCACGGTGATACCGCACTCGTAGCCTTCGCGGACCTCGGTGACGTCGTCCTTCTCGCGGCGCAGCGACTGGATGGTGGTCTCGGAGATCACCACGTTGTCGCGGATCAGGCGCGCCTTGGCGTTGCGCTTGACCGTGCCCGAGAGCACCCAGCAACCCGCGATATTGCCGAACTTCGACGAGCGGAAGATCTGGCGGATCTCCGCCCGGCCGAGCTCGTGCTCCTCGTAGATCGGCTTGAGCAGACCCTTGAGGGCCTTCTCGATCTCGTCGATCGCCTGGTAGATGACCGAGTAGTAGCGGATGTCCACGCCTTCGCGGTTCGCCAGCTCGGTCGCCTTGCCCTCGGCACGGACGTTGAAGCCGATGATGATCGCGTTGGAGGCCGACGCCAGGTTGACGTTGGTCTCGGTGACGCCACCGACACCGCGGTCGATGACGCGCAGGCGCACCTCGTCGCCGACATCGATACCGAGCAGCGCCTCTTCGAGGGCCTCGACGGTACCGGAGTTGTCGCCCTTGAGGATCAGGTTCAGCTCCGAGGTCTCCTTCAGAGCGGCATCCAGATCTTCCAGGGAGATCCGCTTGCGGCTGCGCGCGGCCAGGGCGTTGCGCTTGCGAGCGTTGCGGCGGTCGGCGATCTGACGCGCGATGCGGTCTTCCTCGACCACGAGCAGGTTGTCGCCTGCACCCGGCACCGAGGTGAAACCGATGACCTGGACGGGCCGCGACGGCAGCGCCGCCTCGACGTCGTCGCCGTGCTCGTCGACCATGCGGCGCACGCGACCGTAGGCGTCGCCCGCCACGATCGAGTCGCCGACGCGCAGCGTGCCGCGCTGGATGAGCACGGTCGCCACCGGACCACGACCGCGGTCGAGGTGGGCTTCGATGGCCACACCCTGCGCGTCCATGTTCGGGTTCGCCCGCAGATCCAGCGAGGCGTCCGCGGTCAGGACCACGGCCTCGAGCAGCTGGTCGATATTGGTGCCCTGCTTGGCGGAGATGTCGACGAACATGGTGTCGCCACCGTATTCCTCGGCCACCAGACCGTATTCGGTCAGCTGCTGGCGAATCTTCTGCGGATTCGCGCCTTCCTTATCGATCTTGTTGACCGCCACCACGATCGGCACGTCCGCGGCCTGCGCGTGGTTGATGGCCTCCACCGTCTGCGGCATGACGCCGTCGTCGGCCGCGACCACGAGGATCGCGATGTCGGTGGCCTTCGCACCACGGGCACGCATGGCGGTGAACGCCTCGTGACCGGGGGTGTCGATGAAGGTGATCAGACGCTCTTCGTCGTTGACCTCGGCCTCGACCTGGTAGGCGCCGATGTGCTGGGTGATGCCGCCGGCCTCGCCCTCACGGACGTTGGCCTTACGAATCGTGTCCAGCAGTCGGGTCTTACCGTGGTCGACGTGACCCATGACGGTCACCACCGGCGGGCGGATCTGCAGATCCTCTTCGCCGCCGTCGTCCTCGCCGTAGGTGAGGTCGAAGTTGGCCAGCAGCTCGCGGTCCTCGTCCTCCGGGGAGACCACGTGCACGACGTAGTTCATCTCCGAACCCAGCAGCTCAAGGGTCTCCTCGTTCACCGACTGGGTGGCGGTGACCATCTCACCGAGGTTGAACAGCGCCTGCACCAGCGAGGCCGGGTTGGCGCCGATCTTCTCGGCGAAGTCGGACAGCGACGCGCCACGGGCGAGACGCACGATCTCACCGTTGCCGCGCGGCAGCCGCACGCCACCGGCGATGGGCGCCTGCTGGTTCTCGTACTCGGCGCGCTTCGCCCGCTTCGACTTACGACCCTTGCGGGGCGCGCCACCCGGACGACCGAAGGCACCCGCGGCACCGCCGCGACCACCACCGGAACCGGGACGGCCACCGCCGCCACCGCCGCCGGGACGACCCCGGAAGCCACCGGGCGCACCGGTGTTACCACCGGCACCCGCGCCGGCACCCTGACCGGCACCGGGAGCGCCGCCACCGCGGTAGCCACCGCCACCGCCACCGGGACGACCGCCACCGGCACCACCGGGACTACCTGGACGCGCCGGACGGCCCGCGCCGCCGGGGCCACCGGCCGGACGCTGAGCGCGCGCGGGCATGGCACCGGGGTTGGGACGGGGAGGCATCGAGCCGGGGCTCGGACGCGGGCCACCCGGACGGGGACCGCCCTGACCGGCGGCCGGACGCGGACCACCCTGACCCGGACCCGGCCGGGGACCGCCCTGACCGGGAGCCGGACGCGGACCACCCTGACCCGGACCCGGACGCGGGCCACGCTGTTCCTGACCCGGACGCGGACCGCCCTGCGGACCCGGACGGGGACCACGCTGATCCTGACCCGGACCCGGACGCGGGCCGCCCTGCTGCTGACCGGGACGGGGAGCCGGACGCGGAGCGGGACGCTCCGGAGCCGACGAGAAGGGGTTGTTGCCGACGCGCGGCGGCTTCGGGCCCGGCTTCGGACCGGCCGGACGCGGGGCCGCCGACGGGCTCGGCGCGGCCGAGGAGCTCGGGGCCGCGGCGTTCGGCTGCGGAGCCGACGGACGCGGGCCGGGCTGCGACGGACGCGGGGCGTCGGTGCGCGGGGCGGGGGTCGCCGGGGCGGAAGACGCTGCGGGAGCAGCGGTTTCACGCACGACGGGCTTGGGCGCGGGACCCGGGCGAGCCGCGGGAGCGGCCGACTCGGCGCGGGCGGCCGGAGCCACCTGCGGAGCCGGGGCCGGAGCGGCCGCGGCCGGAGCCGGAGTCGCGGGGGCCGGAGCCGGGGTCGGGCGCGGTCCCGGACGGGGACCGGCACCGGGGGTGGCCGGCTTGGCGGCCGGACGCGGGGTGCCCTCACCATTGGGCTTGGGGGCCGCGGGCTTGCCGCTCCCACCGGACGGGGCGCTCTTGGGTGCGAGCGACTCCCGCAGCCGGCGCGCGACGGGTGCTTCCACCGTCGAGCTCGCCGACTTCACGAACTCGCCCTGCTCCTTGAGCCGCGCGAGTAGTTCTTTGCTCGTGACACCGAGTTCTTTAGCCAACTCGTGCACGCGGGCCTTGCCTGCCACTGCTCTCCTCACTCAGAGGTCGAGCGCGGCAGCCCGTTTCACGGGACGCGCGCACGACCTCGACTAATTTCGAAGGCCGATCATTTCTGGGACTTCACGGTGTGCTCATGAGTGCTCGTGCCTGTTCTCTACGTAATGCTCCAGGGCTGAGATATCCAGATTTCCGGACACTCGTAGTGCTCTGCCGATCGCTCGGCGCCGAACTGCTTGGCTCAGACAAGCGGAAGTGGGGTGCAACCAGGCACCCCGTCCGGGAAGTCTGCGCCGCGGATCCGGAACGATCACAACCGCCTGCCCACTCTCGGCAGAAGACTGCGCCACGACCCGCATCAGATCGGCAGCCAGCTCGCGTCTGCGACATCCGATGCAGGTCCGAACGGGTGTCGATCTTGCTGACACCCGCTCGGCGCGCAGAGAAGCCGAAGACTCGCGCTGAGCCTGCGTCCACTCTACCGCTGTCACGTCCCGATCTCCGCATCCGTACCCCTTGGAAGTTACCAACCTGTCATCCCAGGGGTCTGTTTCACAAATCTCGGAACCGACCGGGCCGGATGGATCCGGCAAGATCAACCCCGGTGGGCCGCTGCGTCACCCCGATGCGACGCCGCATCACCCCGAGACGACTCGGACCCACCCGCCGGACGCACGCCACCCTGGTTTTCCTGGGCCGCATCGGAGCGAATGTCGATCCGCCAGCCGGTGAGCCGGGCCGCCAGGCGGGCATGCTGGCCCTCCTTGCCGATGGCGAGGGAGAGCTGGAAGTCCGGGACCACCACGCGCGCGGCGCGGGCGTCGGGGTCCACGATGGTGACGGATACCACTTTCGACGGGGACAGCGCATTCCCGACGAAGGCGGCCGGATCCTCGGCGTAGTCGATGATGTCGATCTTCTCGCCCGCGAGTTCGCTCATCACGTTGCGCACGCGCTGGCCCATCGGGCCGATGCACGCGCCCTTGGCGTTGACGCCGGGCACGGTGGAGCGGACCGCGATCTTGGAGCGGTGCCCGGCCTCCCGCGCCACGGCCACGATCTCGACCGAGCCGTCGGCGATTTCGGGGACCTCGAGCGCGAACAGGCGGCGCACCAGGTTCGGGTGAGTGCGCGAGAGGGTGATCTGCGGGCCGCGCGGGCCGCGCGAGACGCCGACCACGTAGCACTTGATGCGGTCGCCGTGCTCGTAGGTCTCGCCCGGGACCTGCTCGGCGGGCGGGATGACCCCTTCCGCGCCATGGGCTTCGGAGCCGATGCGGACCACGACCGTGCCACGGGCGTTCATGCGGGCGTCGCGCTGTACGACGCCGCCGACGATATCGCCCTCGTGGGTGGAGAATTCGCCGAAGGACTTCTCGTTCTCCGCGTCGCGCAGGCGCTGGAGCACGACCTGGCGGGCGGTGGTGGCGGCGATGCGGCCGAAACCCTCGGGGGTGTCGTCCCATTCGGAGATGACATTGCCGTCCGCGTCGACCTCGCGGGCCATCACGCGCACCACACCGGTCTTCTGGTTGATGTCGATGCGGGCGGTGGGCTGGTGGCCGTCGGTATGCCGGTAGGCGGTGAGGAGAGCGGACTCGATCGCGGAGATCACCGTCTCCATCGAGATCCCCTTATCGGCGACAATCGCGCGCAGGGCTTCGATTTCGATGTTCATTCCACGATCCCTTCGGTCAGTGAATCGGACGCTGCTGTTGCTTCTGAATCGGTTTCGGATACCTCCTGCGCACCGGGCTGGGGACGGCCCGGCGCAACTCCCCCTGCCAGTTCCAACTCGGCCGCGCCGGGTGGATTGAATTCCACCTGCACGACCGCGGATTGGATATCGGCCAGCGGCACCGTCACCCGGTGTGGCTTCCGCTTGCCGCCGAGGACCAGCGCGACATCGCCTGCGGTGGCGACGCCCACGCGGGCCTCGAAGCTGTTCTTGCCCTCGGGTGATTCGGCGCCGGGGCGTAGGACGATCTTGACCTTGCGGCCCTGGGCGCGCTGCCAGTGGCGCGGGGCGGTGAGGGGCCGGTCGATGCCGGGGGTGGTGATCTCCAGCAGGTAGGCGGTCTCGCCGAAATCACCGGCGTCGTCGAGGGCCTGCGAGATCTCCGAGCTGAGTTCCGCGACGGCGTCCAGGTCCGGCGATCCGTCGCTGTCGACGATGACCTTGACCTTGGCCTGCGCTGTACCGGCAGCCGAAATCGCGACGCCTTCGAGGTCGAGTCCTCGGCGTTCGACGAGTCCAGCAACTAGCTGGCTCACCCTTTCCTCGGTCGGCATCGGCATGTGGGGCGGCTCCTGGTTCAGTTGTCACGGGTTGAGTTGTCGTCTGCTCGGCGCTAGCTGTTCGTTGACTCGGGTCGAGCCGGTGGTGACTCGGCGAAATACCGTGCCGAAGGTCTAGCGTAACGCGCTGAAAGCGTGTAAAGGACCAGCCGACTCGCTCGAGTTCGGCATGGTCGGCACTGCGCCGCATGCGGCGTGTCCACCGGCGACGCGCCCGTGACGGTTACCCGTCGTTCCAGATCACAGCCTATCCGAAGGCCCTGGCGCAGCAAGCTGTCGGCGACGGCTGGCACCATGTATGCCGTGCCCAGCAGTCAGAGCGGCCATCGCGCCGGTGTCGCCGATGTCATGATCCCGGACCCACCCGGATCGACCCCGTCTCCCGCCTCCGCCGTGAACCGCCGTGCGGCGCTGCGGCTGGCCGGTGGCGGCGCATTGGCCGTGGCGGCGGTGGGCGCACTGGCCGCGTGCACGAAGGACGAGACCCCCGCCGCGCCGGATCCGCTGCTGGCGCTGGAGAGCTCGGCGCTCGCCGAAACCGCGGCAGCGAATGCCGCCATCGCCACCATGCCGGAACGCGCGGGCGCACTGAAGGTCATCGCCGACCAGCGCACCGCGCATGCCCAAGCGCTGCGCACCGAAATCGACCGCGCCATCGGCGTTTACGGCGACGGCACCACTCCCGGCCGCCGCACCCCACCACCCACCGCCGTCAGCGTGATCACTCCGGTCTCCCTCACCGACCTGCGTAGCAAACTGCAGAATTCCCAGCGAGCCGCGGCTGATCTCGCCGTCACCCTTTCCGGCTATCGCGCCGGTCTCCTGTCTTCGATCAGCGCGTCCTGCGCCACCCACGCGGGGGTTCTCCTGGCATGACCACAACCGATCAGCAGGCACTCATCGATGCGTTGAGCGCCGAATACGCCGCTGTCTACGCCTACGGCGTGATCGCCGCCTACGCCAACCACGATCGGGACAGACTCGTCGCCGAATACGTCGCGGCGCATCGCGCGCGCCGCGACGCGATCATCGACGCGCTGAAGGCTTCGGGCGCAACGGTCCCCGAGCCCGCCGCCGCCTACACCTCCCCCGTCAACGTCAACGACCCCATCCCGGCGGCCAAGCTGGCGGTCACCGTCGAATCCGACACCGCGGCGGCCTGGTACTACCTCGTCGAACGCGCCGAGACCCCGGAGCTGCGCCGCACCGGCATCGAAGCCCTCACCGAATGCGCCCTGCGCCTGGCCACCTGGCAGTCCATCCTGGGCACCAGCCCGGTCACGGCCGCCTTCCCCGGCAAGCCCTGAACCACCCGGCAAGCCCTGAACCACCCGGGCGAGCCCTGAACCGCACGCCGTGCCCGGCGTCGGTCACCGGAAGTTCGCCCGGGCGTACTTGACGTTCGCGTTCTCGATCCTGGGCGGGCACCGAGAGGGACTACGGTCCTGGCGGCGCGGCTTTTCGTATTTTCCTGCCGCGCAACCATATTCGGTTCGAGGTCGAGGGAGATGATGTGGCGGTCGATGCTGCACGGAAAGCGAAGGTCCCGGGCGAAGAGAAGGCCGCGCGCGCGGAGAAGGCGCTGCGGGAGGTGACCGATCGCCTGGTGCGGGACTATGTCGAGGCGCATCCGGCGGAGCGGGTCGAGGCCGTGGTGGGGGCGGTGCGCAAGCGGTTCGAGGGGCATTCGGTGCGGGATTTCGTACCGATTCTCGTCGAGCGGATTGCGCGGCGGGAGTTGGATCCCACGCGGGCGAAGAATGGTGCGGCGCAGGTCGAGCCGAGTGCGCCGGGCACGAGCGGGGAAGGCGCGGGCCCGGCGGCGGAGACCACGAGCGTGTTCGCCGCGGTCGCTGGGCGGTTCGTGCCGGCCCGGGTGCTCGAGAACAAGCGGATGCTGGGGGTCGTGGCCGCGGGGCTGGTCGCGGTGCTGGCGGTGGGGGTGGTGCTGGCGGTGCGGCAGCCGGATTCGTCGTCGGCCACCGCGGCCGCGCCCGGGTTGACGACGGTGCGCGGGGTGGTCGGGTCGGAGAAGGCGGAGTTCTTCGGCGATCCGAAGGTGGCCGAGGCGCTGGCACAGCGCGGATTCAAGGTGGAGGTGGAGTCGGCCGGGTCGCGGCAGATCGCCACCTCGGTGGATCTGGGCAAATACGATTTCGCGTTTCCGTCCAGTTCGGCCGCGGCGGAGCTGGTGCAGCGCAAGAGCGGGGTGACCGGCAAGTACGTGCCGTTCTCCTCCCCCATGGCCATCGCGACCTTCAAGCCGATCGCCGACCTGCTGACCCAGGCGGGCATCGTGCAGCCGGGCGCGACAACGACTTTCGATATCGAGAAGTATCTGTCGCTGGCCGAGAAGGGCGTGCAGTGGAATCAGCTCGAGGGTAACTCGACCTATTCGGTGCCCAAGAACGTGCTGGTTTCCACCACCGACCCGCGGACGTCCAATTCGGCGGCCATGTATCTGGCGGTGACCGCCTACGTCGCCAATGACAACTCCACCGTGCGCGGCGCGAAGGCCGAAGACTATGCGGTGTCGCGGGTTTCGCGCCTGTTCACGCGGCAGGGCTATACCGAGTCCAGCAGTGACGGCCCGTTCAAGGACTATCTGTCCAACGGCATGGGCACGGTGCCCATGGTGTGGGTCTACGAGGCCCAGTACGTGGACGCCGCCGCGCACGGCAAGGTGAAGCCGGACATGGTGCTGATGTACCCCAAGCCGACGGTCATGTCCCAGCACACCGTGGTGCCGCTGAACGACAAGGGCGACCGCCTCGGCAAGCTGCTGACCACCGATCCGGACCTGCAGCGCCTGGCCGCCCAGCACGGCTTCCGCCCCAATGACGTGACCCTGTTCACCGATGTCACCACCGCGCACCGGATTCCGGTCGACGCCAACCTCGTCAACCAGGTCAGCCCACCCGACTACGACACCCTCAAGCACCTCCTCGACGGCGTCGCCAAGTCCTACAACTGACGCCGGGTCCGACAACCGGATCGCCGCGATCGCCTCGATCCCACGGACCAGCACTTCCAGGCCGCCTCGGCAGGATCCCGGTGCCACACGGGCGGATCACCGCCGCCCGAGCCCATGGCCGGTGGTGCCGCACTCGAAACCGGGTGCGGCACGGTGCTGTTCAGTCGAGGCAGAATTCGTTGCCCTCGACGTCCTGCATGACGAGGCAGGATTCGTCGAAGCCGTCGGCGCGCAGCAGTCGGACACGGACCGCGCCGAGTTCCAGCAGGCGCGCGCATTCGGCTTCCAGAGCGGCCACGCGCTCCTCGCCGACGAGTCCGGTACCGGCTTGCGACTCCCCG
>NZ_BJWY01000029.1 GCF_007990715.1 Nocardia seriolae NBRC 15557 | reverse complement strand
AGTATTAAGGGACAAAGGTCCCTTGCAGACCATTTCATCCGGGAGGATCCTCGCCCGGGAAGGTTTGTCCGGCACCAGTCGAAGACGCCCCACCAGGGCAGATCCGCCGGTTCACGCATTCGCCACACGAAAATAGTTAAACCGTATAGCATTTCGGATGGCCGAAGTTCGTGGCCGAGCCTCTTCCATCCGGTCTTCAGCTACCAAAGGGGGCGCACGATGCCCGGTATCAGAAACGGCAGCGACGGCGAACGGGAACTTCAGGAGCGCTACGGCAGCGACGAACGCGCGCAACGCTTCTATTCCGACCAAGTGCGAGATCGACTCAATACCCACATGATCGATTTCATTCGCCGGATGGATATGGCCTTCATCGCGACCTCGGACAAGCACGGGGAATGCGACTCCAGCTTCCGCGCCGGCAAGCCCGGCTTCCTGCACGTCATCGACGACCGCACGGTCGCCTACCCGGAGTATCGCGGCAACGGCGTGATGGCCAGCCTCGGCAATATGCTCGAGAACCCGCACGTCGGCATTCTCATGATCGATTTCGTGCACGACCTCATCGGCCTGCATCTCAAGGGCACCGCCCGCATCGTCGACGACGCCCTCATGCGGCGCTGTGTCCCCGACCTGCCCGCCGAGCAGCGCGGGCGGGTGCCCGAGCGCTGGGTGGTGGTCGATGTCGAAGAGGCCTACATCCACTGCCGCAAGCACATTCCGCATCTGGTCCCGGCGCACCGCGAGGCCCGGCAGTGGGGCACCGACAATATGCGCGCCAAGGGCGGCGATTACTTCCGCGCAAAGGAAGAGAACAACGCCCTCGTCGAATCCTGAGTGACGGCTACTTGATCTTGAAGATCACGGCGCGCTGCACGATGAAATTGATCACGGTGGCGGTGCCCTGCGCGACGCAGAAGGCGATGAACATCCGCCACCAGGCATCGGGCAGCGCGTAGTAGCAGACCTGATTGAGGCCGACCTGCAGCGCGAAGGTCAGCGCGTAGAGGGCTATTACCGCGATGAAGCGCTTGCGGCTCGGCTCGGCCTTGAAAGTCCAGCGCCGATTGATCAGATAGGCCGTGGTCGTACCCGCGATGAAGCTGATCGACTTGGCCACCGGCAGCGGCACTCCGACCAGCTTGAACAGCAGCGTGTACAGCCCGAAATCGACAATCGCCGACAGCCCGCCGGTGACCGTGAATCGAATGATCTGCGTCTTGAGATCAACGTCCGTACCGCCCGGTTCATCAACCAGGGGCAGCTCGGGCGGGAGGGGCAGATGGGGTTCCGCGGTCACAACGCAGAAGAGTAATGCCCGGGACAAAGGACACAAGCCTCGAGACGGTTATGCCTGTAGCCTCTATGCCGATGTCCACGAAAGCTCAGACCACCACCGCGGCCGCCTCGGAGCCCAGCTCCGCGGGTGAGAGCCCGGTCGTCGGCAAAGAAAAAGAGGGCACAGTGTCGCCGAGGTCCTTCGACCTGCCGACGCAGACCCGACGCCTGACGGGTTGGGGTCGCACCGCACCCGCAACGTCCGAAGTGCTCTCCACCAATGACCCCGAGCTGATCGTCAACGCGGTCGCCATGGTCGCGGAGGACAACGACTCCAAGCCCGCACACCTCCGTCGCGGCGTCATCGCCCGCGGGCTCGGCCGCTCCTACGGTGACCACGCGCAGAACTCGGGCGGTCTGGTCATCGATATGCCGGCGCTCAACCGCGTTCACCGTATCGACCGCGACTCACGGCTGTTCGACGTGGACGGCGGCGTCAGCCTGGACCAGCTCATGAAGGCGGCACTGCCGTTCGGACTCTGGGTTCCGGTCCTGCCGGGCACCCGGCAGGTGACCATCGGCGGCGCGATCGCGTCCGACATCCACGGCAAGAACCACCACAGCGAAGGCTCCTTCGGCAATCACGTGCGGTCCATCGACCTGCTCACCGCCGACGGCAAGGTCCAGACCATCGGGCCGAAGAAGAACGCCAAGCTGTTCTGGGCCACCGTCGGCGGCAACGGCCTGACCGGCATCATCATGCGCGCGACCATCGAGATGATCCCGACGGAGACCGCGTATTTCATCAACGACGGCGTGAAGACCACCACGCTGGACGAGACCATCGCCGCGCACAGCGACGGCAGCGAAGAGAACTACACCTACTCGAGCGCGTGGTTCGACGTGATGAACCCGCCGCCGAAACTGGGTCGCGCCTGCATCACCCGCGGACGCCTCGCCACGGTGGACGAGCTGCCGAAGAAGAAGCAGCGCAATCCGCTGAAATTCGATGCGCCACAGCTGCTCACGGTGCCGAACATCTTCCCGAGCATTACGGCGAACCGGCTCACCCTGGGCGCCGTCGGCGAGGCGTACTACGCCATGGGTGGCACCTATACCGGCAAGATCCAGAATCTGACGCAGTTCTACCACCCGCTCGACATGATCGCGGAGTGGAACCGGGCCTACGGTCCGGCCGGATTCCTGCAGTACCAGTTCGTGGTGCCGACCGACGCGGTCGAGGAATTCAAGCGGATTATCATCGATATCCAGGCGTCCGGGCACATCTCGGCGCTCAACGTCTTCAAGCTCTTCGGGCCGGGTAACCCCGCTCCGCTGAGCTTCCCGATGCCGGGTTGGAACATCTGCTGCGACTTCCCGATTCGGCCGGGTCTCAATGAGCTGGTCAACGATCTGGACCGGCGGGTCATGGAATTCGGTGGCCGGCTGTACACCGCGAAGGACTCCCGCACCACCGCGGAGACCTTCCACAAGATGTATCCCCGGATCGACGAGTGGATCAAGATCCGCCGAAGTGTCGACCCCACAGGCGTTTTCATGTCCGATATGGCGAGAAGGCTGGAGCTTCAGTGATCAATGCGGTAGGGAATCCGCAGTCCATTCTGCTGCTGGGCGGCACCTCGGAGATCGGCTTGGCGATCTGCGCCGAGTACCTGAAGAAGGGCCCCGCGCGCATTCTCCTGGCCGCGCTGCCGGGTGATCCGCTGCGCGAGGACGCGGTCAGCCAGATGAAGGCGGCCGGGGCCTCCGAGGTCCAGCTCATCGACTTCGACGCGCTCGACACCGACAGCCACCCGGCCGTCATCGACGCCGCGTGGGCGGCCGGTGACGTCGACGTGGCCATTGTCGCGTTCGGCATCGACGGCGACGGCGAGATCTTCTGGCAGGACCAGCGCAAGGCCGTCATGATGGCCGAGATCAACTACACCGCCGCGGTTTCCGTGGGTGTGCTGCTCGGCGAGAAGTTCAAGGCCCAGGGCTACGGCCGCATCCTGGCCATGTCCTCGGTCGCCGGTGAGCGCGTGCGCCGCTTCAACTTCGTCTACGGCTCCACCAAGGCGGGCCTGGACGGCTTCTACCTGGGTCTCGGCGAGGCGCTGGCCAAGTTCGGCCCGCGCGTCACCGTCATCCGCCCCGGCATGGTGCGCACCCGTCTCTCGGCCCACGCCAAGGAGAACGGCCTCACCGTCAACAAGGAAGACGTCGCTCTGCTCGCGGTCGCGGCTTCCGAGAAGAACAAGGAAATCGTCTGGGCCCCGGGCACTTTCCGCTACGTCATGATGATCCTGCGCCACGTCCCGCGCCCGATCTTCCGCAAGCTGCCGATCTGACGATCAGACTCCGATGCTGCCGTACCGCCGACCTGGCGGTACGGCAGTTTCGTATCCGGCCCAGGGCTCGGATGTACAATAAGTCGACCCGACTGGCCTATTTTTGTACATGGAGCTGATCATGTCGCTGACCCACATCGAGATCGACGAGGAAGCCCTGGAAACGGCCAAACGGCTGGGCGGGCACCGGACCAAGACCGCCGCGGTCGCTGCCGCGCTACGCGAATACAACCAGCGGCTATCGCGGGCGGCCTCGTTCGAGCGCTACTTCGAGATCGCTCAGGACTGGGACATCGAAGGGGCCGAAGCGGCTCACCGAGCCGAGAAGGAGCCACCGACTCCATGATCGGTTACCTCGTCGACTCGTCCGCGCTGTGGCGCATTCTCAGAGACCGCGCCCTGGTCGAGCGCTGGCTCGGCCCGGCCGCCGAAGGCGATCTGCATTCGTGTTATCCACAGCGCGCAGAGTTCCTTCGCTCCGCACGAAACTTGAAAGAGTATTCGCAGCTGTGCGGAATGTTCGACACCCTCTACAGCGATGTCACGGTGCCGAAGTCCGCTGGCCTCTGGATCGCGGGGCTACAGCACCGCGCCGCCGAAGATGGCTGCCATAGATCGCTTTCCGCCGTAGATCTGCAGATCTGCGCCACGGCCGCCTATCACGGGCTCGTCGTGGTCCACGATGATGCCGACTTCGTGACCGCCGCCAGGTTCGCCACCGAGCTCCGCCAGCTCAACGTGCACGACGGTCCTTTGACCTAGCGCCTCGGCCGCGGGCGGGTGTCGCACGATGTGTCGAGGACGAGGCTGTCTCGGATGATCGCGTCGATACGGTCGACGGCCCGGCGGAGGGTATGGCCCGCCGCGGCCAGGGCGGGGATCAAGGCTCGGCCGAGATAGCCCGCCGCGCCGGTGACCAGTACTCGCACGCTCACATCCCTTCCTTCGAGGCGGTTCCGAACATAGTGACTAGGCTGACGCGCGGTCCATGGAGACGAATGCGGAGGCTGGGTGCGGATGAGCGAGCGAGTGACGCTGCTGGCGCGGCAGACCGGTGGGGCTATCGGTGAGGCGGTGCTCGCGGCGGTGGTCGCGGGGGTCGTGGCCGGGGTCGGACTGGTCGCCTTCTCCACCGTGCACTGGCCGGCGTTCAACTCGTCCAATGTGACTCGGTCATTGACCGCCGTGGGGCAGGTTGTCGCGCTGGCCATGCTGGTGGCGGCCATCGTGCTGTTGCGCATGAACAAGTGGGGATGGCTCGCGAAACTGCTGTCCTGGGGCGGGGTTTCGGCGTTCGTGACGGTGACGCTGGGGATGCCGTTGGCGGCTACCAAGCTGTATCTGTTCGGAATGTCGGTGGATCAGGAGTTTCGGACGCAGTACCTGACGCGGCTGACCGACAGTGCCGCGCTGCACGATATGAACTACATCGATCTGCCGCCGTTCTATCCGGCGGGGTGGTTCTGGGTCGGCGGGCGGTTCGCGAGCCTGACCGGGATGGCCGGGTGGGAAGCGTTCAAGCCGTACGCGATCATCGGGCTGGCGGTGGCGGCGGTGGTCGCGCTGGTGTTGTGGTCCAAGCTGATTCGGGGCGATTGGGCGGTGGCGGTGGCGTCCGCGACGACCGCGGTGACGCTGGCTTACGGTGCGCCGGAGGCGTACAGCGCGGTGCTGACGCTGCTGCTCGGGCCCGCGCTGGTGCTGGCCTGGGGTGCGCTGCACCGGCCCGTCACGAATGGCGACGAGGAGACGGCCGGGGGCTGGGGCGCGGTGGTCGGGACCGGGCTGTTCCTGGGTCTGGCCGCGACCTTCTACAGCCTGTACTTCGGTGTCGCGGTGTTCGCCGTGTGTCTCATGGCGCTGATCGCCGCGGGGCTGGCGGGGCGCGCACAGCGGACATGGCGGGCGGTGTGGCCGATTCTGGTGCGGCTGATCGGGATCGGTGTGGTGGCCGGGGTGCTGGCGCTGACCGTGTGGACGCCGTTCCTGCTGAAGTTCCTGTCCGGTAAGGCTTCCCTGGGTTCCGGTTCGGCCTTCCACTACCTGCCCGAGAGCGGATCGCGGCTGCCGCTGCCCATGACCCAGTTCGATCTGCTCGGTGCGTTCTGCCTGCTCGGGACCGTCTGGCTGGTGCTGCGGGCGGGCAGTTCGCGGCGGGCGCAGGCGCTCGGCATCGGTGTGGTCGCCATCTATCTGTGGTGCCTGCTGTCCATGGCGGCGACCGCGGCGGGCACCACCCTGCTGGCCTTCCGGCTCGAGGCCCCGCTCGACGCCCTGCTGGCGGCGGCGGGTGTGTTCGGGTTCGCAGAGGGGGCGCGGGCGGTCTACCAGGCGCTCAACGAGCCCGGCCGGTTCCGGCTGGCCGCGGCGGCCGTGGCGCTGGCCGGGGCCATCGGATTCAGCCAGGAGATCCCGAATGTGCTCGCGGCGGAGATCACCACCGCCTACACCGACACCGACGGCAATGGTGTGCGCGCGGACAAGCGGGCGCCCTCGGCGGTGTCGTACTACCGCGAGATCGACGCGAAGCTGCTCGAGCAGACCGGGCGGCCGCGCGACGCCAGCGTGGTGCTGACCACGGACACCAGTTTCCTGGCCGTCTATCCGTACTACGGATTCCAGGCTCTCACTTCGCATTACGCGAACCCGCTGGCCGACTTCGCCGCCCGTACCGCCGAGATCCAGCGGTGGAGCACATTCAAGACATCGCAGGAGTTGACCGACGCGCTGAACCACTGCCGCTGGCGCGCGCCGGATGCCTTCCTGTTCCGGAGTTCCGGGAACGACTACACGCTGCGGCTCTCGCAGGACGTCTACCCGAACGACCCGAACGTGAAGCGGTTCACGGTGTCGTTCCCCAAGTCGCTCTTCGATGACCCGCACTACCGGATCACCGATATCGGACCGTTCACCCTGGTCGTGCGTGTCTGAAGGAAGGAACGAGACAAGCATCACTTATAAACAGAAATCGCCCGTATTCTGTGGATAAATACCCGTTCCTGTGGATAACTTCGCGACTTGCCAGTGCAATCTCAGGCGAAACCGGTAGCGTGGGCCGCTCATTGCAAGGCATCGAGGAGTTCGCGCGTGGTACAGGGGCGGGTATTCGACCGGGGGGTTGAAGACGATTCGGCGGTAACGGTTCTCGACCGGACCGCGCCGGAGTCGGCTTCCGCCAAGCTCACTCGAACGCAGCGGACCGTCCGGCGACTACGGCTGGCGCGTGCCGATCTGATCGTGGCCGCCGCGTACCTGTCGCTGGCGGTGCTGGTGCTGTCGGGCCAGTGGTTGCACACCGATCGCGGCTACCTCATCAAGAGCGGCCAGGACCAGACCATGTGGGAGTGGTTCTTCGCCGTCACCGCGCACAATGTGGCGCACCTGGAGAACCCGCTCGGCAGTCTGCTGCAGAACTATCCCGACGGCGTGAACATGATGGCCAATACCGCCATGTTCGGTGTCGGCGTGCCGCTGACGCCGGTCACCCTGCTGTTCGGGCCGACCGTCACCTTCGTGCTGGTGCTCACCCTGGGCCTGTTCGGCACCGCCTTCGCCTGGTACTGGCTGTTCTCCCGCGAAGCGGTCGCGTCCAAGTTCGCGGCGGCCGTGGGCGGCCTGTTCTGCGGCTTCGCCCCGGCCATGATCTCGCACGCCAACGCGCACCCGAATTTCGTGGTGCTGGCCCTGCTTCCGCTGATCGCGCTGCAGCTCATCCGGATGACCAAGCGCGCCAATGCCTCCCAGGAAGTACGCAAGGCGCGCCGCAATCGCGACGCCTTCGTCCTGAGTCTGCTGGTGGCCCTGCAGATCGCGCTGGGCGAGGAGCCGCTGCTCATTTTCGCGCTGTCCTTCGGGGTTTTCGCGCTCGTCTACTACCTGCACGCGCCGAAGACCGGGCTGCGCGCGCTGCGCACCGTCACCCCGACCGTGCTGCTGGCCGCGCTGATCACGCTGGCGTTCACCGAGATTCCGCTGTGGTGGAAGTTCTTCGGCCCGCAGTCCTACCGCAGCATCGACCACGGGACGATGCAGAACGACCTGAAGGCGCTGTTCCAGTTCCCATCGGAATCGCTGGGCGGGATGGTCGCGCACGGTCAGAACGTGGCCATCAATCCCACCGAGGAGAACTCCTACTTCGGCTGGCCGCTGTGGATCAGGGTCGTGGTGGCCGCGGTGCTCATGTGGCGGGAGCGGGTGGTGCGGGCGGCCGCCACTGTGATCGTGGTGTTCACCGTGCTGTCGCTGGGCGCGACCCTGATGATCGGGAAGCACGACACCGGCATCGGCCTGCCGTGGAAGCGGCTGGAGAATGTCGCACTGCTGGATACGGTGCTGGAATCGCGTTTCACCATGGCCGCGATTCCGGCCATCGCCCTCATCCTGGCGCTGGCCACCCAGCGGGCGCTGGACTACTGGAAGGTCTCGGCGACCGACTGGCGGCCGCTGGCCCTGTTCGCGGCGCTGGTCTTCGCCCTGCTGCCGCTCACCCCGACCATCCTGCCGGTGGTGCAGCGCCCGGCCACCCCGGCCTTCTTCACCGATGGCACGGTGCGGCAATACGTTTCGCACGGCTCGGTGGTGATCGCGCCGCCGCCGACCCCGCCCGACGCCCGCGCGCTGCGCTGGCAGATCGACTCGGGCTTCGAATTCCCGCTCGCCGGTGGCTATTTCGTCGGCCCGACCGGCAGCTCCAAGAAGGGCCGCTACGGCCCGGACGATCGGCCCACCGCGAGCCTGCTGATGCGGGCGCAGCAGTCCAATACGGTGCCGGTGGTGGACGAGGCCGCGCGCGCCCAGGCCCTGACGGACCTGCGCTACTGGCACGCCGACGTGGTGGTGCTGCCGCCCACCGACAATGGCGACACCCTGCGCCTGACCCTGGATCAACTGCTCGGCTTCCCTGCGAAATACGTTGACGGCGTGTGGCTCTGGGATGTGCGCGGCCTGGTGTAGCTCACCCCGCCTTGCGATAGGTCACGAAGCCGCTCACCGACAGCGCGCGGGTGATCAGGCCGTTGCTCAGCACCAGTTCGTGCGTGCCCTGGACCGTGCAGCCGCTGCCGCCCGAGCTGAGGGCGCCCGCCCCGAGCGTGATGTCGCCCGTGCTCGGCACCCCCAGCAGCCGATAGTCGAAGACGCAGATCACCCGGCCGCCACTCAGGATCGTCGAGGTCACCAGCGAATGGTTCAGCTCGCCCTGGCGAATGGTCAAGCGGTAGTCATTGGTGTTGGTATCGCTGGTCCCGGTCCATTCGCCGACGAACTCCGCCGGCACCCGGCCCGCGGGCGCGGCGGGCACCGTGGCGGCGACCGCGGTGGTCGACAGCACGCTCGCCATGGTCGGGATGGCGGCGGACAGCGGTGCGCCGCTGGGGGTTCCGTGGCTCTCCAGCTCGGCGACCACCCCGATCGCGCTGCCGCCGAGCACGGCCGCCGCCAGCACCGCCAGCAGCCCGATCAGCACTCCGCGGCCCGTCCCCGGGGCGGTGCGCACCGGTTCGGGAGTCCGATGCCGGTGTGGCGCACCGTCTTCGACGAATCCCGCGCTCGCGCCGTAGGCCGGCAACCCGGGGTCGGTGTGATGCCCGCCCGGCCGCAGCAGGGTCGGGTCGGTGCGCGAGGAGCGCAGCACGGTGGGATCGGTGACGAAGCCCGGCGGCGTCTCGATCGCGGTCGGCATGACACCCGCCCGCCACGCGTCCCAGGCGGCGTCGGTGAAATCGGTACAGCAGGCGTACCTTTCGTCCGGATGCTTGGCGAGGGCGCGATCGAAGACGGCGTCGAACCGGGGCGACAGATCCGGGCGCACCTGGGTCACGTGCAGCGGCGGCGTGCTGGTGTGCGCGTAGATGAGACCGGCCAGATCGGTCGCCAGGAACGGCCGAGATCCGGTGAGCAGCACGAAAAGCGTGCAGGCCAGCGAGTATTGGTCGGTGCGCGGGTCCAGCGGGCGGCCCGACACCTGCTCCGGAGACGCATAGGCGAAGGTCGCGGAGATGTCCCCGGTCTTGGTGACATGGGTGGTCTCGTCGCGCAGCCGGGCGATCCCGAAGTCGGTCAGCAGCGCGCGCTCGGGGCGGCCGTCCTCGGCCGGGGAGAGCATGATGTTGGACGGCTTCACATCCCGGTGCAGCACGCCCTTGCTGTGCGCGTAGTCCAGCGCGGCCGCGATGCCCGCGCCGATCCGCAGCGCCCGTTCCGGCGACAGCCCCGAAAGTCCGTCCGCGTCCGGGCCTTCCACGTACTGCATGGCGATCCACAGGCGGCCGTCATCGCGCCCGCGGTCGTAGACCGAGACGATATTCGGGTGGTCGAAGCGGGCGGTGATGTCGGCCTCGCGCTCGAAGCGCCGCCAGCCCTCGGCATCGGCGTTCACCTCCTCGCGATTGAAGACCTTGAGGGCGGCCAGGCGCGGTAGCCGGGGATGGCGGGCGGCGTAGACCGTGCCCGATCCCCCCGCGCCGATCCAGCGTTCGATGACGTAACCGGCGATGTCCTCGCCCGGCTTCAGCTCGGCCATGGTCGCGCACCTACCTACTACGGAACTACCTACTTCAGGGGAGCCCTTTCGAGCCAGTCGGTCAGGAGGCTGTCCACGGTGTGCCCGGGCCAGCGCAGCACCATGACGAATCGGGATCTGGGGTCACCATCGGGGAAGGTGACGGTGGCGAGCGCGCGATGGGCCTCGGTGTCCTGGGTGGCGGCCGGATCCACGGCGGCCGCGGTGGTGACGGTCAGTTCGCCCGCCACGTCGTCGTGGCTGACCCCGACGGTGCGGATCTTGTTGTCGAAGAAGAGCTGGCCCACGGATTGTCCGGGTCGGGTGTCGAAGTCGATGACGTCGAAGTGCACCTGGCCGGTGTTGTCGTCGGCATTGCACCGCACCCGGTGCGCGCCCTGGGCCGCCTCCCCCGGGCCCGGGTCCCGGGCCGCGCACGATCCGCCCTGCCAGCCGACCGAGGTCCCGGTGGAGGCGAGCCGGCCGATCAGGCTGGGGAAGGCACGGGCGATGGCGGTGTCGTCGCGGCCCCAGGAGGTGATCACGGTGTCGGCGCTGGCGTAGGTGATCAGGCCGCTCACATCGGTTTTGCGGCTGACGCGGCCGTCGGCCAGCAGGGTGAGGGTGGTCGGGCCATTGGCCTTGCAGGCATTGGCCGGTTCCCGGGCGACGATCTGGGAGGTGCCGACGATCAGCCGGTCGCCGTCGCGGGGCACCTCGTCCAGCGGCGCGGAGAACTCGCAGTGGAACGGATTGCCGTTGGGCAGAACGCCGTCCACGCGATTGGACAGCACCGGATCGCCGATCTTGGCCTGCTGCACGGTCAGCCGGTAGTTGGTCTGGCCCTCGGTGGCCAGCCAGATGCCGACGAACTTGTCCGGAACCAGGCCGCCGGTGGCCACGATGGGCGGCGGGTCGGTCCGGTGCAGGGCGAAGCCGACACCGGCGGCGGTGATCGCCGCCGCGGCCAGCGGTACCAGGGTGCGGCTGTGTAACAGGCTCTGCCACAGCTGTTTCCGGTCCCGGCCGGATCGCCGGGGCGGGGGCGGATGCGGCAGCAGGCGCGCCGGGGCGGTGAGCGCCAGCGCCGGATCAGAGTAGTAGGCCTCGGTGGCGGCGTAGGCGAAGTCCGCGCAGCTGTCGTAGCGGTCGTCCGGATTCTTGGCCATCGCCCGGTCGAAGACCGCGTCCATGGCGGCGGGGAGTTCGGGATTGACCTCGCTGACGCGCAGCGGCCGCTCCTGGGTGTGGGCGTGCACCCAGCCCAGTGGATTGTCGGCGCGGAAGGGCCGGTGGTCGGTGAGCAGTACGAAAAGCGTGC
Organism: Nocardia seriolae NBRC 15557; assembly: GCF_007990715.1. Taxonomy (GTDB): domain Bacteria; phylum Actinomycetota; class Actinomycetes; order Mycobacteriales; family Mycobacteriaceae; genus Nocardia; species Nocardia seriolae. The sequence goes on along the minus strand of NZ_BJWY01000029.1, from coordinate 47,686 downwards.
AGGCCAGGGAGTATTGATCGGATCGAGGACCGACCGGTTTGCCGCTCACCTGTTCGGGTGATGCGAAAGCGAAAGTGGCGGAGATATTTCCGGTATGGGTGAGCTTGATGGTCTCGTCGCGCAGCCGGGCGATGCCGAAGTCGGTGAGCAGGGCGCGCTCGGGACGGCCGCTGTCGGGAGCGGCGATGAGAATGTTGGAGGGCTTCACATCCCGGTGCAGCACGCCCTTGTCGTGCGCGTAGTCCAGCGCGGCCCCGATCTCGGTGGCGATGCGCAGCCCGCGATCGGGCGAAACATGGTGCAGCTCAGCGGCATCCATGCCGTCGATGAACTGCATGGAGATCCACAGCAGGTCGTCGGCGACGCCGCGGTCGTAGACCTGCACGATATTCGGATGGTCGAAGTGCGCGGCGATATCGGCCTCCCGCTCGAAACGCCGCCAGCCGTCGTCCTCCCCGACCACGACATCATCGCGTTTCAAGATCTTGAGAGCTGTAAGCCTCGGTAACCGCGGGTGCCGCGCCGCATAGACGACGCCCGATCCCCCGGCCCCGATTCGCCGCGCGATCACATACCCGGCGATTACTTCGCCAGGTCGCAGCTCGGTCATGCTTCCTCTTGTCTTCCGGCCCGGCCCCACGCCCAGTTCGGATAACAACCATCCTGACTGACATCCGCGTTTTCGGCTACCAGCGGGTGCGGACGTGCCCGGCGTGCGGGGGTGGTCCTCGACCGCGATCTCAACGCGTCACGCAACATCCTCGCCGCCGGACGGGCGGAGAGGCTGAACGCCTGCGGAGGGGCGGTAAGTTCTGCCGCCCAGGCGGCAGACACGTCCCAGCGAAACAGGAACCCGCCCAGAGCGCCCGCCAGGCGCTGGCAGGAATCCCCACCCTTCAAGGTAGGGAGGACGCCAAAGTGCAGCCTCTCCGAGGCGGCGGAATGGGGTCGATAGAGTCGGTGCTCGTGCGCGCAGACTCCCGAGCGTTCCACCGCATCCGCCTCGTCGCCCTGGTGTCCGGGTTACTCGGATTCCTGCTGGCGGTGATCACGCCGATCCTGCCGGTCCACCAGGACCGGCCGACACTGCATTGGCCGCAAGGGGATACGGCGAATGTCGATGCCCCGCTGGTGTCGTATGTGCCTTTGAACCTGGATGTGAGCCTGCCGTGCCAGGTGCTGCGGGACCTGCCGACCGGCACGCTGTTCTCGACCGTGCCCGCGGCATCGGGGCAGGCCGAGTCGAAGGGCCTGGTCGTCAAGGTCACCGACGAGCCGGAGAAGGGGCGCACGCTCTCGGTGCTGGTGCGGCTGATTCCGCTGCTGTCCGCGCCGGTCTCGGAGATCGGGGACTGCACCTCGATCACCGTGCATTCCGATGCCACCGAGACGCGGGTGGAGTTCGCCGGTGTCAACCGCGAGGACGGGACGCCGTTCGTCGGCAAGGTCTCCGGGGATACCCGCCCGCAGGTGGTGGGCCTGTTCACCGATCTGAATCGGGATCAGCTCGGAAACGCCTCCGCCACCGTGAACATCGACGCGCGATTCACTTCCAGCCCGAACTGGACCAAGCGGGCGGCGACCATCGGCGCGGTGGTGTTCACCCTCATCGCACTGTTCGCGCTGCACCTGCTCGACACCTCCGACGGGCGCAAGCCGCGCCGGTTCGTGCCGGCGCACTGGTGGCGCGTCCGGCTCGCCGATGTGGCGGTGATCGGCACGCTGCTGGTGTGGCACGTCATCGGCGCGAACACCTCCGATGACGGCTACATCCTGAATATGGCTCGGGCCTCCAAGGATTCGGGCTACATGGCCAACTACTACCGCTGGTTCGGGGTCGCGGAGGCCCCGTTCGGGTGGCCGCACGAGGTGCTGGCCTGGATGACCCGGATCAGCGACTCCAGCCCGTGGATGCGGCTGCCCGCGCTGCTGGCGGGCATCACCTGCTGGCTGGTCATCAGCCGGGAAGTGCTGCCGCGCTTGGGTTCGCGGGTGCGACGCGACAATATCGCCATCTGGACCGCCGGACTGGTGTTCCTGGCCGCCTGGATGCCCTACGACAACGGTCTGCGGCCCGAACCGCTCATCGCGGCGGGCGCGCTGCTGACCTGGTGCTCCATCGAAAGGTCCATTGCCACCGGGCGTCTGCTGCCCGCCGCCGTGGGCGTGCTGATCGCGGCCTTCTCGCTGGCGGCCGGGCCGACCGGTCTGATCTGCATCGCGGCGCTCATCGCGGGCGCGCGGCCGGTGCTGATGGTCATCATCAAGCGCGCCGAGGGCCCCGGCTCCTGGCTGCTGCGCTACGGCGCGCTGCTCGCGCCCGGCGTGGCGGCCGGAACCCTGGTGCTGGTGGTGGTTTTCGCCGATCAGACCCTGGCCTCGGTCATGGAGGCGACCCGGGTGCGCACCCTCATCGGGCCCAATGTGGCCTGGTTCGACGAGCGCACCCGCTGGGATTCGCTGCTCACGCTCTCCCCCGACGGCTCGCTGGCCCGCCGCTTCGGGATTCTGGCCATGCTGCTGTGCCTGGGCGTGTGCGTGATGGTGATGCTGCGCAAGAACGGCCGCATTCCGGGCACCTCGCGCGGGCCGTCGGCGCGCATCCTGGGCATCATCTTCATGTCGCTGTTCCTCATGATGTTCACGCCCACCAAGTGGACCCACCACTTCGGCGTGTACGCGGGACTGGCCGGGTCGGTGGCGGCGCTGACCGCGGTGGCGGTGGGCGTCAACGGGATTCGCTCGCCGCGCAATCGGACGCTGTTCACCGCCGCGGTGTTCTTCCTACTGGCCATCACCTTCACCGGACCCAATGGCTGGTGGTACGTGTCCAGCTACGGCGTGCCGTGGTTCGACAAGGCCCCGCTCATCGCGGGCAAGGGCTTCTCCACGCTGTTCCTGGGCCTGGCGGTGCTGTGCCTGCTGGTCGCGGCCTACCAGCACTTCCGGGAGCCGTACGCGCCGCCGAAGCCGGTGCGCGGGTTCGACAAGTTCGCCAGCATGCCGCTGACGGTGGCCGCGGCCGCGCTGGTGCTGTTCGAGGTGCTGTCGCTGGCCAAGGCGGCCGTCGGCCAGTACCCGGCCTACTCCATCGCGGAGTCGAATCTGCGGGCGCTGAAGGGCGATTCGTGTGCGCTCGCCAATGAGGTGCTGGTCGAGACCGACACCGCCGACTCGCTGCTGCACCCGTGGACCGGCTCGGACGCGGACGGATTGGCCGCGGAGAACACCGGATTCACCCCCAATGGCGTCGCCTCCGACCTCACCGCCGACGCGGAGGAGACCGTCACCGGCGGGGCCAACTCGGTGAACGACAGCAAGTCCGGCAACAAGACCTCCAAGACCACCGGCGCGGGCACCGGCGGCGGCAAGAGCGAGGAGGTCGGCATCAATGGCAGCTCGGTGGCCCTGCCCTTCGGGCTGGACCCGGCCAAGACGCCGGTCATGGGCAGCTACACCGATGGCGAGCAGCAGGTTTCGAAGCTCACCACGCAGTGGTACAACGCCGAGAAGCTGAACAGCGTGCGCAATGATCCCGCCTACAAGGTGCTGATCGTGACGGCGGCCGGACGCATCAAGTCCATCGACAAGGACGGCGTGGAGACCTACGGACAGGACCTGTTCGTGGAGTACGGCACCCGCGACGCCCAGGGCAATGTCACGAATACCGGGAAGATCCGCCCGATCGACATCGGCCCCAGCCCGTCCTGGCGCAATCTGCGCGTCCCGCTGGATCAGATTCCGGCCGGGGCCAATGCCATTCGCCTGGTGCTCAATGACGCCGACATCACCCCGCGCCAGTGGCTGGCCGTCACCCCGCCGCGCCTGCCCAAGCTCGAGACCCTGAATTCCCTTGTCGGCGACCGGGCTCCGGTGCTCGAGGACTGGCACGTCGGCCTGGCCTTCCCCTGCCAGCGGCCCTTCGACCACCACGACGGCGTGGCCGAGGTGCCCGAATGGCGAATCCTGCCCGACCGCGTCGGGCAGGACGCCTCCAATGCCTGGCAGGACGATATCGGCGGCGGTCCACTGGGCTGGACGGGCTTGCTGCTCGAGGCCGAGACCCGGCCGAGCTACCTGAACCACGACTGGCGGCGGGACTGGGGCGCTTTGGAGCAGTTCACCCCATATGTCCCGAATGCGAATACCAAGCCGACCCTGGACGTGACCGTCCAAACCCGGTCGGGTCTGTCCAAGGATGCCCCGATCAAGGTCAAATGAAAGGTGACAACTGATTTCGTGAGGCGAGGGTAACTCGTCGGGTACGTCCGAAATCGGGTTGCTCCCCGACCGTCGGCACGCGCGCGAAACTTGCGACGGCTCCCAAGCCGTGCGCCAAGTCTCGGGGAGGCGGGGGAGCTACGATCAGCAACCGTGCCCGACGCCTCCGCTGTTCTCACCAAGCCGAATCCCCCGGCGACCGCCCCGGTGGATCCACGCGATTTCAAGATCGCGAAGCTGATCGCCATCGTCGCGGGCGTGCTCGGCGCGCTGTTCGCGCTGGCGACGCCGTTCCTGCCGGTGCAGCAGACGCAGGCGGAGGTGAGCTGGCCGCAGGGCGGTTCGCTCGATCCGGTGCAGGCGGCGCTGGTGTCGCAGGTGCCGATCGACGTGAACGTCAGCATTCCGTGTTCCGCGGTCGGGCAATTGGATCCGCGCGGGGGCATCCTGCTGGCAACCGCGCCGCCGCAGGGCAAGGGCGCGGACCTGGAGGCCATGTTCGTTCGCGTGTCCGGCGAGAGCGTGGACGTGCTGGACCGGAATGCCGTGGTGGCCACCGCGACCCGGGCCGAGATGAACGAGTGCTCCAAGATCGTCATCAGCTCCGATGACAACCAGACCACCGCGGTCTTCGAGGGCGTCACCCGCAGCGTCGAGAAGCCGACCGCCGACGGCGGCCGCGAACTGGTCACCGTCCCGGTCGAGGGCAAGCTGCTGGGCGACCTGCGGCCCCAGGTGGTGGGCGTCTTCACCGATATGAAAGGCGTGGTCCCCGACGGCCTTTCGTTCCACATGACGGTGGACTCGCGGTTCTCCTCCTCGCCGACCGTGCTCAAGCTGGTGGCCATCATCGCCGCCGTGCTGCTCACCCTGCTGGCAATGGGCGCGCTCGCGGTGCTGGACACCAGCGACGGCCGCGGGCACCGGCGCATCCTGCCCGCGCACTGGCTGAAGCCGACCTGGGCGGACGGCGGCATTATCGGCACCCTGCTGCTGTGGCACTTCGTGGGCGCCAACACCTCCGACGACGGCTACATCCTGACCATGGTCCGGGCCGCCCCGCACGCGGGCTACCTGGCCAACTACTTCCGCTGGTTCGGCGTGCCGGAGGCTCCGTTCGGCTGGTACTACTACGTCATCCAGGCGTTCGCCGAAATCTCCACCGCCAGCCCGTGGGTGCGAATTCCCGCGCTGCTCTGCGGAATCCTGTGCTGGCTGGTGATCAGCCGCGAGGTGGTGCCCCGGCTGGGCAATGCCGTGGCGCGCTCCAAGGTGGCGCTGTGGACCGGCGGACTGGTCTTCCTGGCCTTCTGGCTGCCCTACGACAACGGCCTGCGGTCGGAGCCCATCGTGGCCCTGGGCGCGTTGCTGACCTGGGTCTCCATCGAACGGGCCATCGCCACTTCGCGTTTGCTGCCCGCCGCGGTGGCGGTGCTGGTGGCGGCGTTCACGCTGGCGGCGGCACCGACCGGGCTGATGTGTGTGGCGGCGCTGCTCGCGGGCATCCGCCCGCTGGTCCGCATCGTGGTGCGGCGGCGCAAGCAGTTCGGCGACCTGGCCCTGCTGGCCCCCATCATGGCGGCCGGATTCCTGGTCCTGGTAGTGGTTTTCGCCGACCAGACCTTCGCCGGAATCATGGAGGCCAACCGGGTCCGCCAGGCGACCGGGCCGAATCTGGCCTGGTACGAGGACTATCTGCGCTACTACTACCTGTTCGTCGAGACCGTGGACGGCTCGCTGGCGCGGCGCTTCGCCTTCCTGCTCATGATCCTGTGCCTGATCACCACCATGCTGGTGCTGCTGCGCCGGCGGCAGGTGCCGGGCATCGCGAGCGCGCCGACCTGGCGGCTCATGGGCGTGGTCTTCGGAACCATCTTCTTCATGATGTTCAACCCGACCAAGTGGACCCACCACTTCGGTTCGTACGCGGGCATCGCGGGCTCACTGGCGGCGGTGACCGCGGTCGCGGTGTCCGCCACCGCGCTGCGCTCCCGCAAGAACCGCTCGGTCTTCCTGGCCGGGCTGCTGTTCACCCTGGCCGTCGCCTTCTCCGGCATCAACGGCTACTGGTACGTCTCCAGCTACGGCGTGCCCTGGTACGACAAGCGGGTCTCGCTGCACGGCTTCCAGTCCAACACCTTCATGCTCATGCTCTTCGGGCTGGCACTGGCCGTGGTGGCGTGGCAGTCGCTGCGCGAGGGCTACGCCAAGCCCGAGGCGAACGGGGAGACCAAGCGCGGCAGGCGGGTCCGGCGTTTCGCCGCCATCCCGCTCACCGTGGTGGCCGCGCTCATGGTGGCGTTCGAGGTGCTGTCACTGGTCAAGGGCGCGGCCCAGCAGTACCCGGCGTACTCGCTGGCCCGCTCCAACTTCGACGCGCTGGCGGGCAAGTCCTGCGGCCTCGCCAATGACGTGCTGGTGGAACAGAACACCAATGGCGGCAACCTGACGCCGATCATCGATCCCGCGCATCCCCCGGCCGAGGGCGACCCGCTGGCCGGGGAGAACCCGAAGGGCTTCTCCCCCAATGGCGTCGCCGACAAGCTGGACGCCGACAGCGTCGAGGTGAAGCCGGGCACCGGCAATACCTCCACCCAGACCGTCGGCCCGGCCTTCGAGAAGGGCCAGAACGCGGGCACCGGCGGCGGCAAGGGCGCCCAGGGCGTCAACGGCTCGAACGTGGCCCTGCCCTTCGGCCTGGACCCGGCCACCACCCCGGTGATGGGCAGCTACCAGGACGGCGTGCAGCAGCCCGCCGAGCTCACCTCCAGTTGGTATGCGCTGCCGCCGCGTTCGGACGACACCCCGCTGGTCGTGATCTCGGCCGCCGGTCGCGTCATGTCCTTCGACGACACCGGGAACATGACCTACGGCCAGGACATCTTCCTGAAGTACGGCCACCACAATCCGGACGGCAGCGTCACCGAGCTGGGTCAGTACCGCCCGCTCGACATCGGCCCGGCCCCGTCCTGGCGCAACCTGCGCATCCCGCGCTCGGCGCTGCCCGACGACGCCGACGCGGTCCGCATCTACGCCCGCGACCCGATCCTGATCGGCGACCAGTGGCTGGCCTTCACCCCGCCGCGGGTGCCGAAGCTGGTGTCGCTCAACAGCTATCTGGGATCCACCCAGCCGATCCTGCTGGACTGGGCGGTGGGCCTGCAGTTCCCGTGCCAGCACCCGTTCGATCACCGCAACGGCGTGGTGGATTCGGCCCCGAAGTTCCGTATCCTGCCCGACCGGCCACTGGCCACCAGCTCCACGAACACCTGGCAGGCCGAGGAATTCGGCGGTCCGCTGGGCTGGGCGGAAATGCTGTCGTCCTCCAAGACGGTCCCGACCTATCTGAAAGACAACTACGACCGCGACTGGGGTTCGCTCGAGCAGTACAACCCCTACTACTCGAACCCGTCCGACCCGGGCACGTTCCCCAAGCCCGCCCAGCTCGACACCCACGTGGTGAACCGCTCCGGGTTCTGGTCGCCGGGGAAGATGCGAGTCTTCTAGCCCGCCTCCCCGAGGCTTCAGCGGGCGGCCGAGAGCCGTCGACCGCCCGCACCCGTGCCTGCGTTGGGAGCCAACCCGATTTTGGTCGTACCCGACGAGTTACCCGGAACCTTATGAAATCAGTTGTCGCGTTCTATTTTTTGGCCTCGATATGCGCCACCCATTCGTAGACCGGCAGGCTCCCCTCCGGGGTGTCCTGCCAGCGTGGCGTCACTTTGAATCGTTCGTACCCTCCCCCGAACGCCACCCGCAGCTCGATGCCCGGTGGGGTGATCGGAACAATCCGCTGTTCGAGGCCATCCGGCCCGCCTTCGAGTAGCGCCATCGGTGAGGTACTCATAGCTGAAGGCTCTCACATCTGCGCGGGCCACCCGATAGATTCAGCGCAATCGGCGAGCCGCCTGAACAAAGGCGACCGGCCCGGATCAGGCCAGGCCGACGAGCCCGAGCAAACTGCTCAGCAGGCCGCCGATGATCGGAATCTTCGCCGCGCTGCCCGTGCCGAGGCTGCCCGCCGGGACCGCGGTGAACGGCACGCTGGTGACCGCGGCATTGCCGCTGGTGCTGCTCCCGTCGTCGCTGGCTACGATCTTGGCGGTGCCGGAGCCGACCGCCGTGGGGTCCACGAGATGGTCGCCAGGCCCGAGTTCACCGGCGCGGTGCCGAGCAGGGTGAGGCTGCCGCCGGCGGCGTCGCCGACCCAGAAGGTCACCACGGTGCCCGCGCTCGCGCCGAAGTCGGTGGCGGTCAGCGTGTAGGTCGAATTGACATGCGCCAGGCCGGTACCGGGCGTGATGCCGGTGACCACCGCGGACGCGGAGGGCGCGGCGGCCGTGACCGCCAGGGCGGCCGCGGCGGCCGCCACGCCGCCGAGGATGGATCGCCGGATTCGAAGGGTAGCCATGGTCGTATCGCGCTCCCGAGTTCGCACTTCAAAATGAAATGCGATATTTTCACAGCTACAGCGGGAGCAGGTGATGTTTGCGCGGATTGCGTGGGATTGTCTTGTCCCGCAGCAGGTGCAGGGCCCGGCGGATCTCCAGGCGGGTGTGCGCGGGCTCGATGACCGCGTCGATATAGCCGCGCTCGGCCGCCACCCACGGCGTGGCCATGGTGGCGTTGTAGAAGTCGATCATCTGCTTGCGCATGGCCGCCCGCTGGTCCTCGGGCGCGGCCTCCAGGGTCTTGGCCCCGATCAGCGAGACCGCGCTCTCCGCGCCCATGACCGCGATGCGGGCGGTCGGCCAGGCCAGATTCACGTCCGCGCCCAGCTGTTTGGAGCCCATGACCGCGTAGCCGCCGCCGTAGGACTTGCGGATCACCACGGTCACCTTCGGGACCGTCGCCTCCACGAAGGAGAAGATGAACCGGCCGCCGCGCTTGATGACGCCGATCTTCTCCTGTTCCACTCCGGGTAGGAAGCCCGGCGTGTCCACCACGAAGACCAGCGGAATCTCGAAAGCGTCGCAGAGCCGGACGAAATGGGCCGCCTTGTCCGAGGCGCGCGCGTCCAGCGCCCCCGCGTAGACCATGGGCTGATTGGCCACCACGCCGACCGTGCGCCCGTCCACCCGGGCGAAACCGCAGATCACGTTCTTGCCCGCGGATTCACCGAATTCGTGGAACGCGCCGTCGTCGAAGATCCGGATCAGGATCTCGTGCATGTCGTAACCGGCATTGTCGGCGTCGGGCATGAGGGTGTTGAGCTCCAGATCCGATTCCGTGATTTCCGGTTCCAGACCGGGATTCACGATCGGCGGCAGCTCCTGGCAGCTGGACGGCAGATAGCTCAGGTAGTCGCGCACCCACTCGAACGCGGCCGCCTCGGTCTTGGCCACGTGGTGGATATTGCCGTACTGCGCTTGGGAATTCGCGCCGCCCAGCTCCTCGAGACTGACGTCCTCGCCGGTGACCTCGCGAATCACCTTGGGGCCGGTGACGAACATGTAGGCCGCCTCGGTGGCCACCACCACGTCGGTATTGATGGGCGCGTACACCGCGCCGCCCGCGCAGCTGCCCAGGATCATGGAGATCTGCGGCACCAAGCCGGACAACGGTTCCTGGCGGCGGCCCAGCTCGGCGTACCAGGCCAGCGAGGTCACCGCCTCCTGCACCCGCGCGCCGCCGGAGTCGTTGATGCCGACCACCGGGCAGCCCACCTTGGCCGCGAATTCCATGATGTAGGCGACCTTGCGGCCGAACATCTCGCCGACCGAACCGCCGTAAACGGTCTGGTCGTGCGAGAAGACGGCCACCGGGCGGCCCTCCACCAGGCCGTGGCCGGTGACCACGCCGTCGCCGTAGAGGGCGTTCCGGTCACCCGGATTGCGCACCAGCGCACCGATTTCCACGAAGGTACCGGGGTCCAGCAGCATAGTGATGCGGTCGCGGGCCGAGGGAATCTCTTTCCTGGCCCGCTTGGCGATGCCCGCATCCCCCGCCGGCTCCCTCGCGATGTCGAGCTTGTGTCGAAGGTCGGCGAGCTTCTCGGCGGTGGTGCTCACTGGTCTCCTTTCGGCAAAAACCTACTTTCGCAGAACCCGTGACGCGGTGGCGCTATTTCATGCGGTGGTGTCGATCTCCGTCAGCTTCTTGGTGAGATCGGCGCCGATGGTCGCGATCCGGGGCTCGTCGATGATCTGGATGTGGTCGCCCGGAATGCGGATGACCTCGATATTCGGAATGTGCTCGGACCAGCCACCGTTCGGCCGCCGGTCGGCGAAACGCGGTTCCAGCTCGATCATTCCGTCGTGGTAGCGATCGGCCAGGTACAGGGTGACCGCGCCGTCGTACTTGGTCGGCTCGATCTTCTCCAGTTCCTTGCCGTCGATCCACGAGGTGCGCTGGTGTTCGATCACGCCACCCGGAATGTCCACCCCGGCGAATTTCAGCAGCTCCATGATGATCTCGATCTGCTCCGAGTCGGAGGCCGCGGCCAGCTCCTCGAGCTGCTCGTCGTCGAGTTCGCCATTGAAGCCGTAGGTCTTCTGCGCGAAGGCCTGGTAGCGGCGGATCCGCTCCACCCGCTCCTCGGGGGAATCATTGAACGGCTCGACCGGCAGCGCCAGGTCGATCAGGCCGACCTGCCGCACGTCCGCGCCCTCGGCCCGCATGATCTCGGCGACCTTGAGCGCGAACACCGCACCCAGCGACCAGCCGTAGAAGATGTACGGGCCCTCCGGCTGCCGCTTGCGGATCTCCGGAATGTACTGGCGCGCACGCTCTTCGATGGTTCCCTCGACCCGCTCGAAGCCGTACATCGGCGTGCCCGCCGGGAGCCGGTTCAGCAGCGGTTCGTAGACCAGCGTGTTTCCGCCCGAGGCGTGGAACACGAAGACCGGCACCGCGTCCGAGCCCGTCTCTTTGGCACGCAGGGTGCGCACGAAGCCCTCGAGGTCTGAGCTCTTGCCCTGGTAGCGGACCACGACCTCGGACAGCTGCTCGATGGTCTTGCAGGCCCGCACCTCGGCCGGATCGACCTCGGCCTTGACCCGCTCGGACAGGCGGGCCGCCAGCTTGGCCAGGGTGGCGTCGTCGACCTCGGGCAGCTGGTTGAAGATGCCGCCCGCGGTCTTGCCGGTCACCAGCGCCCAGGTGGCGAAGGCGAGGCGCTCCTCGCCATTGCGCGGGGGCACATTGTCGGCGTCGGTCTCGGCGATCGGCGCGGCCGACTCGTGCTCGGCCGCACCGGCTTCGGCCTCGGCCACGATCTGCTCGGCCTCGTCCACCGGGGAGGTGGTCTCGACCTTGGGCAGCAGCGCGGCCGGGTCCTTGCCCTCGGCCATGGCGGTGCGGGCGGCGGAGATGAAGTCGGCGTCGACCGAGATGTCCTCACCGGCGGCCTGACGCGCGGCGATGTCGTCGAGCTGATCGCGGTGCTCGACCGCGTAGCGCAGCACCTTGCCGACCTCCAGGAGGCTGGCGTCGCGCACGGCCTGGATCTGGAGCTGCGGGATGTCGAATTCGTATTCGACGCGGTTCTTGATGCGCATGGCCATCAGGGAGTCGAGACCCAGCTCCATGAGCGGGATCTCCATGGGCAGGTCTTCGACCGCGTAGCCCATGGACTCGGCCACGATGACGGCCAGGCGGGCCTCGATGGTCTGGGTGCCGTTGGGATCCCAGCGCTCACCGGGGGCGGCCTCGACGACCGCGACGACCGGGGCCGCCTCGACGACCGCGACGGGCTGCGCCACAACCGATTCCGGCAGCGGAGCACCGGAGCTCACGACCGCGTCGAAGAGCGGGCGGAAGGCATTGCCCTCCTTGGCGTGCACGGAGACCGACGCGCCGCCCGGGTGCGGGGTGAGCGTGGTGGTCAGGGTGCCTGCGGCGGGGAGCTGGCCGTGCGCGACCGAAGCGCCGACGGTGACATCCGAGAGCACCTGCGCGGCAGCGGCATTCACCAGCGCGGCCAGGTCGGCGACGGCGGACGCCTGGACCTCCCACACGTGGCGGCCGTCCGGCAGCGCCACGTGCGCGCCGGGGAAGCGGGCATTGCCCGAGCCGCCGCCGAAGCCGCCGGAAACCTTGGGCCAGTGCTGCTTACGCAGGAACGCGGTGCGCGGCGCGTCGCCGTACTCACCGGCGGGCAGCAGCGAGGGCAGGTCCACCTTGTGGCCGTGCACGTAGAGCTGCGCCAGCGCGGAGATGACGCCCGCGGCCTCGTCCTCCTTGCGCTTGAGGGTCGGGATGAGGGCGGCATTGTGCACGCCCGCCGCGAAGGTGGTGCCCAGCACCTGCATGAGCGCAACGGAATTCGGCGCCAGCTCCAGGTAGGTGGTGATGCCGGTGTCGACCGCCTGGCGGATGGCATTGGTGAAGTACACCGAGCCGCGCATGTTCATGACCCAGTAGTCCACGTCGTGCACCGGCGGGTTGCCCGCGCGGTAGTGGGCGTTCGCGTGGACGGTGGAGTACAGGTCGCGCTTGAGGCGGGTGGGCTCGATGCCCGCCAGCTCGGCGGCGAGTTCGCCCAGCAGCATGTCCATCTGGGAGGTGTGGCCCGCGCCGCGGGTCTGGAGCACGCGCGCGAACTTGCCCTCGGACTCGGCGCGCGCCACGATCGCGTGCACCTGGTCCGGCATGCCGCCGATGACCGTGTTGTTGGGCGCGGCGTAGACCGCGCCCTCGATATCGGGGAACTCGGTCTCGATGAGCTTGGCGATGTCCTCGGCCGAGTACTCCAGCAGCGCCATATTGCGCACCTGGTCGTCGGTCAGCATGGCCTCGCCCTCGGCCATCAGCCGCGAGCGCGCGCAGATCACGCGAACCGCGTCCTCGAGCGGCAGGCCGCCCGAAATGTAGGCTCCCGCAACCTCACCCTGGGAGTGGCCGACCACGCCCTCCGGCTCCGCGCCGTGCGCGCGCAGGATGGAGGCCAGACCCACTTGGATGGTGAAGGTGCCGACCTGGCCGGTGCCGATGTCCCAATCCATGGAGTCGTCGAGGATCATCTCCTTGACCGAGTACCCGGCCTCGTCCATGACCAGCTCGTCGACCTGGTCGACGGCCTTACGGAAGATCGAGTTCTCGGTGTAGAGCTGCTTGCCCATCTTCCGGTGCTGCGCACCGAAACCGGCCATCACCCACAGCGCGCCCCGGGCGGCCGGGGAATCCGCGGTCCAGACACCGGTGCCGGGCTTGCCCTCGGCAATGGCACGCAGGCCCGCGATGGCTTCCTCGTGGGTCTTGGCGACCACCACGCCGCGCGAGCGGCCGTGATTGCGCTTGGCCAGCGTGCGGGCCACGTCCACCAGCGGAGTCGCCTGTCCGACTTCGGATTCCAGCCAGTCGGCCAGATCCTTGGCGGCGCGCTTGCGGCGCGAGGGCAGGTAGCCCGAGACCGGGATGATCAGCGGCATCGGCTCTTCGCGATTGCCCCACTCCGGCTCCGGCGCGGCGGCTTCGGTGATGGCCTCGGCCTCGGCGATCACGTCGGTGGTCTCGTCGTCGAGATCGGTGACCTCGGGCAACTCCAGCGCGGCGGGCTCGGGCACGTACTCCTGGATGACCACGTGGGCGTTGGTGCCACCGAAACCGAAGCCGGAGACGCCGATGACGGCCTTGCCGCTGTAGCGCGGGAACTCGGTCGGCTGGTCGGTGACCTTCAGGTGCGCCTGGTCGAACGGGATGAACGGGCTCGGCCCCGCGTAGTTCAGGTGCGGCGGAATGACGTTGTGCTGCAACGACAGGACGACCTTGGCCAGCGCGGCGGCACCGGCGGCGGCCTCCAGGTGGCCGAAGTTGGTCTTGGCCGAACCCAGCAGCGCGGGCTTGTCGGCCTCGCGGCCACGGCCGATGACCCGGTCCAGCGCGTCCGCCTCGATCGGGTCGCCGATGGGGGTGCCGGTGCCGTGCGCCTCGATGTAATCGACGTGGGACGGCGGGATTCCGGCATCGCGGTAGGCGGCGCGCAGCACGTCGGCCTGGGCGTCCGGGTTCGGGGCCAGCAGGCCGTTGGAGCGGCCGTCGCTGTTGACCGCAGTGCCCTTGACCACCGCGTAGATGGTGTCGCCGTCGCGTTCGGCGTCGGCCAGGCGCTTGAGCACCACCAGACCGCCGCCCTCGGAGCGCACCATGCCGTCGGCATCCGAGGAGAACGCCTTGATGTGACCGTCTTTCGACACACCGCCATTGGCGTCGAAGGCCAGCGTCGCGGCAGGCGACAGCAGCACATTGGTGCCACCGGCCAAGGCCAGATCGGCCTCGCCGTTGCGCAGCGCCCGCACCGCCTGGTGCACCGCCACCAGCGAGGACGAGCACGCGGTGTCGACGGCCACCGACGGGCCGCGGAAGTCGTAGAAGTACGAGACCCGGTTGGGGATGATGGCCGAGACGCTGCCCATGATGCTGTAGCCCTCGGCCGAGAGCGGCGTGCCCGGATCGGTGTTCCCGGCCGCCATGCCCGCGATCATCATGAACTCGGTGCTGGTGGAACCGATGAAGACGCCGACCTGCTGACCCTTGAGGGTGTTGGCGGGAATCCTGGCGTGCTCCAAGGCTTCCCAGGTCAGCTCCAGCGCCCAGCGCTGCTGCGGATCCATGCGCTCCACCTCGACCGGCGAGGTGGCGAAGAACTCGGCGTCGAAGCTCTTGAGAACGTCCTGGTCGAGGTAGCCGCCCTTGACGTTGGACTTAGCGATCTGCTCTACCAGGCGCGGGTCGTCGAGGAACTCCGCCCAGCGGCCCTCGGGTAGATCGCGGATGGCGTCACCGCGGTTGATCAGGAATTCCCAGGTGGATTCGGGCGTATCGCCCGCGCCCGGAAGCCGGGTGGACAGACCCACGATCGCGATATCGTGCGCGTCGCCCGGCTGGAAACCCTGCGTGTAGAACGAATCGTCGGCCACGTCGGACGGAAGATCGGGCTCCCCGTTGATGATTCGTTCCGCCAGCGAACCGATGGTGGGGTGCTGGTAAACGATGGTCGCGTTCAGCACGACCCCGGTCAGCTCCTCGATATCGCCGCCGAGGGCGAGCGCATCGCGGGACGCCAGACCGAATTCCTCCATCGGCCGGTCCACGGTGATGTTCTCGAGCGGCTGCCCGGTCGCGTCGGAGACCCAGCGCCGCAGCCACTCCCGCAGATCCGCCACCGACATGTCGGAGACGGGAGGTTTCGGCTTCTCGCCGTCAACTGCCGGAGCGTTATCGGTCGTCTGGGTCGGGTCGATGCCCTCGTTCTCAGCCATCAGTTCCTCAAGCTACCTGTCTGCGTACGGTGCGCGGCGTGAATCCGGGTTGGTGATCCATGCATGAATGGCGCGAGCCGAACCGGCTCGCGCCATTCATCTGTGAGACGGTCGTCTCACTCCTCGTCTGGTGCATCGGGGAAAGCCTGCTGCGTGTAACCACCACGCAGTGTGCCCTCCAGATAAGCAGCCTTGCAGGCACGACGCGCGATCTTGCCGCTGGACGTGCGCGGGATCGACCCGGCGGGGACAAGCAGGATGTCACGCGCGGTGACACCGTGCCGGGAGGAGATGGCCGCGCGCACCGCGTCCGCGATGGGCAGCGGATCGGCCTTACCGGCACCGGGACCGCGCTCGGCCACGATTACCAACTGTTCGCTGGCATCGTCGGCGTCGTACTTCAGACCCGAATGGCTGTCCTGCGCAAATACTTCGGCGGGCAGCTGATTGGCGGGCACCGCGAAGGCGGCGAGGAACCCGTCGCGCACCATGGTGGAGGCCTCCTGCGCGGAGTACTCCAGATCCTGCGGGTAGTGGTTGCGGCCGTCCACGATCACCAGGTCCTTGACGCGGCCGGTGATATAGAGCTCGCCGTCGACGTAGACGCCGTAGTCGCCGGTGCGCAGCCAGATGCCGTCGGCCGGAACGCCATCGGCGTGGCTGCCCTCGGCCTGGCGGTGCGCCAGCTGGTTCCGGAAGGTGTTCTGGGTCTCCTCGGCGCGACCCCAGTAGCCGATGCCGATGTTGTTGCCGTGCAACCAGATCTCGCCGACCTGGCCGTCGGCCACCTCGCGCGCGCCCTCGGGGGAATCGATGGACTCGCCGTCCACGATGGCCGCCCACTGCGACAGCGCCACGTAACCGCAGGACACCTGCGCGATGGCGTTCTCGGTGCCCTGCTCGACCTTCACCACGCGACCGGCATTGAGCTCCACGCGATCCACGTAGATGACCTTGGCCTCGTCCTCGTGCCGGGTGGCCGACACGAACAGGGTGGCCTCGGCCATGCCGTAGCAGGGCTTGATGGCGGTCTTGGGCAGGCCGTAGGGCGCGAACGCCTCGTTGAACTTCTTCATCGACGTGGTGGTCACCGGCTCGGAGCCGTTGATCAGGCCGATCACGTTCGACAGGTCCAGCGACTCGCCCGGCTTGGGCAGGCCGCGCACGGCGGCGTGCTCGAAGGCGAAGTTCGGTGCGGCGGCGAAGGTTCCGGCGCCGTCGGAGACCGCGGCCAGCTCGTTGATCCAGCGCGCGGGGCGGCGTACGAACGAGGCCGGGGACATGATGGTGATGTACTTGCCGCCCACGGCGGGCAGGATCACCGTCAACAGACCCATGTCGTGGTAGAGCGGCAGCCAGGTGACACCGCGCGAGTTCTCGTTCAGGTCAAGCGCGTTCACCATCTGCAGCACATTGGTGCCGACACCGCGGTGGGTGATCTCGACACCGGCGGGCACGCGGGTGGAGCCGGAGGTGTACTGCAGGTAGGCGATGTCGTCGACCCGGATGTCCGGGCGCACCCAGGATTCGCCGACGCTGTCGGGAATCGCGTCCACCGCGATGATGCGCGGGCGCTGGGCCGCGGGCAGCGACCGGAAGAACTGGCGGACACCGGCGGCGGAGGAGCTCGCCGTCAGGATCGCGGCGGGCGTGCAGTCGCCGAGCACGGCGTGCAGGCGATCGGTGTGGCCCGGCTCGTCCGGATCGAACAGCGGCACGGAGATGGTGCCCGCGTAGATGGCGGCGAAGAAGGAGATGACGTAGTCCAGGCCCTGCGGAGCCAGGATCGCGACGCGATCGCCCCGCTTGGTCACCTGCTGCAGTCGGGCGGCCACCGCGCGCAGCCGCGTGCCGAACTGACTCCAAGTGAGGTCCTGGTACTCACCGTCGCGCTCGCGTGAGTAATCGATATAGCGGTAGGCCAAGTCGTTGGCGTCATTACCGTGGGTGTGCTTCTCGACGTAGTCGACGAGGGTGCGTCCCTCGGGAATCGTGATGTTCCCCGTTTCGTCGAGGTAATCGTCGAAAGTCTCGTCCATTCCTTCTTCTCCTCCGAGGCACACGCGGCATGAGACGGCATGCATTGCCGCTGTTACCTGTGAGGCCCCGACTCTCTTCGCCCGCGGGAGCTCCATGGGAGAGCCAACCTGCAGAATTGTGTTGCGGTCTGCGCGGTGACCGTCTATTGGCTAGATGTTCTCAAACCAGGGACATGTTACAGAGGGCCTGCCCGGCCATGCTCTGGAGCGGCCGAACATCTCCCAGCTCACACCTCTGGACTACGGATTCACCGGCGCGAATGCCTCCAAATGGGTGGGCAGCGCCCCACATGGGACACAACCAGGACATGGATGTGAGTTGCCGCACTCACCGGGTCTCGGCTGTGTCGCAACCCGGAGCACTTTACCGGGTGACCCTGAAACTGGGGGGTCGGTCGGGTGGGGTCACATACCGGGACGGGTACTGATCACCCATGGTGCGCCCCAACGCGTAAGAAGCTCTGAGCGATCGCTTACGAATGTGCCGGGTGCGGAGCGTTTTCGACGAGGCCCGACGCCCAGTTCACGGTCCACTCGGTGGCGGTGGTGTTGTCGTCGACCCGGTAACCGTTGTAGAGGCTGTGGACCGGGTTGCCCACGGCACGGACGAGAACATTGAGACTGCCGAGAACATTGCCCGGGCTCAGCGCCTGGCGCGGGGCGTCGCAGATCAGATCGCCTGCGGCGCAGATGGTGAAGGTACGGCCGGTGAGCTTGCCGAAGCCGCCGCGCGGGCCGGTCATGGTGATGCCGGGGACGTTGAGGCCGCGCAGCGCGACCTCCGCGCCGACTCCGGGTGGGGTGGGGCCGATTTCGGTGGCCTCGCCCGGATCGCCGATATCGCGGCGGCCGTCGGCGATGGTGGTCACGCCCAGCACCAGGTCCTCGGGGACCGGGCCCTTGCCCGCGCCGATCTGGGCGGCGAGATCGCCGACGATCACCGCGCCCTGCGAGAAGCCCGCCAATACATATGTGGTGAGCGGACATTGGGCGTAGGTCTGGGTCAGCTTGTCGGCGGCGCGCTTGGCGCCCTCGGAACGGCTGTTGTTGTAGGAGGATTGGCCGTCCGGCGGAATGGCGATCGGGTTGGAGAACTGCGCCACGTACGGGACGGTGTAGACCTCGACCCGCTCGTTGGGGAACTTCTCCCGAATCGGGTTGGAGATGTTCAGCATCAGCGACGCCGGGTTCGCGGTCGGGTTGTAGGGGTCGTCATTGCTGTTCGACTCCCAGGTGCCCGGCACGGACAGCATGAGCACGTCCGGGCAGGTGGCCGGCTGCGAGGTCGGACGCTGCGGGCCCGGCGGCTTGGGGCCGGGCAGCCGCAGCCGGCCCGCCAGCAGGTACCACAGCAGCAGCGCCACCACGACCACGATCACGATCGCGGCGATGACGAGCAGCAGGCAACCTGCCGGGCGCGGCCGGCGTCGTCCGATTCGGCGTCGTGTCGTCACTTGTTGCAGTAGCTCTTCGAGGCGACGTCGTAGTAGATCTTGCCCGCCTGCTCGACCGACATCTTGGACGGATCGAAGGAGGGATCGGAGCCGGCGATGGCGGTCACGTAGGTGACGATCTGGTCCTGCGGGGCGTTCTCGGCCTTGCCCTGGCAGACCAGATTGGCCGCGGTGATGGCGATATCGGAGGAGCCCGGGGTGATACCGGCCTTCTTCAGCTCGTCGAGGAAGCCCTTCTCCTTGTCCGACAGCGCCGGGGAGCCGCTCGGGGTGGTGAGGAACTGGCTCGGCACCGGCTGCGGACGCTCGGGCGAGGAGGTCGCGGTCGCGGAATCCGGTGCGGCCTGCGGGGGCTGCTGCTCCGTGGCGGAAGGGGCACCGGCAGCCGGAGTGGTCGGCGCGGTCGCGGCCTTCGTGGTGGTCAGCGTGGGCGTGCTCTTGGCGGTCGAGTCATTGCTACCGCAGGCGGCGAGCAGTCCGGCGGCAGCGACGGCGGCTACCACGCCGAATACCTTTCCACGGGTCCCGTGCATCTATTCGCTTCCTAGTTCTGTCCAAGGGCAAAAGGTCGCCCCCAGGCTAGCCGCAACCCGGTGTCCAGTCGCGGGTCGCAACGGAACCTCATCTACTTCTTAGGGCCGGTTAGGGCCTATTGGTCCGGAAAGTCTCAGTTGGGGCGAACCTCCGGGCCCAGCGCCGGGATCGGGGCGGGCTGCGGGGGTTCGGCGGGCGCGGGTTCGGGGGCCGGAGCCGCGGCGGGCTGCGGTGCCGGGCTCGCGGGCGCGGGCTGCGGCGCCGGGGACGCGGGCTGCGTGGCCGGGGCCGCCGGGGCGGCGGGTGCTGGTGTCTGCCCCGCCGGGAGCGGTACCGCGGGCAGACCCGGCAGCTGAATCGCGGGCTGCGGTTGGGCGGCGGGCTGGGCCGGATCGGGCTTGGGTTGCTCGCTGCCCGGAATGGTGATCGGGCGGCCGTCGAGGGTGGCCGCGGTGACCCGGCCGTCGCGGACGGTGATGGTGCCGCCCTGGAAGGTCTGCTGCGAACCGCCCGGCGTCTGGCCCTCATCGGAGATCGGGAAGCCGAGCGGGCCGTTCTCGAATCCGGTTGCGCCCCAGGCGTCCATGATCGGACCGCTGTGCACGCCCCAGGCGCCCGAGAGCGGGCTCCAGTAGATATTGCCGCCCTCGAACGCGGAGTAGCGGCCGAAGTCGCGCAGGCCCCGTTCCTCCGTGGTCGGGAAACCGTAAGGGCTGTTCTCGAAGCCGAGCTGGGCGTACTTGCCCAGGATCAGCCCCTGCACCAGGTGCGCGCCGGTCTTGGCGCTGAAGTACATGGGCCCGTTCTCGAAACCCTGCACCACGCCGTCCCTTTGCGGCGTGCGGGTCTCCTGGCCGTTGGGGTAACCGGCCGGGCCGCGCTCGTAGCCGGCCTTGGACCAGGTGTCGAAGATGGCGCCGCGCACCGCCTGCGCGCCGGTCTGCGGGGTCCAGTAGATGGAGCCGTGCTGGAAGGGCTGCAACCGGCCGCGGCCGTCGGGCAGTCCGCCCTCGACGGCGGTCGGGAAGCCCAAACCGCTTGCCGCGCCGCTGAGTCCGGCATAGCTGCCGCCGATCGCGCCCGCGACCGGCTGCGCGCCGGTGGGCTGCGAGTAGAAGACCTTGCCGCCGCGGAAGTCCTGGGCCACGCCGCCGGGCACCTGGTACTCACCGGAGAGGCAGTCGCCCAGCCAGTTGTTGCCCTGCACCACGGGCGCGATGGCCCCGGCGATCTTGCAGTCCAGCGCGGTGGCGTCCACGCCGATGGCCGCGGCGGTCTGCGGCCACGCCTGGCGCATCTCGAAGTCCCAGTACGGCCAGGTATGGGTGCCCGAGGCGCGATAGTTCACCGAGACCGGGATATTCAGCTTGTTGAGCTTGGCCACGAAGTTCTGGGTGCTCAGCCGCGACAGCACCTCGAGGCCCAGGCCCGCGTAATTGGTGGTGATGCCCGGAATGTCGGAGAGCGGGTCGGTGGTGCCCGCCACGCCGTTGCCGCTGGACACGTACAGCGCCGTGCCCTTGAGCTTGTCGGCCAGCTCGTACGGGTCGTGTTCCTTCCAGGCCGGGCTCGACGGCGGGCCGAACATCTTGCTGGAGTCGTAGCCGCCCGCGTCGTGCATGGCGAAATTGACGGCCTGCGGCATGCCCAGCGCGGTCAGGGTGAGGAAGCCGGAGTAGGAGGCGGCCGAGCGCACCCAGCCGGGATTGCGGGCGGCCAGCATCATGGCCGCGGTGCCGCCCATCGAAAGGCCCTCCACCGCACGCACATCGGTGGCCCGGAACTGGCTCTCCAGCAGTGGCGGGAGCTCCCTCACCAGGAAGGTCTCCCACTGGTAGTTGCGGCCGTTGTCGGGCGCGAGCCAGTCGGCGTAGAAGCTGGACTGGCCGCCGACCGGCAGCACCACCAGCGCGTTCTTGTCGGCGAAGAAGCCGACCGCGCCCGCGTCCTTGGTCCAGCCGTTCTCGTCGTCGGTGGCGCGCAGGCCGTCGAGCATGTAGACGACCGGGAACTTCGCGTCCGGCTTGGCATTCCAGTCGCGGGGCAGCAGCAACTGGATTTCCACCGGTGCGCCCGAGGCGGGCGAGTTCACCCAGACGGTCACGCGCCGGTCGTTGAGCCACGTCATCTTCTGGATGCTCGCGGCCGGGACGGGTGCCTCCGGGGCGGCCGATGCCGGGCCGCTCCCCACGAAAGTGCCCGCGGCCAGCGGGAATACCGCAGCCACGGCGCATGCCAGCAAACGCATACGCCCTCGTTCGATCACACGGACAACTCCAGCCACACAAGTGTTGTACCTCCGGAAGCACGTGACTCCCGGTAGGACACACGGAAACCGGCCGTTCTACAGCAAACGACCAGTTTCTCCCCCGCCTCACCGCGACTTCAGCGCACAGCTAAGAGCCGTCGGGGTCCCGCACGCGTGCCGGCGGTCAGTCGCGACACCAATTTTGGACGTACCCGGGGAGTTACCCCGACCGTTACGAAATCAGCTGTCACCTTGGGATACGCCAACTACACCCCCAACGCGGCGAGGATGTCCGGGCGCGCGGTGGCCAGCTGGTCCTGCCAGTAGCCCCACGAATGGGTGCCGCGCATCGGCAGGCTGTAGTGCGCGCCGATGCCGAGCTGGTTCATGCGGGCCATGAAGGAGATGGTGTTGACCATCGACAGCGCCTCCAGGGCAACGGAATTGACGGTGTTGAAGAGGCCGATCACGGAGTCCGGATTGTCGTGCGCGCCCAGCACGCCCCACGAGGCGGAGATGAACATCGGCAGATTGCGCAGCTGCGGGGCGAAGACGAACGGGTCCATGCGCAGCCACGCCGGGCTCCACGGCCAGGCCATGGAATCGACGTTGAAGCGGCCCGCGTCCAGCATGGCGATGCGGATGGCCTCGCGCATACCGGGCGCGGAGATGTTCAGGTAGCCCGAGAACGAGGACGCGTGCTTGAACTGGTCGCGGTGATAGGCGGCCAGGGCCAGCGCCGCCGAGCCGCCCATGGACAGGCCCGCCACCGCGTCATTGGTGCGGGAGACGCCGTAGCCCTCCAGGAAGGCGGGCAGCTCCTCGGTCAGGAAGGTCTCCCAGCGGTAGGTGAGCTTCTGACCGTTCGTGCTCGAGGGCGCGCGCCAGTCGGTGTAGAAGCTGGACTGGCCGCCGACCGGCATCACCAGGGTGATGTTGTCCTCGGCGAACTGCGCCAGCGCGTTGGTCTCGAAGGTCCAGGCATTGAAGTCGTCGCGGGCGCGCAGACCGTCGAGCAGGTACAGCGCGGCGTCGCCGCCGTGCTTGGCCCACTGCACCTGAACCTTGACCGGGCCCATGCTCGACGGCACCATCAGCTCCTCGAACCCGCCCTCGGGCGAGCGGTGCAGCGGGTGCGTGGGCAGGGCCAGCGCGGGCCCGGCCAGACCGGGCAGCGCCACCACGGCCGCAGCGGCCACCAAGGCGCGCCGCCAGAGCGAGCCGCGAGCATTCCTGGACTGTCGAACGCGCGGGGACTTTCGAACCGAACCGTTGCGCGGGCATGACGAAGCGCCCTGTACTGCCATAGAGATCGATCTCCTGAACCGCAGGGGGGAAGCACACCGACGTGACGGGAGTCACGGACAACGGTGCACTCTACCGTCGGCCCGCGGGCATTCGGCGGGTATCCCGTTCAGGTGGCGTGTATCTCGGCCTTGCCGTCGCGGAAGACGATGGTGCCGTGCTGGAAAGCCTGCTGCGCGCCGCCCTGAATGGGCGTTTCGTCGGATGTGGGAAAGCCGAGTGCGCCAGCGGGTCCCGCCGCGCCCTCGAACGCACCGCCGATCATGCCGCCCACCGGATGCGCGCCGGTGGCCCCCGACCACAGCACCCGACCGCCCCGGAAGGCCTGCGCCACACCGCCGGACAGCTGGTACTCCGGAGTCAGGCAGTCACCCAGCCACGACTTTCCCAGCGCCACAGGCAGAATCGCGCCCGCCGCCGCGCCGTCGGGCTTGGCCGCCTCCACACCCAGCGCCGACGCCGCCTGCGGCCAGGACTGCCGCATCTCGAAATCCCAGTACGGCCAGGAATGCGTGCCCGACGGCCGGTAGTTCACCTGCACCGGAATGCTGAGCTTGTTCAGCTTGGCCACGAACTGCCGAGAAGAGAAGCGGGACAGCACTTCCAGCGCCATACCGGTCCAGTTGGTGCTCACCCCCGGAATACCGGCGGGAATGTCGTAGACGCCCGCCAGGCCGCTGCCGCTGGACACATACAGGCTGAGGCCCTTCAGTTTTTCCGCGAGCGCGTAGGGATCGTGCGCCTCCCATTCGGCGTCGGTGGGCGGGCCGTACATGGCGTCGGCGTTGTAGCCGCCCGCGTCGCGCATGGCGTACGCGACCGCCTGCGGCATACCGAGGGTGGTCAGGGTGAGCATGCCGGAAAAGGAAGCGGCATAGCGTACGAAGCCCGGATTGCGGGCGGCGAGCGTCATGGCGGCGGTGCCGCCCATGGAGAGTCCGGCCAGGCCGCGCACATTGGTGGTGCGCCAATCACGATCGAGCAACGGCGGTAATTCCTTGGTGAGGAACGTTTCCCACTTGTAGGTCTTGCCGTGGTCGGGCTGCTTCCAGTCCGAATAGAAACCCGCCGCGCCGCCGACCGGCAGTACCACGGTGACGTTCTTGTCGGCGTAGAACGCCTCCGCCCCAGCGTCTTTCGTCCAACCGCTCTGATCGTCCGCGGCCCGCAGCCCGTCGAGCAGCAAGAGCATCGGGAATTTGGCCTCCGGCTTGGCATTCCAGTCCCGGGCCAGCAGCAGCTGGACTTGGATCTGGGTGCCCATGGCGGGTGAGTCCACCCACAGGGCCACCCGTCTGTCGGTGAGCCACACCGCGTTTCGAATAGCGGGTTTGGTCGGTTTGGCCGCTTCGCCCGTCGGTGGCGCGGCCCCCGGTTCCGCATACGCCGTCCCCACCGTCAGCAAGGCCGTCGTGGCTACCGCGAGCGCGACCGGCACTCTGCGGCCGCCTCTCCCCCTCTTACCAATTGCCACAGCTGTCACATACGTTTTCTACCCCGTTGCGGCGAATCTTGGGGAGGCATAAAAGAACCGGCCACTCTGTCGGATGGCCGGTTCATTCGTTTCAGCTATGGGCTGACCCCTGCGGGCTGGGCGACACACACCCCTTCGGGCTAGGCCGCACATACCCCTTCGGGCTAGGCGACACCCAGCGCGCTGAGCATGCCCGGGCGGGCCTTGATCAGCTCGTCGTGCCAGTAGCCCCACTTGTGGGTACCGGTCGCGGTGAAGTCGAACTGGGCCGGAATGCTGAGCTGGCCCAGACGCGCCTGGAAGGCACGGGTGTTCACCACGGCCAGCGCCTCCAGGGCGATGGCGTTACCGGTGTTGAACGCGTCGCCGAAGGAGCCGATGCCGTCGTGCGGACCGGGGATGCCGTTGCCCGAGGAGATGTACATCGGCAGGTTCTTCAGCTGCGGCGCGAACACGAACGGGTCCATGCGCAGCCAGGCCGGGCTCCACGGCGCGGCCATCGAGTCCACGTTGTAGCGGCCCGCGTCCAGCATGGCCAGGCGGATGGCCTCACGCATGCCCGGCGCGGACAGGTTCAGGTAGCCGGAGAACGAGGTCGCCTGCTTGAACATGTCGCGGTGGTAGGCGGCGGTCATGAGCGCGGCCGAGCCACCCATGGACAGGCCCGCGATGGCCACGTTGTTACGCGAAACGCCGTAGCCGGAAAGGAAATCGGGGAGTTCCTTGGTCAGGAAGGTCTCCCACTTGTAGGTGAACTTCTGACCGTTGGTGTTGGATGGGGCCGCCCAGTCCGCGTAGAAGCTGGACTGGCCGCCGACCGGCATGATGACGTTCACGTCGTCATTGGCGAAGATGCCGGGGGCGTCGCCTTCGTCGGCGTTGGCCCAGGCATTGCGGTCGTCGCGGGCGCGCATGCCGTCGAGCATGTAGACCGCGGAGCTACCGCCGTTGCGCGCCCACTGCACCTGGACCTTGATCGGGCCCATGCTGGAGGGGACCATCAGCTCTTCGAAGCTGCCCGGAACCCCGCGATGCATCGGGCCGAACACCGGCGCGGCATTCGCGATGGACGGGGCGGCCAGGGAGGCGGTCGGGACAGCCAGCGCCGCAGCGGTGACGGTGGCGGCGACGAGCCGTATGCGCCAACCACTCTGCGCCCGGCCACGCGGCGATACTCCCGGCACGGCGGACCTGCCGAAACGCATGGATACTGCTCCTTCTCTACCGCAGCACTGCGCTACTGCGGTGTCTTAAGTTGTCAATCGCGCGCACCCGCATGACAAAGCCAGCCACGGACATACGCGATCAGCACTCGCAGCGAATCCCGACAGTTCTCTGCGAGCGAAGCGCTACCACTTGGCGGTCACACTTGCGCTCGCTGGAGGGTATTCGACGCTCCGAGCGGTTGGCAAGGTCATGCTTAATGATTAGGGGATTCCCACCATCGCATACAACCGTAATGGCGCGGTGACCATATCGCGAATCGCACGTGATGTCGCGGCAACGTGGAAATCCCTTACGCCGCTTGCGTCTTGGCGGTATCGGTCGA
The DNA here is from genome assembly GCF_007990715.1 of Nocardia seriolae NBRC 15557. Taxonomy (GTDB): domain Bacteria; phylum Actinomycetota; class Actinomycetes; order Mycobacteriales; family Mycobacteriaceae; genus Nocardia; species Nocardia seriolae. The sequence continues at coordinate 21,661 of NZ_BJWY01000029.1, read as the reverse complement.
GCGGCCCCGGCGGATTCGCTCAACCGATGTTGGCACTCAGATCCGGCAGCATCTTGTAGACCTGGTCGGCCCAGTACGGCCAGTTGTGCACGCCGTCGGGAGTGAAGTCGAAGACCGCATTGTTCGCGCCCAGCGAGTCCAGCCGAGCCTGGAACGAGCGGGTATTCGCAAGCGCTATGGCTTCCAGGCCCATCGCATTGCCGACGTTGTACGCGTCCAGTGGGCTACGCACCACGTCCCGCTGACCGGGCAGGCCGTTTCCGCTGGAGATCCACAGCCGGGTGCCGTGGTCGCGCAACAGCGGCGCGAAAACGAAAGGATCGTTGCGCAGCCACAATTCGCTCCACGGCGGACCCCACATGGCGTCGATGTTGTAGCCGCCCGCGTCCAGCAGCGCGGCGCGCAGGCCCTCGCGCATGCCGGGCGCGGAATTGTTCAAATACCCGGAATACGATCCGGCATAACGGAACTGGTCCGGGTGATAGGCGGCGAGCACCAGCGCGGCGCTCCCGCCCATGGACAAACCGAAGACCCCGTTGCCGGACGGATTGAAGCCCAGCCGGGCCGCCAGCGCATTGCGCAGGTCCCGGGTCAGGAAGGTCTCCCAGGCGTAGGGCACGGTCTGCCCATTGGTGTTGCTGGGGGCCACCCAGTCCGAATAGAAGCTGGACTGGCCACCGACCGGCATCACCACATTGATGTTCCACGCGGTCAGCGCGCGTTCGATCGCGGTATCGATCTCCCAGCCGGAAAGGTCGTTGCGGGCGCGCAATCCGTCCAGCGCGTAGACCACGCGGTGGGTATTGCCGTCCTGGGCGCGGAAGATGCGCGACTTGATCGGGCCCATGCTGGAATCGACCCAGAAGTCGTAGCCGCCCGGATCGAATGCGGCCCGCGCGGGCCCGGCCAACCCAGCCATACCAGACAGTGAAACGACAACTGCCACAGCGAGTCCCGCCAGGGACCGCCACAACCCACCGCGAAGCACCCGAACAGACCGCATCGACTCGCCTTTCACGAGCGTGGTCACCGTTGACCACAGCCGAAATGCAGAAACTGCTGACGCTGGATCTTCTATAGGCCCCAATTCGGAGCGAATCGCTATCGAAACACCTCACGCGACCAAACCGTGATTAATCCCAACTCTCGGGGCTCTCAGGGGCTTCGCCCCCGAACCCGCCAAAGACACCGGCCGCCACCCATTCGGGCGGCGGCCGGATCGTCGAATCGTCAGCCGATATTCGCCGACATGTCCGGGATCATGCGGTAGGCGTCATTGGCCCAGTTGGTCCAGGCGTGCAGCCCGTTGGCCGGGAAGTCGTAGACCACGTTCTGCGCGTTCAGGGTCAGCATGCGGACCTGGAAGGCGCGAGAGTTGGCCAGCGCCAAGGCTTCCAGGGGCGCGCCGCGGATCAGGCGGTCGGCGGCCATACCGATCGGGATGTCCAGATCCTCGGGCATGGGCGCGCCGCTGCCCGCCGAGACCCACACCCGGGTGTTGTTGGCGATCAGGGTGGGCGCGAAGACGAACGGGTCCATGCGCAGCCAGCTCGGACCCCACGGCGGGGCCATGCAGTCCACGTTGTAGCCCCCGGCGTCGAGCATGGCCAGGCGGATGGCCTCGCGCATGCCGGGCGCGGAGATGTTCAGGTAGCCGGAGTAGGAACCGGCGTAGCTGAAGAAGTCGGGGTGGTAGGCCGCCAGGGTGAGCGCGGCGCTGCCGCCCATGGACAGCCCGAACACGCCATTGCGATTCGGGTTGAAGCCCAGGCGATTCTGCAACTCCCAGCGCAGGTGGTTGGTGATGAAGTCCTCCCACGCGTACCGGTAGCTCTTGCCCGGACCCGCGCCCAGCGCCTCGGTCGCGCCCGAACCGGTGCCGTAGGCCGCGGAACCCGTGCCCGGTGTGATGCCGAAGAACGAACTGGGCGAATCCCAGTCGGCGTAGAAACTCGACGGCCCGCCGATCGGCATCACCACATTGATGTTCCAGTCGGCCAGCACCTGGGGCACATTGGTATTGATCTCCCAGCCGCTCAGATCCTCCTGCGCCCGCATGCCGTCCAGCACGTAGGCCACCCGCTGGGTGTTGCCGTCCCGGGCCCGCAGCACCCGGGTCTTGATCGGCCCCATGAACGGGGAATCGGCCCAGAAGTCGAAGATGGCGGGATCGAATGCCGCTGCCGCCGGTGGTGCTTCGATCACCGCCACCCCGAATGGCATCAGGAGGGCGGCAGCGGCGACGCCCAGAACCTTTCGCGTGAAGCCTCGCACCCGCATCGACCCAGCCCTTCTCGGTTTGAGCAGAACACTGATCACGCAGAACAGATCACATCGATCACGCAGAACTCATCTTCGCTACGGAACGATTATCGGATGACCAGCTGGGCGTGTCCGGTGCGCTCAGCGCGGCGAGTCGCGAAACGATCTTCCGCGGGGAACGAAAAAGGCCCCCGTCCAAGTGGGCGGGGGCCTTTTCGAGGGGTTGTGGGTTACCCGATGTTCGCGGACAGATCCGGGATCATCCGGTAGACCTCGGCGTTCCAGTTGTTCCAGTTGTGGACACCGGTGGCCGGGAAGTCGTAGGTGACGTTGTTGGCGCCCAGCGACATCATGCGGGCCTGGAAGGCGCGGGTGTTGACCAGCGCGAGAGCCTCCAGCGGCACGCCCTGGATCACCGGCATGATGCCCGTGACATCACCCGCGGCCGGAATGGCGCTCGCGGCCGAGATCCAGAGGCGGGTGTTGGCGTCGCGCAGGCGCGGAGCGAACACGAACGGGTCCATGTGCAGCCACTGCGGGCCCCACGGCGGCGCCATCGAGTCCACGTTGTAGCCGCCCGCGTCGATCATGGCCAGGCGGATGGCCTCGCGCATGCCCGGGGCGGAGACGTTCAGGTAGCCGGAGTACGAGCCGGCGAAGCTGAACTGATCCGGGTGGTAGGCGGCCAGGGTCAGCGCACCCGAACCGCCCATGGACAGGCCGAAGATGCCGTTGCGGGTCTTGCTGAAGCCCAGGCGCGCCTGCAGCGCGTTGGGCAGGTCCCGGGACAGGAAGGTCTCCCAGGTGTAGCGGTAGCTCTTGCCGGGGCCGCCGCCCAGGATCTGGAAGGCGCCCGACCCCGAGGACGACCCCGAGGCCGAACCGGAGGAGGACAGCGACGAGGAACCGGCCGAACCGGTGCCGCCGCCCTCACCGAGGATGCTGCTGGGCGCGTTCCAGTCGGCGTAGAAGCTGGACTGGCCGCCGATCGGCATGACCACGTTGATATTCGCGTTGGTCAGCGCGCGGGCGATGTCGGTGTTGATCTCCCAGCCGCTCAGATCCTGCCCGGCGCGCATGCCGTCGAGGGCATAGACGACGCGGGCGGTGTTGCCGTCGGCCGCGCGGAAGACCCGCGACTTGACCGGGCCCATCGACGCCGAGTCGACGTAGAAGTCGAATCCACTGGGGTCCAGGGCCGCGTTGGCGGTTCCGGCGCCCACCGCCGACACCCCGAACGGCAGCGCAATCGCCAGAGCCAATCCGACCACGGAATTCTTGAGCCAACCGCGGGATCTCTGACGTCTATCGCCTCGCATTTTTCTGTCCGGCCTTTCCTGTCGTTCGGTCTCACCGTGTGCTCGTGACCACGGCAGAGGTCTCGGCGACCCTATCGCGCGATCGGCAACGGGACGTTATCGGATCGTGACGAAAGTGACGAGCGCCACGGTTCGCCAGGAATGTGGCGTAGACCTGTGCCTGATTGCGACTCGAGGGTCGAATTCCGCCCCCGTGAACTCATATGCATTCGCTATCACTCCAAACTCGCGCGAACCGCGCTGCGCGCCTTCGGCATCTCCGGGCATCGGAGTCGAATACCCAAGGCGCGCAGTGTGGTTCAGCCGATGTTCGCGGACAGGTCCGGAATCATGCGGCCGGTCTCGGCCTCCCAGTTCTTCCAGTTGTGCACGCCGATGGCCGGATAGTCGGTGACCAGGTTGCCGCCGCCGAGCGCGGCCCAGCGGGCCTGGAAGGCCTTGGTGCCGACCAGCGACACCGCCTCGATACCCATGGCCTGGACGACCGTGGTGTTGATATCGGTGAGCGAGCTCGGCAGGCCGCTGCCCGCCGAGATGAACAGGTGGGTGCCGTTGGCCTTCAGCTTGGGCGCGAACTGGAAGGGGTCCAGGTGCTGCCACTTGAGATCCTTGGGCCCGGCCAGCGCGTCCACGTTGTAACCGCCCGCGTCCACCATGGCCACCCGGATGGCATCGCGCATGCCGGGCAACGACAGGTCCAGCGCGCCGGACATCGAACCGGCGTAGGAGAACTGGGCCGGGTGGAAGGCCGCCAGCATGAACGCCGAGCCGCCGGACATGGACAGGCCGAAGATGCCGTTGCGAGTCGAGCTGAAGCCCAGGCGATCCCGCAGCGCACCCGGCAGCTCCGAGCTCAGGTACGTCTCCCACTTGTAGGTGTAGGACTTGCCGGGGCCACCCGAAAGCGCCTGCGTGATACCGGATCCGGACTGCTGGGAGGCCGTGCCCGCGGGCAGGCCGAGGAAGGTGCTCGGCGAGTTCCAGTCGGCGTACCAGCTGGACTGGCCGCCGACCGGCATGACGACATTGATGTTCGCGGCGGTCAGCGCGTGGGCGACATCGGTATTGATCTCCCAGCCGTTGAGGTCGTCGCGGGCGCGCTCGCCGTCGAGCGCGTAGACCACGCGGTTCGTATTGCCGTCCGCCGCCCGGAAGACGCGGTTCTTGATCGGACCCATGCTGGAGTCGACATAGAAGTCCATGCCGTCCGGACCGAAGGCCGCCTGTGCCGTACCCGTTCCCAGGACCGACACCCCCAGCGGCACCGTGGTCGCCAATGCCAAGGCCAGCACCGACTTCCGCAACCAGCTCCGCGCCCCACCCTTAACCGTCACGCCCCGCATATTCGGCCTTCCGTCCGTGCGCCCCGGGCCTCCCTGGTCTACCCGCCCGGGTTCGTATTGCGACAACCGTTGCCGCGCAGCGGGTTTCCACAGTCGGCGACGGGAGTCTTCGCGGAGCTTATCGCGAAACCCACGCCGGGGTGTTACCAAATCGAGACAGCATCCCATATCCCGCACCCGGAATGTGACGTTTCGGTCAAAGGGGGACAACAACTCTCGTAGCTCGGGCCTCCGCCTCCCCGCGGCCGGGCTTCGCCCCCGAACCCCCATAAACACAGCACCCCGCGCCCGTTCAAGGGCGCGGGGTGCTGTCTTTTCGTCTACTTCGGCAGCGCGGGGGCGGGCGGCGGCGGCTGGGTCGGATCGACCAGTCCGCAGCGCTGGATCTCGTACTTGGGTACGCGGTCGATGCGGTACTTGGCGAAGTCCAGCGACTGCATCAGGTTGTGCCGCCAGCGGTCGAAGGTGAGCGGCGCTCGCGAGGAGGCCAGCAGGGCCTGGGTGTCCGGGCAGGACAGGGCGACTCGAGCCTGCGTCACCCACTTCTCGTCCAGGAACGACGGCATCCACGGGTGCTTGTCCACCATGCCGGTGTCCACCACGACCCAGTCCGGGTAGAGCGCCTTGTCGTGGCCGATGCGACCGTCGGTCAACCGATCGGTATGCGCGGCAAGCGGGTACGCCAGCCCCATCTGATCGATGACGCGCACGTCCAGCGGCACATTCATGCTGGTCATGCCGAGATTCAGGAAGAACACGACATGTTCGGGCTTCTCGTCGTTCCCCGGCTCGGGCTGCGGGGCCGGATCCAGGTACCAGTTCATGAACGACGGCGAGACGATCAACAGCGCACCGTCGGGCGAATTGTCGATGTCGCGCACCATGGCACGCATCCACGGGTAGTCCAGGTAGTCGCTGGCCAGGATCGGGTGGTCGTGACCGGTGCGCAGCACGTAGTAGATGCGCTCGTCCACAATGCCGTTGGCGCGGATCGTGGTACCGGTCTTGATCGCGGTGGTGTTCGCCGCGAACAGCGCCCAGCCCGCCGTGCCGACGAAGGCCGCAAGCACGAATACGAACGCCCAGTTCAGGCGGCGCGCACCGGCATCGGCGGCACTGCGCAACCGGAGCGGGATCACCGAAACCGGCAGCATGAGCAGGAACAGCTGCGGCAGCAGCATGCGCCCGTGCATGAAGTCACCGCCGACGCGCAGCTCGTAGATCACCAGCAGCACACCGCTGCCTACCATGAGGGTCACGATCGCGGCCGGGGTACGCAGCCAGAGGCTGAACCGGTGGATCCGGCCGCGCCAGTTGGTTTCCCGGGCCTCGCCGTCCGCCTCGCGGTGGGCGGCGGCACCACGGCCCTGCCGCACCAGCACGATCGACGCCGCGGCCAGCAGCAACGGCAGCCACAGCCAGTACGGGCCGACCAGATCCCACATATAGGTGAAGCCGTGCGACCACTTGGCCCCGCCCGCGTCCTTGGCCACCGCGGTATTCGGATAGGGCAGGCCGTAGTAGCCCATTCGCCAGATCTGGTATCCCATCGGCACCAGTCCGGCCACCACCACGACCACGGTGCGGAACATCCAGGGCCGCAACCGGGTCTCGGGCACCGGGGCGCAGAACAGCATGAGCAGCGCGAGCCCGCCCACGACCGCCATCTCGGGCCGGATCAGCGGTGCCAGGCCCGCCCAGAACACCAGCGCGAAAAAGCCTGCGACGCGCACCTTCTCGGCCTGCGACCAGCGGATCAGCGCCCACCACAGCACCGCCAGCCAGAAGATGACCAGGCAGTTTTCCAGTCCGGAGGTGGCGTAGTCGCGGGCCGGGGGCAGCGCGATGTAGACCAGCGCGCCCGCGGGCACCAGCAGCGCCGAGGACGTGCCGCCCCAAAGCCGGGCCGCGCCCAGCATGGCGATCACGATGGCCAGCACCGACATGGTGAGCGCGATGCCGAGCACCACGTACTCCAGCCGGGCCTGGGTCAGCCAGCTGAAGAACCAGACCACATAGGTCCAGGCCGCGCTGGTGTTGGTCTCGACCCGTTCGCCCGCATTGAAGACCGGACCGTTGCCCGCCATCAGGTTTCGCACCGTGCGCAGCACGATGAGACCGTCGTCGGCGATCCAACGACGCTGCCAGGCGCCGGCCGCGAACAGCGTCGCGGTCAGCACCATCCCACCGAGGAACGTGGCTCGGGATAGTCGCGAGAAACCGCGCGCGGAGTCCTCCGCACGCCGACGGGCGCGACCGAGCGGCAATTGTGCCGTCGGCGCGCCCGTCTCTCGCTCTTCTCCCTCTACCACGTCAGGTGAGATAGACAGCGACACCCAATGCTCCGATCAAGGCGATGGCGAGGAACTGGAGGACGCGGTCCCCCAGGGCGATCTCTTCCGGCTCACCCGCTTCGCCCCGATCGACGTCCACCGCGTACCGCATGATGGCGATGACGAACGGGATCATCGAGATGGCGAACCAGATGGTGTCCTTGGTCTTGTCCTGCTCGAACGCCCACAGACCGTAGAACACGACCACCGCGGTGGCCGACAGGGTCCAGACGAAACGCAGGTAGGTCGGCGTGTAGTACTCCAGCGACTTGCGGATCTTGGCGCCGGTGTCGAGCGCGAGCTTCAACTCGGCGTAGCGCTTTCCGGTCGCCATGAACAGCGAACCGAAGGCCATGATCAGCAGGAACCACTGCGACAGGCGGATATCGGAGGACACGCCACCGGCGATCGCGCGCAGCAGGAAGCCCGAGGACACGATGCAGATGTCCAGCACCGCCTGGTGCTTGAGACCGAAGCAGTACGCCAGCTGGATTCCGATGTAGACCGCCATCACCACGGCCAGATGCCAATTGGCGATGAACGACACCAGGATCGAGCCGATCAGCAGCACCGCCGAGAGCGCGTAGGCCAGGTTCACCGGCACCACGCCGGCCGCGATGGGCCGGAAGCGCTTGGTCGGGTGGGCCCGGTCGGCCTCCACGTCGAGGGCGTCGTTGACCAGGTAGATGCCCGAGGCGGCCATGCAGAACACCACGAACGCGATGGCCACGTGGCCGAGCACCGACAGGTCGGTGATCACCAGGTCGCCGCCGATGGTCTTCCCGGCCGCCAGCGGCGCGGCCAGCACCAGCACGTTCTTGATCCACTGGCGCGGGCGCATGGCCTTGATCAGGCCGCCGCCCAACGTCTTCGGCGGTCCCTTGATGACCGCCTCCGCTAGGTCTGTGCTGGTCGGCTCTTCGCTCATGTCAACGATGGCTCTTTCCTGGGCGGTCACTTCGCGAGTCTCTTTTCGGCTGCGAGCACGGCGGCTGCTGATGCTGCGCCCAGCGCCGCCCCTCCGAGAACGTCGGTGGGGTAGTGCACACCGAGCACGATGCGGGAGAGCAGCATCGGCGGGACGAGCACCGCAGGCAAGGGTAGCCCGGTGAGTCTGCCGAGCAACACAGCCGCCGCCGTGGTTGAGGTGGCGTGCGAGGACGGGAAGCTCAGCTTCGACGGCGTCGACACGTTGACCTGCACGGACGGATCGTGCGGGCGCTTGCGGCGGACGACGCGCTTGATCACGACCGAGGCGGCGTGCGCGCCGAACGCGCCCACGGCGACCCCGGCCCACTCGCGGCGGCGCGGCTTGTCGACCAGCGCGCCGACCGCGGCGATGCCGAGCCAGCCCAGCGAGTGCTCACCGAAGTGGGACATACCGCGGGCGGCCTTGATGACCGCCGGGTTCTGCCCGATGGCGCCCTGCACCAAATTGATGATCTTGACCTCGGCCGGGGACTCGGCCGGGGCCGGGGCCACCGGCTCGTCCGGGACCACGTGCAGGCCGCGGTCCGGGCCGGAAGCTGTGTGAGCAGCGGTCATTTGGGTTCATTCCTTGAAGTGTTGCTGCCTGATTCAGTATCGATACCGAAGACTGTTTCCCACGCGGCCTTGCTGGTGAGGTGTGCGTGCGCGCGACGATACTGCTCGCGCACCTCCGGGAAGCGCTCGGCCAGCTCCTTGCGCAGGCGCATCGCTTCCTTGAACAGCTCCATGGCCTTTCGCGGATCCCGCTTACGGTAGACGACGCCGCGCCCGTCGGCGGTGGTTACGGTGACGCCGTCCACCTGCGAGAGCAGGAACCAGCGCGCGTCCAGCGTCGGCACGTTCAGCTGCGGGGTCTCATGGTGGCTCTGGTTGGCCCTGCGGAAGTTGTGCAGCACGCCCTTGCCCAGGCGGGTCACCTTGGCGAGCGGGTTGCCGGGTTCGCCGACCGCGCCCACCTCGGCGTGCGAGGGCAGCGGCAGTTCGGTGGAGGACGGCAGCACCACCGCGTCCGGGTATTCCTTGCGCATGGCGTGCACCTTGCCCAGCGCGCTCGGCAGCAGCTCGAACAGCTTGTCCGGACCGGCGAGGTAGTCGCGGATCGCCTCGTTCTGGATGGCGACCGTCGAATACTCCAGGCACAGCAGGTGTTTCAGCGTGGCCTTGATGGTGTTGACGACCATCGGGCGGCCGTCGTTGGGCAGGTGCAGCGAGGCGACCACCAGGCGGTTGCGCAGGTGGAAGTAGGCCTGCCAGTCGATGGCGTCGTCCTTGTCGGACCAGGCCATGTGCCACACCGCCGCGCCCGGGAGGGTGACGGTCGGGTAGCCGTGTTCGCGTGCGCGCAAACCGTATTCGACGTCATCCCATTTCAGGAACAGCGGCAGCGGCTGGCCGATCTCCTCGGCGACCTGACGCGGGATGACGCAGGTCCACCAGCCGTTGAAGTCCACATCGATGCGGCGGTGCAGCAGCTTCGAGTTGTCGCGGTCGCGCAGCGGATGCTTGGAGAAGTCGTGGTCGTACTCGACCGTCGCGGGCGCGGTCCACATGAAGATGGAACGGTCCACGATCTCGCCCATGGTGTGCAGGTGCGATCGCTCCTGCAAGTTGAGCATCTGACCGCCGGTCAGGATGGGCGACTTGGCGAAACGCGAGAAGGCCAGCGCGCGCAGGATGCAGTCCGGCTCGATCTCGATGTCGTCGTCCATGTAGACGATGTACTCGGCGTCGGTGGTCTCGAGCGCCTCGTACATGACCCGGCTGTAGCCGCCGGAGCCGCCGAGATTCGGCTGATCGTGAATGGCCAGGCGGCCGCCCAGGCGGGTCGCGGCCTCGGTGAAGCCGGGCTCGTCCACCACCTTGCGGTTGCCCTGGTCGGGAATGATGACGGCCTTGATCTTCTCCAGCACCAGCGGGTCCGAGCCCAGGGCCGTCAGGGTTTTCACCGCGTCGGTGGGCCGGTTGAAGGTGGGCATGCCGACGGCGATGCTGCCCTCACCGGGGGCCTCGACCAGCGCGTACCAACCGCCGCTGCGCATTTCGACGTGGCTGTCGGTGGTGATGTCGAACCAGATCCAGCCGCCGTCCTCGAACGGGCCCAGATCCACCTCGAACTCGATGAAGTCCGCGGCCGCCGCGCCGTCGCCGGGCGTGCTGAATTCGCTGCCCTGCACGTGGATTCGGGAACCGTCGGCCTTGGAGCGGTAGACGTCCACGCGGCCGTGGCCGGACAGCTCCAGCCGCAGCACCACCGACTTCAGCACGCTCCAGCGCCGCCAGTAGCTGGCGGGCACGGCATTGAAGTAGGTGCAGAACGACACCTCGGACTCCGCGCCGATGGCCAGCGCGGTGCGCGTAATGGCATGCGCGCGCCGGGCATTGGTCTCGGATTCCTCGAGGTACAGCTTGCGCACGTCCAGCGGCTCACCCGGCCGGGGCAGGATGACGCGCTGGAGCAGGGATACGGCGCGGGTCTCGGTGCTCATCTCTTCCCGAGTCAGTTGGGCGGTCATTCGGCGTCGTCCACCAGCGCCGCGCCGGACTCCAGGTGCGGGCGCAGCACATTGTCGAACATGCTGAGCGCGGCGCCGATGGCCATGTGCATGTCCAGGTACTGGTAGGTGCCCAGGCGGCCGCCGAAAAGCACCTTGTTCGAGGCGGTTTCGGCCTTGGCGCGCTCGCGGTAGGCGAGGACCTTGGCGCGGTCCTCGGGGGTGTTGATGGGGTAGTACGGTTCGTCGCCGGTCTGGGCGAAGCGCGAGAACTCGCGCATGATGACCGTCTTGTCGGTCGGGTAGTCGCGCTCGGGGTGGAAGTGGCGCGGCTCGATGATGCGGGTGAAGGGGACGTCCGCGTCGTTGTAGTTCATCACCGGGATGCCCTGGAAGTCACCTGTCTCGAGCACCTCGGTCTCGAAATCGATGGTGCGCCAGCCGAGTTCGCCCTCGGCGTAGTCGAAGTAGTGATCCAGCGGGCCGGTGTAGACGACCGGGGCGTCCGGGTTCTGGGCGCGGATCTCGTCGCGCACCTCGAACCAGTCGGTGTCCAGGCGAACCTCGATGAGGTCGTTCTCGGCCATCTTCGACAGCCACGCGGTGTAGCCGTCCTTGGGCAGACCCTCGTAGGTGTCGTTGAAGTAGCGGCTGTCGAAGGTGTAGCGGACCGGCAGCCGGGTGATGATGTTCGCGGGCAGTTCCTTGGGATCGGTCTGCCACTGCTTGGCGGTGTAGTCGCGGATGAACGCCTCGTAGAGCGGGCGGCCGATCAGCGAGATGCCCTTCTCCTCGAGGTTGGTCACCTCGCCGCTGGCGATCTCCGCCGACTGCTCGGCAATGAGTGCCCGCGCCTCGTCCGGGCTGTAGTAGCGGCCGAAGAACTGCGAGATCATGCCCAAGCCCATGGGCAGCGGGTACGCCTGGCCCTTGTGCAGGCCGAATACGCGGTGCTGGTAGTTCGTGAACTCGGTGAACTCGTTGACGTAGTCCCACACCCGCTTGTTGGAGGTGTGGAACAGGTGCGCCCCGTACTTGTGGATCTCGATACCGGTTTCCGGATCCGGTTCAGAATAGGCGTTGCCGCCCAAGTGATAGCGACGTTCCACCACCAGCACCCGCTTGCCCAGCAGGTTGGCGGTGCGTTCCGCGATGGTCAGTCCGAAGAAACCGGAGCCGACAACGATGAGATCGAACGGGGATGCGACGGTCACGGGTGCCCAGCGTACCGGCATCGACCGAAAGCGCGCGTGGGCTCCATCGGGGTGGGTTGGCGGGGTTCGCCCGGAGGCGATGCCACGCCTTTGCCGGGGCCCGGATCATCTCCGCGGGGGTCGGCCGCTGAGTGATCCCCGTCATCCCGGTGAGTGGACGAGGTTGCCAGGTTTTTGCACAAAGTTCACGAAAGAGCGGACAGCTGCGTCATGAGAGCTGTATTACATAGACACCCGAACTGATCGGACGACCAGTTTTTGCCGTGTGTTTGCGCGGCCGTGCCCCTTCGCTCGACCCGGAAGAACATCTCCATGCGCTTCACTCGCTTCACCCCACTCGTGGGTGCGCTGTCCATCACCGCCGTGCTGGGCACGGCCGCCCTCGTTCCGGACGCGGCTCCGGCCCGCGCCGACGATGGCGACACCCTCGCCGCGTCCGAGATCGCCGACGCGGGCGAACTCTGCGGCAAGCCCGGCGCGGCCACCTTCGACGACGTCATCAGCGCGGCGGCCACCGCCATCCGCACCGTCGTGCCCGCCGGCCAGCAGGACGCATACGACCGGTCGGTCAACGACTTCCGGCAGAACATCGCCTCGATGCACGTGCACCGACGCGGGTTCCTGCCGCTGAGCCCGGACGAGGTGAACGACCGCACCCAGTTCCTCGACGACCCGATCGTCACCTACCTGGTCAACAGCCTCGACGCGGTGCGCACCGGCCAGGTGAACCAGACCGTCGCGGTCTCGCAGCTGAAGGTGCGCGATGTGGTCGAGGTCTTCATCCTCGCCGCCCGCATCGTGAAGATTCCGGCCCAGTTCGCCGCCAGCCTGGTGCCGACCGTCGGGTTCGTGCTCAAGCCGATCGTGGGCGCACTGTTCAACGGCGTGAAGTCGCTGGCACGCGCGGTGCAGTCGCAGCTGTCGGTGGGCTGCGACGCGCACAGCGTCTATCGGAAGCTGCAACTGGACCTGCCCGACGAGCACGTGGATCTGCCGCAGCCACTGATCGATCTGGCCAACCAGGTGATGAAGGCCGACGGCAGCTGCACCCCGATCGCCGAGCTGCGGACCGGTGATCTGGTCGAACGCACCCGCAACTTCCTCACCACGGCCGCCCTGCCGGTCGACCCCGATGCGATCAACGCCAATGCCGCGGCGCTGCAAGGCTTCCTGCAGAGCAACCGGGTCGCCGACGTCATGATGCTGCGCCGCACCGAGCAACTCGGCCCGATCGTGGACGCACTGGACTACGGCCCGCTCACCTTCCTGGCCAACCTGGGCTTCGACATCTACGAGGGCCGCGCCCTCAACACCGTGGCGCTGGCCGATGTGAAGGTGGAGAACCTCTTCTCCCTCATCACCTTCGCCCTCGACACCACCAGCCTGCTGCTCACCGTCGGCAACACCATCGCCGGCTTCACGGGCGTGGCCTCGACCATCACCACTCCGCTGGGCATCGCCGAGACCATCGCCTTCGCACCCGCCACCTGCGGCGCGCCGATCCTGCGCGGCGTCATGCAATCCATGTGCGCGGCCTGATCCGGCCTCCCGACAGCACACAGCCGCCCGGTCGGAAAACCGGGCGGCTGTGGCGTTTTCCGTCAGTAGTACGGGTAGTAGGGCTGTGCCGGGACGAGGGGCTGTTTGCCCTCGGCGATCCAGCGGCCGGTGGGCGGGACCGCGGCGAACACCAGGATGGCGATGGAGAAGATCAGGCCGATGATGCCCGAGCCGGGTTTCAGGACGAAGCTGATCAGTCCGAGGACCACCGCGATGGCCGACATGCCGATGAGGATGAAGCGTCCGGCGGTCTTGCGCAGGAACAGCATGATGGCCCCGACGCACCAGAGCACCCCGACCACCAGCACGAGCGCGCCGACCCCGAGCAGAATGCCGAACAGGCCCTCGTCGTCGCGCGTGGAGTATTGGCTGCCGCTGCGGTACGACGTGTCCTCGCTGTTCACCACGAAGGCGGCGATGAGCATGATGACCCCGCCGATGACCGATAGCGCGCCCGCGATCATGGCCAGCACGCCCGCGGTGATGGCGGTGCCGCCGCTCGCCCTGGTCTGCGGGACGCCGTAGGGCGAATAGCCCGGTGCACCGGGGTAGCCCGGCGCGGCGGGATACGCGGGATAGGGCTGCTGCGGATAGCCGCCCTGCGGTGGATAGCCGGTCTGCTGCGGATAGCCGGTCTGTGGCGGCATGCCCACCGGCTGGGCGGTCGGCTGCGGCGGGTACTCCACCGGCGCGAAGCCCATCTGCGGTTGATCCTCTGGACCGGTTTGTCCGGATTGTCCATATGGATGGCTCATCGGGTCTCCTCCCCTCACACTCTGGGATGACCCTACTCCGGGGCGTTGACATGCACGAACAGGTTGTTTCCGGGTCGGCCGCAGACGACCGCGGCCCCTTCCGGGGGATGCCGAAAGGGGCTGCGGTGGCGTGATTTCCGGCTAGAGCCGGGTGGCGGAGTAGACCCGGATCGCGTCGCGGACGTACTCGGACGTGCCGTCGCCGTGCTTGTCGTAGTTCGCCGCGAACCGCGGGTCACCGACGTACATGTCGGCGAGGCCGTTGAAGTACCGCGCGGTCACCGGCCCGTTCGTGGGCGTTGAGCCGAGCCAGTCGTAATGCCGCTGCACGATGGCCTGGACCTCGTCGCCGTCGACCGGGAGACCGGCAGCGTGGGCGCGGCCGTAGTCGGCGGCGATATCGAGGTGGGTCTGGAGATGCGCCTTCTTCTCGGCGTCGCTCTTGGAGTTCCACCAGTTGTTGCCGCTGTCCCAGGCGTCCTTGCCCCAGCGCTCGATGACCTCGTCCTTGTACCGGGCGTGGTCGAATCCGTCGAATACTTCGTCTGCCATGAGTTGCTCACCTGCTTCCGTCTTGCGCAATGTTGTTTGCACCGAGACGATTTGCCGCGCGATCCGGTCCTGCTCGGTTCGGAGCAATTCCAGATGGGTGCGCAGGGCCGCGGCGGTGTCCTTTTGCCCGTCGAGCACTTCGGCGATGGCCGGCAGGCCCAGACCGAGTTCCCGGAGCAAAAGGATGCGCTGCAACCGCACGAGAGATTCCTGGTCGTAATAGCGATAGCCATTGGATCCGATCCGCGACGGCGGCAGTATCCCGAGGTCACCGTAATGCCGCAGGGTGCGGCTGGTGGTGCGGGCCACTTTCGCCAATTCCTGGATGGACCATTCGGCGCTCACGTTCCGGCCTTTCGTATCCTCTCGTTCGCCTCGACGAATTCAGGATGCAAGTTGACGCAACGTCAAGGTCAAGCCTCAACCTACGCGCGCCCACGACACGGGTCTACGCGCCGGCGGTGCACTCCGAGTAGCGGATGTGGACCGACTGCTTCGGCGGCGCGGAGCTGCCGAACATGGCCGGCGGGGACGGCATCCAGTTGGTGAGCCGGTCCATGGCGTCCTTCTCGGCCGCCGCCCGGTTGGCGCCCGAACCGCCGTAGTAGTAGCTGTGATCGGCGCTTTCGGCGATGGCGCCGCAGCCGTCGCGGAACTGCACCATGACCTTGCAGCCGCGGTGCGCGCACTGGCCCAGGGCGTCGGCATCGGAGCCGGCCCAGTTCGGGTAGTTCCAGGCCGCGCCGTAGAAGGTGCCACCATCGGTGCTCAGCGCGAGCGAGCCGTAGAGCGAACCGTCCGGACCGCGCTCGGCGCTGGCGGTACCGGCCCCCACCGTCGAAACCAGCACGGCCGCGGCGGAAACAAACATGGTCAGGGCCATCTTGCCCGAAAAAGCCATTCGAAATTCTCCCCAATTGGAAGCGGCCCGCGAGAATGGCCGATCCGGTTGCACTCGGTGGTGCGATCACCACTGCCCGGAGTTCTATCACGGGGCACCGACACGGCCAAGTCCGTTTCGGCCGCTCGGAAGCGGCTGCCGGGCAAAGCCTTCCGGATCGGCCGCCGTATCGGTCATCCGTGTAGGGGCTTGCATGTCGGTTGCCGGCGTGACATGCTCCGCGTGCGCGCTGCCGGACTCCCGATTACCGCGCGCGCACGAATTCGATTCTCGGGGGATGAGGAAAATCCAATGTTCTCTGCGGGCCGCGCCCGAGTTCTGCGCGTGGCGGCCATCGCCGCCGCCGCTGTCAGCTCCTCGCTCCTGTTCGCCGGCCCCGCGGACGCCGCCCCGGTGGTGACTCTGGGCGGCGGTTCCGGTGTCTACGTGGAGGACCTCACCTCCAAGGACACGGTCAGCGACTGCACCCTGACCGCCGTCGGCTACGACAACAAGAACCAGCTGGTCGGCCTCACCGCCGGCCACTGCGGCGAGGTCGGCGCGCGCGTCGCGGCCGAGTACACCCGCAGCGGCGGCATCGGTGTCATCGCGCAGAAGAGCGAGGACATGGATTGGGCCATCATCGTTTTCAACCCGGAGCGGGTCACCCCGACCCGCAAGGTCGCGCAGTCGGTGATCAACTCGGTCGGCTCCCCGGTGCAGATCGGTGAGAACGTCTGCAAGAACGGCCGCACCACCGGGTTCACCTGTGGACCGGTGTGGGAGACCAAGGCCCTGACCTTCCGTAGCCAGGTGTGTGCCAACCACGGCGACTCCGGCGCGCCGGTGCTGCGCGGCGACCAGCTGGTCGGAATGGTCGTTGCCGGAACCGATTTCAAGCTCGGACCGATCAATGTCGAACTGCCGCTGTGCGAGGGCGGCGGCAACCTGATCCACGAGCCGGAGCTGGCCACCAATATCGGCGCGGTGCTGTCGGACATCGACAGCCGCGGCGGGGCGGGCGCGGGCTTCCACATCGCCTGAGTCCCCCGAGACTGCGAAACGGGGCGTGACCGGATTCGGTCACGCCCCATTCTTCATATCAGCGTCGCCCAAAAATTGATATCCTTGGATTGAATTTCCCGATATCAGCGAGGTGGGCCATGTCTCGAACCCTGATCGACATCGACGATGATGCGCTATCGCTAGCGGCGGAAGAGCTGGGCACCAAGACCAAGGTGGCCACCGTCAACGCGGCGCTCCGCGAAGTAGCGAACCGACGCGCGGTCGCGAAGGTGCTGCAGCAGCTTCGCGACAGTGACACCGACCTGTCGCCCGAGGCGATGGGAGGTGCTTGGCACTGAGAACCCTGTTCATGCTGACCGACAAGTCAGCATTCGAGCGGGTGCTCCGCGACGAGCGGACAGCAGCTCACTTCGCGGAAATCATCGGCACACCAGGCACATTGGTCGCCGCCTGCCATCTGACAGCACTGGAGATCGGATACTCCGCGCGATCACATCAGGACTATCTGGCCAAGCTCGCCGGGCAGAAATCACTGGTCTGGCTTCCTGTCACCGAGGAAGCCATGGATCGCGCCTTGGAAGTGCAGGGCATGCTGGCGCAACACGGCTGCCACCGGCTACCCATCCCGGATCTGATCATCGCAGCCACCGCCGAGATCCAGGGCGCCACCGTGCTTCACGTCGACGGCGACTACGAGACCATCGCCGGAATCACCGGGCAGCCGCAGCGGAGGCTGCGGATTTCCTGATCAGCTGAGTCGCGGATTCCATTGCGCGGGGCGCGGTTCCGCTCTGGCCGAGCAGGGTGCCGCCGAGCACGATGACCATGCCCAGGAGCTGCAGCGGCGAGCCCGGTGAGGGCGAGCGTCCCGGCGAGTCCGGCGGCTCCGGCGCGTGAGGCGGTCATCGATAGCTCCTCATTGATAATCTCAACGTTGAGATAACACCATCCAAGTACCTCAGCGTCAAGTATCTCAATGTTGAGATTTATTCCACCGCAGCCAGGAGCCCGTCTTGCCCGACGCAGTCGACCAGATCACCGCCGCCTGGCGGCAGGAACGCCCCGACGTAGACACCTCCCCCATGGAGATCTTCGGCCGCCTCTCCCGCCTCGGCCGGATCGTCGACCGCGAGCTGACCGACTTCTTCCGCACCCAGGGCCTGGAACGCTGGGAGTTCGACGTGCTGGCCACCCTGCGCCGCTCCGGCAACGAATCCGGCCTCAGCGCAGGCGCACTCAACAAGGCCGCCATGATCACCTCCGGCGCCATCACCAACCGCATCGACCGCCTGACCGCCAAGGGCTGGGCCGAACGCGTCCCCGACGCGCACGATCGCCGCGCCATCCGCGTCCACCTCACCGACACCGGCCGCGACCTGATCGACCGAATCCTCCCGCTGCACATGGCAAACGAACAACGCCTCCTCGCTGCCCTCTCCCCCACCGACCGCGAAACCCTCATCCCCCTGCTGCGCAAGTTCTCCGAATCCCTCGGCGACCTCTCCCTGGACTGAAACACGAAAAGGCGGCGCTCCCTTTTCGAGCGCCGCCTTCGTGTGCCGAAATTACCTGCCGCCGATCACGTTTCAACTAAACAGACCGCACAGCCTTTTTTAGGCAAGCAATCGGCAGCCGGGAGCAGATCCTGGACCTCGTGACCGAGCGCCGCGGCGACGAGAATCAACTCGTCCACCCGGAACGAGCCGGGTCGGGCCATCCGGCGCGCGAGCACCGCATCCGTCATCCCGAGTCGTTCCCCCAGGTCCACGTAGCTCACCCCCGCCTCCTTCACAGCCCGGCCCACCCGGTTCCCGACACATCTGTCCATCCAGTCCACAAGACCGCCTTCCACCCCTAGCCCGTCGCCACCCCCGGCCCCGTCATCGCGGTCAGCGGCAGCATTTGAGCTATCGTTCGAACATGTGTTCTATTATCCGGAGTAACGAGATGAGAGTTCAACGAACTCCGTCCGCACAATCCGTGGGACACCCCGCCGTACATAGCGCAATACAAATCCCCGCGGGAAAGGCGAACCCTCTTGGCTGACAACCTATTCGGTGACTACATCCGCCAACGCCGCGAAGACGCCTGGCTGACGCGCACCGAACTCGCCAAGAAGGCCAACCTGTCCGTCTCCCTCATCGAAAAGATCGAACTGGGCACCCGCCCACCCACCCTCCACTCACTTCAAATCCTGTTCGACCACTTGGATGTGGCCCCGATGTTCCGCCGCCACATCCTCGACCTGAGCCTGCCCGGCCTGTTCGGACCACCACCGACCGCGCCCTCCGCACCCGATGCCGACGACCTGGCGGACCTGGCCGTCCTCGACCACCCGGCCAGCTTCTACACGCTGCCCGCGCTCACGATCGCCGCCGCGAACGCGGCCCATCGCCGGACCTTCCCCGGCCTCGTCCCCGGCACGAGCTTCCTGGAATGGATATTCCTCGAGCCCATCGCCCGCGAGGTGATCGTGGAATGGCGCAAGGAGGCACGCCGGTGCATCCACACCGTCCGCCAACTCTCCCCCGGCCTCGCCAAGGACCAAGGTCTGGGCACGACGATCCGCGCGTGCAGCGAGGCGACCGAGTGGGAAGAACTGTGGAACAGCAAGCCCCGCAGTGACTTCGACAGCGACCTACTGGTCCGCGATCCGATCGACCGCCAGGTCAGGTCGCTGCGGGTCCGGCTCTACTCGCCCGAATACCCGCAGCGCGCCTGGTGGTTGCGCCGGCTGGTGCCCGGGGTCGGCGATCAGTGACCGGCCGTGTGCGATGACCACAGCGGCTGGGCGCCTGCCGTATAGACGACGACATTGCCGTCGTCCTGAACCACCAGGGTCGAACCGCTGGGATTCGTACCGGTTGCCCACGACGATGCCCCGGCGGAGTTGTAGATGACAAAGTTGCCGTCGTTCTGCATGATCGCGATGACGCCGCCGTTGGTCGCGGAAGCCCATATCGGAGTACCGGTCTGGGTGAGCACGAGGTTGCCGTCACCTTGCAGGGTGAGCGTGAAACGCCCATCGCACGAGGACAACGAGTGGCCGGGGCAGAGACCATCTCCGCGCCGCATCACCCCGCAACCGGTGGGCGGCGTGGCGACCACGCGCAGGATCGCCTGCTCGGAAATCCCCAGCAGGTTATGCAGTTGCGCGGTCTGGAATTCCGGCTGGAGCGTGCTCGATGTCGCCGACTGAACTTGGAACCCGGCCGGTGCCGACGGAGCGCCTTCGAACGCGCAGGCGGAGGCGGAGGCGCCGACATGTCGCGTGTGGTCGAGGTTGGCTGCCACGGTCCAATTCGTGACGCCGTTGACGGCGTAGCCGTAGCCGATGTTCTGGCCCTGCAACGCATTTCCGGTCACGGTGGCGCCGTGATTGGTGGCGGAATTATGACACCCAAGTTGCCCCCAGGGCTCCTGGGCGCCCAGCGAGTATAGCCGAGCTTCCCCTTCGGAATCTCCTTTATTATGGACTTCGAAACGTTGTTCTCCTGTGAATAGCTGAGAAACTGCTGGCCGCATCTGTCGAACTTGACAGGATCGACGACCAAGGCGATATCTACATCACCTGCGGCGGGAGGATCCGTCCGTTACATCTAATCGTAGTAACCCGAGGCCGCAATCAGAACCGATTCGAAGTACGGCGACAGGCCATTAACGTCGGCATCATCCGAGCCTTCCCGATTGAATCCAAGCGTCAGATCAGGGAAGGTGGGATAATAGGGGTCATCGTCATCGATACGATAGCCTCGAAATTGCAGTTCAGCTAGAATCGAATCCGCAGTCTCTCTGAACATATCGATTCCTTCGAATTTCACTACCGTATCCCCGTAGATATTTTCAGGTCTCCAAATCTCGATAGCACTGAGGAGACCATCCGGGTTGAAGTGCGCAAAGATGTCCAGATCCAAGACATCGTTACGCACTCGAACACGATTGGTAGGCCCGGGCAATAACTCGGGACTTCCCCAAATCTCCATCGAATGCATCACCTGGTCGACAGACATTCCAAGCACCAACGGAGCCACTCCGATAGGCGGTGCCAGATAAAGCTCCATCGGCCAACCTCTTCGCCTCAACGCCGCGCCGCCGCTGCAGACACTCGAATAGTCTTGCCATGTAGTGCAATCTGGCCGCCCGGGATAAGTACGGCCTATAGTTCTTGTAGATATGATTTACCTTGCCAGTGCGGATACTCGAGCAGGTAGAAAGAGCGCTCTCAATCGAGCTGTCCGACGTTTTCCCGGATGTCGAGAGATGGTATAGCAATCAACGCCCTCAGGAGGGCCGCTGGGCCCAGCGGATAACTCACCTCAGCTCAATGTCGGATTTTAGTACTCTACGTAATCCTGCCATTCAATGCACTTTGGCAGTTTCCCTGATATTGAATAGAATTCGGCCACAGCAGCACGAACGCCACTGATATCTATTTTTGAGTTTTCGGGATGTCGGCGACACTCACCAAAATCGAAGTACTCTTCGATGCCTTCGGCGTCATCCAAACCTTTACTGAAGAATTGCCCTTCCTCGCCCTGAAATAGAAGACTTCCGGTGGATGCTCCGGGCGATATGCCAACGAATAGTATGGAAGTCTCGTCCTGGTCGTCGGTTAGTATAATCCACATCAAGGTGCAGCTAGGTCTCTCGCCAGTCGAAAATTGATCGACGATTCCGACGAGTTCTTCAGCCGAGTTTGGCCAAATCGGATTCTTTCGATGCTCCGGCAGATAGGCAACCTCGACTGTCAATGTCATCCATGTTCCTTCCAATTAGCTCACCACTTCACGCCAATATACACCTTGAACCCGCCGGGCCAGTGGACCTCGAGACGGCTGCCGGGTTCCAGTACGTACTGCAGCGTCTCATCACAGCCTCGGCACGGACCTTCCGTTTTGTTTATTACAAGTTTCGCATCTTTGACACCTAGTGTCG
>NZ_BJWY01000028.1 GCF_007990715.1 Nocardia seriolae NBRC 15557 | reverse complement strand
GTACTAACCCGGTGTAGAACCCGAGCACGCGCACCGAATCTCCAGCGGGAGCGGATGTGCTGAACTTGTCAGGTTTTGGCTTATAGAACCCGTCGAACGCGGCGCGAACCTGCTCGTCGCTCCGGACAGTCATTTGCTCTGCCAGGCCGCCGCAGGCGAGCCGACGCAGTGCAGTGACATCGCCGGCATCAGCGGCCTTCATGTGGTCCCGCACAGCTTGCTCTGGGCTATCCGCAGAGTGCGACGAATCTATTGAACAGCCGCTCACGATCGCCATGGCGGCAAGGCCCAGAGCAGTAACAACGCGTATAGCTCCGCCTTTCATTCGTTCGTCCATCGAAAACCGCTAGCTCACAGTAACGTCCTGCACTGCCGCTGACCGCGTTGACTGAACCGGCCAATGTGCGGAGGTTGGCACCTAGCGGAGCGCTCAATCTCACCCGCGGTTACAGGGCGGTGGTTTCGGTGATCTCGTAGCCGAACATCGGGATCTCCTCTGGGTCGATGTCGGTGGGGCGAGGTACCTCTTCGAGGATGAAACCGAACAGCGCACGAAGGGCATGCTCGCCCAGTTCCAAGGGATGGAACGGGAGAGGGTAGCGGTCGAGCGGATCGTCGCGGTCGAGCAGGACGGGGTGTTCACCGGCCCAGTACGGAACCTCGAAAGCTAATGGTTCGCCGAGGTTTTCGAGTATGCCGTGATCGGGAGCCAGACTCAGCGACCGGATGAGTTCGCCGTCATGCCATACCGAGAACGCCAGCCAATCGACGACGCTGTGCATGGCGTGCGTGACCAAGCGTCGGCCTTTGCTTGCTTCGATCAGTCGTGCGGGCAACATCGACGGATAGGTCACGGCGATTGCAAGATCACTGACCACATCGACCCCCGATGAGCTGGCCGCGTATGCGACGTTCTGGGCGGGATACGTGTTGGCCAGCGAACCAGCGGCTCGTGGAGTCCAGGTCGCGCCTGGGTGGATCAGTTCGATGAGTCGATCAGAACCAGCCTGATCCGGCTCGCATATGGAGCGCAGTGCGTCGGCGAGTGGTTCGCCCGAGTACGCCAGCAGCGCGGTCTTGGCACCCATGAAGCACCCTTCTGACGAATCCGGAACAGCGAACGTCCACATTATCGATGGACTTCCCCGAACCGACTCAGGCGCGGCGCGACTATCCGGTCATGCCGCTTACCAGGCTGTTCGGACCAGCCAGGCGGCCTCTCGAACGCGCTGATCCGCCAGCGGGCGGATAACGCGAGCTACTGCTGCCTTACGCTGCGATCATGCTGACGCTCAGAGTGACCAACCCTCATGAGGACAAGGTGGTCAGGGTCTGGCTGGAACCTATGGGCGAGGATTATTGGATGCGGCCAAGAGAGGCGTTCACCTTCGAGTTCGACGAGAGGGAGTTCTCCGCGTCCATGTGCGGGGCGCACTTCGATGTTTCGTGGGATGACGGAGATCTGATCGTCTGGGCTGGCGCGATCGCCAAGGTGCGCGACCAGTCCGGCACCGAGCTTGAATGCGGGCACCAACGACCACCTGTCGATTAGCGGGTCAACGGGGGTCGAGGAATATCCGCACCTGGCCGCTGATCGGGCTGGTGGCGACGCGCGACGGGTCAGCCGGTGCACTTGGTGACGAGGATGTGGTGGGGGCCCTCTTCGAGGTAGAGGTGGCCGGCGGGGCCGGCGATCAGGGGGGCGAAGTAGGCGTCGAGGTTGGCTAGGGCGTTTTGTTCGGCTTCTTCGGGGGTGGCGCCGAATCCGCCTCGTTCGACGAGGAGTTTGGCGCTTTCGGCTACCGAACCGAAGCCTGGGCCGATCTTGGTCGGCCGCACTCGAAAAGTCCAACCGCGGACTCGACCGGAGCTGGGACGCGACTACGGCCGTGAGGATTTCGTCAAAGCCGCCCCATCGAGTGACGAATCTCTTTACCTAGGTTATAGATTCGGCTTACCTTCCGATTGGAAGCAAACGGGTGGCCACGGCGTCGTGGCCGGAACAGGAGAAGTTCGGTGAATGGGAGGATTCTCGATGTCGCGGCGGTCGGGGCGGTCGTGATCGCCTTCCTGGCGTTCGCGATGTTCCACTCTGGCGTAGCCAAGCTGCTGGTGGCGTGGTTCGGGCTGGTCGCGCTCGGCTATTACAACGTCTTTGTCCGCCATGACCGGACGCTGGTCGACGCCGCGCACGGCAGCGCGCGCCCGGTGGATCATTCGGCCACCCTGCGCCCCGCCTGGCGCTGATCCACCGATCCTGGTGCGTCGTGCGGGAGGATCGGGGAATGGAGACGCTCAGGACACGCGAGATCTACTCGAATCGGTGGATCACGCTGCGGGAGGACATCGTCCGGCAAGCCGATGGGGAGGAGTCCGTCTACGCGTTCATCCGCAAGGCCGACTTCGCGATCGCGATTCCGTGGGACGGGGAGCGCTTCCACCTGGTGGAGCAGTATCGGTATCCGCTGCGACGCCGGAGTTGGGAGTTCCCGGGCGGGTCGGTCGCGGGTGGAGAGTTCGATCCGATCGCGGTGGCGCGCCAGGAATTACGGGAGGAGACCGGTCTGCGCGCCGGTCGGCTGACCTTGCTGGGCAAGCTCACGCCTGCCCCGGCGACCAGCACGCATTACGGGCATGTCGTGCTGGCCGAGGAGCTGACGGCGGGCGCGCACGAGCGAGAGCCGTCCGAGCAGGACATGGAATCCGCCTGGTTCTCACGCGCCGAGCTGGAAACCATGATCGCCGACAGCGTCATCGTCGATGCCCAGACCATTGCCGCGTATTCCCTGCTGCTGCTTCATGAAAGGCGCCGCGCGCGCGATTAGCCCGGAATCGAGCACGGCCGCGACGACGAAGATTCCGAGTCAGGTGAGGAGAGCGTGGGTCGTGGTGAAGGCGACGACGGTCGCGGCCAGCCCGGCGGTGATGTTGAGGGCGGCGTAGAGGTAGGTGCGCTGTTCGGCCAGGCGGACGGTTTCGAAGCTGAACGTGCTGTAGGTGGTGAGAGCGCCGCAGAAACCGGTGCCCAGCAACATCATCCAGGGGGTGGAGAGGGCGGCGCCGGTGATGGCGCCCAGGATCAGGGAGCCCGCGATGTTGACCGTGAAAGTGCCCCAGGGGAAGACGCTGTCGTGACGGGTTTGGACGAACCGGTCGGTGAGGTAGCGCAGGGGCGCGCCCACCATGGCACCCAGGGCGACAAGCAACAGGGTCATGCCACGGCCTTTCGCTCCGGGCTGCGGATGGCCTCGTAGGCCCAGCGGGCCAGACGGACCGCGATGAGGGTGGCCGGCAGGGCGCACAGCAGGGTCAGGGCGAAATAGGTGAACGCGGTGATCATCGTGTCGGGGTGCAGGAGGGCGCGAGTGTCGTTGGCGTAGGTGGAGAAGGTGGTGAAGCCGCCGAGGATGCCGACGCCGAGGAAGGGGCGGACCAACGGGTGAGCGACCCAGATCTCGGTGACGGCGACCATGAGGATGCCGATCAGGAAGCAGCCGATCACATTGGTGGCGAAGGTGGCCCAGGGAAATCCGCCGGGCGGGGTGGGCCAGAGCTGGGCCAGGCCGTAGCGAGCGAGAGCACCCAGCGCACCGCCCGCGGAGATGACCGCGAGGATCGCGCCGTGCGAGCGGGCCAGTTCACGACGCTGCTCGGGCCGGTGGATATCGATGTCGGGGTCGATCGGTTCGCCGTCATCGGCTCTGCCGGACGTGGTCAGCTCACTGGTCACAGAGGTCTCCTACTCCATACCGTCGCAACGGATTCCTGGTGTAGGGACTGTTGGTAGCCGAGCCACGGTTGTTCCGGAATCGATCCGGAGCGGCGAGCCCCACCGCCGCAATCTTGTTCAGGGTAGTCGGCGAACACGGCGCCCGGGCCGATGGTGAATGAGATCACACGCCGTGTCGCAGTCATCGACGCTGGTCAGAGGCGCGCACATGGCCGACGCGGAGCGGCCCGCACCAGAGGGTGCGGGCCGCGGATACTGCTGCGGGGGATGGATTTCCGGGATCAGCGGTTGGCCAGTTCCGAGAGCTGGTAGGCCAGGGTGTGGCGCACGGCCGGGACGCGGGTGGCGGTGCTGATGAGCAGGTTGCGGATCATGCGGGCGGGAGTCGGGCGCAGGGTGGCCATGCGGGTGACCCGGTCGGTGAAGCTCACCACGCCCAGCGCGACGGGGCGGCGGGTCTGCTCGTATTCGTCGAGGCCGGCCGCGGGCGCGCCCTCGACCACTGCGGCCAGCAGTCGACCCAGCACCACGGCGTCCTGGATGCCGGTGTTCATGCCCTGACCGCCCGCGGGGCTGTGCACGTGGGCGGCATCGCCCGCGAGCAGGATGCGCCCGGCGCGGTAGTGATCGGCGACCCGGTGGTGCACGCGGAAGCGCGAGCTCCAGATGATCTCCTCGACCTTGGCGTGCGCGCCGGGCCGACGGTCGTCGACCAGCCCCTGCACATAGGCCAGGTCCTGGTGCTCGGGCGCGTCGGGGACGGTGGCGACTATGCGGTACCGGTTGGGCTGCGGGTCGGGCAGCGGCGCGATGATGGTGGCGCCCTCGGGCGAGAGGTGCAGCGACACTTCGTCGCGGGGGTCCGGCCAGGTCATGCGGACGTCGGCGAGGACGAAGGATTCCGGGTAGGTGGCGCCGGTGAAGCCGATCCCGGCGGCCTCGCGGATCTTGCTGTGCATGCCGTCCGCGCCGATGACCCAGTCCGCCCGAATGGAATTCGGGTTGCCCTCGGCATCGGTGTACTCGACGGTGACCCCGTCGGCGTCCTGGGTCGCGGCGGTGACCTCGGTGTGCCGGTGGACCCGCGCGCCCGCTTTCTCGAGGCGCGCCGACAGGATTGCTTCGGTAGATTCCTGCCCGATCATCACGGTGTAGGGGTATTCGGTGGGCAGTCCTTCGAAGGAGATGCGGGCCAGCACGCGGTCCCCGTCGCGCATGACGAAGTGCGGCACCACGATTCCGCGCTCGAGCAGCTGCGCGGTGACGCCGATCGGCTCGAGCACCTCGAGGGTGCGAGCGTGCACCACCACGGCGCGCGAGGTGTTCGCCCCCTCGGCCAGCCGGTCCAGCAGCACCACGTCCACACCGGCGTCGGCGAGCGCGATGCCCGCGGTCATCCCGGCGGGACCGGCACCGACGATAACGACCGAGGCGGTGGCGGGAACGGTGTTCATGACGACTCCTGAGGCTCTGCCAACACTTGTTGGCCAACGTCTGTTGAATTAGACGGTACGGCCCGGTCGAAGCCGTGTCAACAGATGTTGGCCAACTAATGTTGGCAGATTCTCGACGGTCGGTGGCGGTCGTCGGGGAGCGGAAGACGCGCTCGTGCGCGTGACGAGTCACCAGCTGCCGAGCGGAGGTGGAGCGCCGCGGTGCCACATATCGCCGCCGTCACGCCCGCACCGGGATTGCCACCATTCGTGCTGCTGGCGGCAGTGGTGGAGGAACCACCAGTCGCCCTGGGCGCTGGATCCGCTGCCGCCGCCCTGGTCGCCGGAGCCGTTCCGATCCTGGTCACCATCGGAGCCGCGGGAGGCGGTGACACCTGCCGCCCCGCTCGCGGGCGGGGCGGCCTGGGCGGTCACCAGACCGGTCGCCAGGGGAACGGTGAGCAGTGCGACCACCATCAGTGCTGGTCGGAGTCTTGCGAACATAGTTGATCACTTTTCGTATTATGTTGTGCACCAATACGATCCATGATCGATTCCCCCGGCCCCTTCGATGCGTGGACCGCGACGACGATGAAACGCCATCCGGGTCACGACGCAAGAGGTATTGCGGTCGAATTTCAGTCCAGCTTCCGGTTTTGAATGTGATAAACCGTCTATCCGGCTGAACTTCGACCGAGAGCAGAAACCATGTGGGAGTACGAACACAGCGCCGAGACCACCGGCCCGGCCGCCGACACCCTCGGCCCCGAGATCGGTCCCCAGATCACCGCCGATTTCCCCGAGGTCGTCGCGGGCCTGATCAAGCACGCCGACCAAGCCTGATCCCACCGACCGCAATTCGCGGTCCGCGCGACTCGCGAGGTAGCCCAGCAGAATGCCCGGACCAGCCCGAGCCCGCCGCCTATTCGCCGCGCGGCAGGGGTGCGCGGGCGGCGACGCCGTTCCAGGAGGACTGGGCTCCGGATTCGCCGATGCGGTAGACCTGCACGGTCGCGGCGGCGCTCGTGGCGATGGTGAGGACCGCGACCGCGGCGACGACGACACGGGACGGGGTGCGGTCACGGGTCTCGCGGAAGTGGACGAACGCGAGTGCGGCGGCGGCGATCAGCAGCGGGATGGCGAAGAAGATGAAGGTGTCGCCGAGCCGAGTGTGGTTGTGCAGATCCGCGGTTCGCGAGACCCGGCGCTCGAGCCACTCCCCCGCCTCGGTGGTCACCGGCGTCATGACCGCCACCAGCGCGGCCAGCGCCAGCACCAGCCAGGCGAACCGCCGCCGCGCCGCGGGCCACACCGCGGACAGCACCGCGAGCAGCGCGGTGAGCGGCACCAGCACCACGATCAGATGAACGAGCAGGATATGGGCGGGCAGCCCGTTGACAACTGACATCGGCGACTTCCTTCGTCGGAACGGGGGAACTCGTCGAAGTCTCCAGAGATTCGCTGTGAGCACGCTGAGGACCACAGCCGAACCCCCTGGGAGCGAGCCGAAGCCCTCCAAGGGAACCGGTCGAACGCAACCGTCCCCGCGGACAGCTCAGAGCTGGCGGGCGGGGGCCAGGGCGTCGCGGGCGTCCATGAGGGCGAAGCCCAGCAGGTTTTCGCCGCGCCATTGGGAAGGGTCGGCGGCGGCGGAGTTTTCGGCCCCGAGGCCGATGCCCCAGATGGTGTCGCGCGGGGCGGCCTCGACGAGCACCTTCTCGGTGGTGGCGAGCAGGAAGCCGCGAAGTAGGTCGTGCTGGCCGAATTTGGCGATGCTGCCGCGCAACACGATGTCGTAGCGATGGGCTTCCCAGGTGTCCTGGTCGAAGCCGGAGATGGCGCGGCCGAGGCGTTTGGCGTCGGCGGGGGTACCGCCGGCCAGAATGCGGGTGCGCATGGGCTCGTCGCCGAAGAGGCGGGCCTTCTCGGCCATCATGAAATGCTCGGCGCTGGCGTAGGTTTGGCCGTCGACGGTGAATTCGATGGGCCACCACTGGCTGAGCACCCATTTGCCGACCTCGTGGCCGGGGGTTCTGGTGTGCCCCCAGAAGAAGAGGAATTCCGGTCTCGCCCCGTCCGCCATCTCAGCTGTCAGCTGCGCCCTGTCCACGCCGCCCGACCCTAGTCGACGCGGGTGACACGGTCGCGTGGATAACCCGCCACGCCGCATCGACGCGCCGTAACGCCGCCGGGTCCGCCGCCATCACGACCGTGCGGTTCGACGCCGCCGGACCGTGATCAACTCGACAGTGCGCGTAGGCGAGTCATGATGTCGGCGGGCGGGTGGCCGTGCACCCGGTAGCGGGGCGGGTCGTAGTCGTCGGCGAGTGCCAGATCGACCAGCCGCGCCACCTCGTCCCACCGCACGCGGAACATATCGCCGCCGGGCCCGCCGAAGCAGATGTAGTCGGCCTTGGGGAGCAGCAGGGTGGAACGATCCGGCCACGAGGTCATGGTGGCCTGGCCGCCGTCCGGGTCCGGCAACGGCAGCAATTCCATGATCGCGCCCTCGCGATCCCGTGCGGCCCGCAGTCTTTCGGCCTGCGCGCGGTAGACGCCGACCGCGAGCCGGACCTCGGCCCGGCGGATGGCGGGGTGGGCCGGATGCTCCGCGTCCACCCGCAGCGGCACCACCTCGCCCTCCTCGTCGACGGTGTACGGCACGGTGGACAGCGGCCGCAGCGCGGCCTCGTACCGCTCCGCGGCCAGCGACATCAGCTGCACCAGGATCTCGGGGGTAGCACCGAGCACCACGAACATGCCCAGGTGCCCGGGTAGGAAAAGCAGTGGGCGCGTGGCGGTCCGGACCCCCACGCCGGCCAGCCAACCGGCCATCAGCGGTAGCGAACCGACATAGCTCTCGCCGTCGTCATCGGCGAACTCCAGCACCCGCACCCCCTGGGGCGGGTCGAATGCCGAGAGCGTGTTCATGGCGAGGTCGGTGAGATTGGCGTGCGCGATGGAGTACACCGTGTCGGCGTCCACGCCCCAGCGCGAAAGATCGTGCTCGGTAACGAATTGCACGGTGCGCGGCAGATCGATGACCACCAATTCCGACAGATACGGCAACGCGGGCCGCGACAGCGCCCGCCCTCGCCCGTCGCGCCGCTCGACGGCCCCATATCCCGCGGGGCGCAGCACCGGCCGCAGCTTGGGAGCCACTTCCTCCCACCCCCGCGGCGCATCCGGCGGTAGTAGCAACCGATCGACCGCCTCGAACAACGCGCCGCCGATCTTCCCGTCGAAGCGCCGATACAGCGTGTCCAGGTTCAGTTTCGCCGCATACCCGTTCTTCAGCGTGTACTCGATCTCGTACGCCTGCGCGTCGAAGCGCGCCGACTCCACGGCGTCGTGGCCGAGCACCCGTTCCAACACCTTCTTGCCGAACCGATTTCGCCCCGACCCGAATATCCCGCCCAGGAAACTCATGACACCCCGCCCAGGAAACCCATGGCGCGGACTCTACGCCCGCCCGGCGACATGAGCGCCCCGCAAACTCACAGGGAACCTGTGTGCCACAACCGAAAACGTGCTGTTCACGCGGTGTCCGCGTGGTGCTCACTGAGACGCCTGTCCAACTACGAGCACAATGCGCGTGACTATGGTTAGCTGTAGCGCCATGAGCACGCCCGTCTCCACCCACCCCGACGAATTTCTGCCCCGCGACACCGCGGATGTGGTTCGTACCGTTCGGGATTCGCGCCGATCGACGAAACCGCTGGTCATCCGGGGTGGGGAACGACCGGACGAGGAGCTCTCTGTCCCCGATCAGGGCGATGTGCTGAGCCTGCGCAAAATGAACCGGGTCCAGGTGGTCGACGCCGATGCCCGCACGGTACGCGTGCAGGCGGGCGCGCGACTCTACGACATCGACCGCACCCTCGGCGCGCACGGGCTCGGCCTGCCGATCGTCGGCGACCATCGGGACATCACGGCGGGCGGGTTCGCGGCGGTGGGCGGGCTGTCGGCGGCGTCGCATCGCTTCGGCATGTTCAGCGACAATGTGGCCGAGCTCGAATACGTCGATCAGGACGGGCGTTTCGGTACCTGCGGCCGGACCCACCATGAGGAGCGGTTCCACAAGATCCTGGGCGGCGGCGGGCGCACCGGCATCATCACCGCGCTCACCCTCGAGGTGACCCCGGTGGACAAGGACCGCACCTGGCTCACCACCGACGCGCATCGCTTCCTGGACTTCGATACCTGGGTGGAGCACTCCTACCGCGAGATCCAGTCCCCCGGCGACGCCATGCTGCAGGTGGGTCGCTGGGTGGACACCGCACCCCTGAAGGTCGCCCGACCGGTCGGTACCGGCACCGTGCAGCTGGGCACCGTGCGCTTCGGCCAGTGGTCGAGCCTGCACCCCACCACCCCCAACCTCTCGCTGCGCGCCCGCCGCGAGGTCGGCGCCCGCGCCCGAAAGTCGCTGGGCGCCATTGCCGCCTCGGCGGGCGGGCGCGCCGGTATGCCGGTCCGCAATGCCGCCGCGGGCGCGCTCATGTTCGCTCCGAAGGTGCTGACACTGCGCGATGCGGAGTATCTGGCCGATACCGTCATCTCCTCCTCGGAGCGCGGACCGGCCTACCGCGTCTCGGTTTTCGCGCCCATGTCCAGCTACGCCAAGGTCTTCCACGGCCTGCACGACCTGTTCGCCGGGCACCGCGAGCGCACCGGCTGCTTCACCGTCATCTCGGCCATGACCTATGGCGTCCGGTCCCGCTACCTGCGCGAACTCGACAACGAGGACCACGGCTTCATTACCTTCACCTGCCGGTTGCGCCCCGCGGCGCTGCCCTCGGAACTGTTGCGCGACATCGTCTCCGCAATCGACGAGATCTGTCTCGCCGAACGCGCCCGGCGTTATGACCCGACCGAATAGAATGTGTTCCGCCGCACTGCCAGCTATCGGTTAGCAGCCGCGCTTCTCTCCGGGCGCGGCTTCCGGACAGCATCGCGGGGCGGCGGTATCGGCACTGTCGGCGGGGTGCCGGTGCATGGTTCATGCTCAATCCTCGAATGAAGGTTGCCTGTCCCATGATCGAATTTCGTGCTGCCCGCCGCCCCCGCGCCACCGCCGCCCTCGCGGCCGAACTGCCCATCGAGGGCAAGCGCATCGTCGTCACCGACGCCGCCTCCGAGATCGGGCGGGAAACCGCGCGACTACTGGGTTTTCACGGCGCCGAGGTGATCCTGGTGGGGCGCAACGGCTCCCAGCTGGTGGAGGAATGCGCCACCATCATCGAGGCGGGCGGCCGCGCGCACTGGTACCGGTGCGACACCTCCGCGCTCGGCGATGTTGATCAGCTGGTCGAGTGGCTGCTCACCGAGTTCGACACCGTCGACGTCCTGGTCAACAACACCGGCCGCCCCACCCGCCGCCCGGTCCTGCAATCCCTGGACCGCTTCCGCGACTACCAGCGCACCATGGCCGCGCACTACTTCGGCCCCCTGCGCCTGACCCTGGGCCTGCTCCCCGCCATGCTCGCCGGCGGCTCCGGCCACGTCGTCAATGTGGGCCCGTGGAGCCCGGAAACCGGTGCGGCCCCGAACTTCTCCTCCTACGCCGCCGCCCAGGCCGCCTGGACCACCTTCGGCCAGTGCGCCGACGCCGAACTCTCCCCGCGCGGCATCCACGTCACCAACGTCCGATACCCCGCCGTGGCCCCCTACTCCCCCGCCACCAGCCTCGACCCCGCCGAGGCGGCCCACTCCATCGAATCCGCCATCCGCACCCGCCAACCCCAGCTCCAGCCGCGCTTCCCCCGCGCCCTGCTGGGCCTGGCCACCATGGCTCCCCGCACCACCCGCCTGAAGCACGCCCTGGGCATCTGAGCGCCCGAATTCCCGAGTCCCGCACCACCCGATGAGGGGAAGGCGGGGTGCCCGGAGGACGTTTCCGGCACCCCGCCTTTCGAAACCCGTTCCCCCACAGCTTCATTCCCGAACAGCAAAGCGCCCCACCCGGATTCGGATGGGGCGCTTCGAGATGTGCTACGTCAGTGCTTTTCCGGGCCGAGGTGGTACTCGAACACCAGGCCGCCGGCGGCGACCAGGATGCAGACGACACCGATGCCGATCAGCCAGAACTGGAAGAACGCGAATCCCAGGGCGGCAATCGAGCCCGCGCCCGCGAGCAGGATGGGCCAGAACGAGCCGGGCGAGAAGAAGCCCAGGTCGCCGGCGCCGTCCACGATCTCGGCCTCCTCGTAGTCCTCGGGACGCAGGTCCAGACGACGGGCGACGAAGCGGAAGTAGGTGGCCACGATCAGGGCCAGGCCCGCCGACAGCACGATGGCGGTGGTACCCGCCCACTCGACGCCGGTGCGCGAGCGGCCGGTGAAGTAGCCGTAGACCACGGCCACGATCACGAAGAAGACCGTGATCAGTTCGAAGATGCGAGCTTCGACCTTCATGTCAGTTCATCCTCACTTGGCGTCGGCGAGTTCGTTACCGCGCGCCTTGCGGTCGGTGTTGAACGGCTTGGTGGAGGTCGCCACCGGCGACTCGCCGATGCTGGCGAGCGCCTCGGCGTTGGTCTTGTGGTCCTTGACGCGGGCGTCCATGTACTGCTTGAACTTCTCCGGGGAGACCACGCGGATCTCGAAGTTCATCATCGAGTGGAAGGTGCCGCACATCTCGGCGCAACGGCCGACGAACGCGCCTTCCTTCTCGATCTTGGTGATCTGGAAGACGTTGTCGGAGTTGTTCTGCTTCGGGTTCGGCATCACGTCGCGCTTGAACAGGAACTCCGGCACCCAGAAGGAGTGGATGACGTCGGCCGCGGCCAGCTGGAACTCGATGTTCTTGCCCGAGGGCAGGACCAGGACGGGGACCTCGTTGGAGGTGCCGACGGTCTCGACCTTGTCGTAGTGCAGGTAGGAGATGTCGTTCGCGGGCAGGCCGTTGTTCGGGCCGGGCTGCGGGTGGCCGTCCTTGGTCGCTTCCTTGTAGCGCTCCTGGATGTCCTTGTTCATGTCCTGGCGCTCGTGGTCGACACCGTCGTAGACGTAGCCGTCCTTCATGTCGACCTTCTGGTAGCCGAACTTCCAGTTCCACTGGAAGGCGGTCACGTCGACGGTGACATCCGGGTCGGCGACCTTCTCGTGCACGTAGTTCTGCACGACCACGGTGAAGTAGAACAGCACCGCGATGATCACGAACGGGATCGCCGTGTAGCTCAGCTCCAGCGGCACGTTGTAACCGGTCTGGCGCGGGAACTCCGGGGAGTCGGCCTTCTTGCGGTGGAACGCGATGGTCCAGAAGGTCAGACCCCAGACCAGCACACCCATTGCCAGCGCAGCGAGCACGGACCAGGTCCACAGCTCGCGCATCTTGGTGGCCTGCGGCGTGATGCCCGAGGGCCAGCCGAATCGCAGCCAAACGTTGTCGATCGAGCAGCCGGAGACGAGCATCGCGGTCATCCCCAAGGACACCGCCAGCCCGGCCCGCCGAAGGATGCGGCCCCGCCGACCCTGGGCGGGTCGTGCCCCTATCGCCTCGCTCGCCTTGTGCGCCACGCTCAACGCCTTCCTGGTCGTCATTCCGACACCGCATCGCCCGGACTCCCTTCCGCCGGGCGACACATGTTCAGCACAGTTTTGGGGCTCGGGGAAGATACGCGCGAACGCACAACCGACCCTGAGAGTTTCCCAAGTACTACGCAGCGTAGACCAAGAAACGCCCCCCGTTGTGATCGGGTCCGGTTCGACACTCCGGAAACCTCATAAGCACTGGATACGGGCTCTGGCGGCGGGATCTGCCCGGGTACGGCATACTCGGGCAGTAGGTTTCGCGTCCGTGCGCACCCGTGCGGGTACGCCCCAATCCTTAGACACCGGAAAGAGGTTCTCGGCGCAGTGTGTGGTCTGCTCGGATTTCTGACAGCTACAACGGCTACTACTCCGGATGGGCGGACGGTCGAAACCACCGCGGCACAGGTGTACGAGGCGCTGCACTGCCAGCGCCATCGTGGCCCCGACGAGCGCGGTACCTGGACCGATGACCGCATGATCTTCCGCATGATCTTCGGCTTCAACCGCCTGTCGATCATCGATATCGAGCACTCGCACCAGCCGCTGCGCTGGGGTCCGCCGGAGAATCCCGAGCGGTACGCCATGACCTTCAACGGCGAGATCTACAACTACCTCGAGCTGCGCGCCGAGCTGAAGCAAGCGCACGAGGCCGAGTTCGGCGATGCGCCGATGTTCCGCACCGAGGGTGACGGCGAGGCCATCGTGGCGGCCTTCCACTACTGGGGCCCCAAGGCCGCGAGCCGGCTGCGCGGCATGTTCGCCTTCGCCATCTGGGATACCGAGCTCGGGAAGCTGTTCCTGGCGCGCGATCCGTTCGGCATCAAGCCGCTGTTCATCGCGACCGGCGCCGGCGGCACCGCGTTCTCCAGCGAGAAGAAGAGCCTGCTGGGCCTGCTTCCGGCGCTGGAGCTTTCCGACGAGCTGGATCCGCGCGCGCTCGAGCACTACACGGTGCTGCAGTACGTGCCCGAGGCCGAGACGCTGCACAAGGACATCCGGCGTATCGAATCCGGTTGCTACGCCTGGGTCGAGCCGGGTGAGACCCCGCGCGTGACCCGCTACTTCAACCCGCAGTTCCGGGTGCAGAAGTTCGCGGCGGGCTCGGAAGCCAAGCGGTACAAGGAGATCGCGGAAGCCCTCGGGGACTCCGTCGCCAAGCACATGCGCGCGGATGTCACCGTCGGCGCGTTCCTGTCCGGCGGCATCGACTCCACCGCCATTGCGGCGCTGGCGATCCGGCACAACCCGAACCTGCTGACCTTCACCTCGGCGTTCGAGCGCCAGGGCTACTCGGAGGCCGATGTGGCCGCCGAGACCGCGGAGGCCATCGGCGCCAAGCACTACATCCGCATGGTCTCTCCCGAGGAGTACGCCGCCTCGATTCCCGAAATCGTCTGGTACCTGGACGAACCCGTCGCCGACCCGGCGCTGGTGCCGCTGTACTTCGTGGCCAAGGAGGCCCGCAAGCACGTCAAGGTGGTGCTCTCGGGCGAGGGCTCCGACGAGCTGTTCGGCGGCTACACCATCTACCGGGAACCGCTGTCGCTCAAGCCCTTCGAGTATCTGCCCAAGGGCCTGCGCAAGCTGGCGGGCAAGCTCTCGGACCGCATCCCGGAGGGCACCCGCGGCAAGAGCCTGCTGCACCGCGGCTCGCTCACCATGGAAGAGCGCTACTACGGCAACGCCCGCAGCTTCAACGACGCCCAATTGCGTTCGGTGCTGCGCGAATTCCGCTCCGAGTGGACCCACCAGGACGTCACCGCCCCCATCTACGCCATGCAGGGCTACGACTGGGATCCGGTCGCCCGCATGCAGCACCTGGACCTGTTCACCTGGCTGCGCGGCGACATCCTGGTCAAGGCCGACAAGATGACCATGGCCAACTCCCTGGAACTGCGCGTCCCTTTCCTCGACCCCGAGGTCTACAAGGTCGCCGAGAAGATCCCCTTCGACCAGAAGATCACCAAGGAAACCACCAAATACGCCCTCCGCCAGGCGCTCACCGACATCGTCCCCCCGCACGTCCTGAACCGCGCCAAGCTCGGCTTCCCGGTCCCGTTGCGCCACTGGCTGCGCGGCCCCGAACTCTACGACTGGGCCCGCACCCAGATCACCGACTCCGGCACCGACCACCTCCTCAACAAGCAGGCCATCCTCGCCACGCTGGAGGCCCACCGCACCGGCCCCATCGACCACAGCCGCCGCCTCTGGACCCTCATCGTCTTCATGATCTGGCACGGCATCTTCGTCGAGAACCGCATCAAGCCCGAAATCCAGGAGCCCACCTACCCGGTCAACCTCTGACCCGATTCGACAGGGGAGCGCCTTCCTTCCGGATGGCGCTCTCTCAGGTTCGAGTGTCCGCGACGGTCAAAGATCGTCGGGCAGCACGCGAAAGGCATCATGGGCCGTCAGCGGTGCGACCGCGCGGAAGTCTCGACGATCGAGCGTCAGCACGTCCACGGTCTCGTATCGCTCGGCCAGCGCAACATTCGTCGCGTCGGTCAGATCCAAACGCAGTGCGACATAGCGGTTTTGAATCCGCCGCGCGACCCGCCGCACAGCGACCGAAACCACCGCGATCTCGATACGCCCCGACCGCTCCTGTGCAAGCAACCAGTCGTTGACCCCATAGGCTGCCTCGCGGTTCACATTCCGGGTGAGCACATGCTCGACCTCGAGCAGCACCAGCGGTGACACCACCGTGAGGGCAGCCTGTTGCAGGACTTTGCGCGCAGCCCCGTGATCAGGTTCAGAGGGGTTGAACGCCGCGATGAGACCGGAGGTATCACCGATCAGGATCATCGCTCACCGGTCCTCAGCGTCGGCGATCGCATTCCGGACAGTTCGATGAACGTCTTCGGCGGTAATCGACCGGCCGAAGTCCACGACCGGAATGTCCCAGTCCTCTTGCCAGCGACGACTCCGAACCGCCGCAAGGTGGAACGCCTCCCGGAATAGCTCCGACTCCGGCCGCCCTTCCCGAGCGGCCGCCTGTTTGATCAACTCCAGGTCGTTCTCATCGACCATCACAGTCGTCTTCTTCAGCGCCATTCGGTTATGGTACCTCCGCCATAACCATAAGAAGATCGCGGACGTACCTCCGGGCACTGGCCGCGATCAGTGTCAGTCGGTCAGGATGGGTCGGGTCGCGGAGGATCGGCATGGACAGGACGCGTTGTTCGGCGCCGGTTCGGCGGGTCGTCGGAATACTCTGCGTACTGGTCGGTTGGGTGTCGGCGGCATAGTGGGAGGCGGGCTCGGCGCAGCCGGATGGCGGCCTTCCCGGAACTCGCGACAGGAGCGATCGATGGCAGCAACGGGAACAGTGCGCACCTGGGACGCCGAAGCAGGATGGGGCATTATCGATTCGGCATCGGCTCCGGGTGGCTGCCGGGTCTCGTGGACGGCATTGCCTGGCGCGGGCTGGCGCTACCTGCGGGCCGGTCAGACGGTGACGTTCGACGCCGAGTCCGCCGACCAGGACGGGT
Organism: Nocardia seriolae NBRC 15557; assembly: GCF_007990715.1. GTDB lineage: Bacteria > Actinomycetota > Actinomycetes > Mycobacteriales > Mycobacteriaceae > Nocardia > Nocardia seriolae. Next base: position 45,630 of record NZ_BJWY01000028.1, on the reverse strand, counting down.
TCGCATTCCGCGCAACCCGAGTCTGGAATGTTGAAGTACATGGCGCGGCCGCTGCGGGTCAGCCGGACGTTGCTGCGCCAGAGACGAAGTCGACCGAATCAACCTCGAGTGCCTGGGACATCGGCTCGGACGGAACCGTGACCGAGGTCGAATAGCCAGTGGCGTCAGCCGAAATCGCTTCGCCTGCCTTACACGGAGATACTCGCACGGAAGGCAGGCGTGTGGATTTCGTGTTCGGGTCAGGGTGTCGGCGGCCGGCGGTTTGTATCGCCGCGCAGGTTCCCGAGCTGGAGAGGCTGGGTTGACCCGAACCGATGCGGGCCCCGGCACCCTGCTGCCGGGGCCCGATCGATCGGCGTCGCAGTCGCCGATCAGCGTCGGAGTACCCTGCGCGCCAGCCAGTTTCCGAGGAACTGGATGCCCTGTACCCCGGAGATGATGATCAGCGTCGCCACCAGGGTGACCTGCCAGTCGAAGCGCTGATAGCCGTAGACGAGGGCGAAGTCGCCCAGCCCGCCGCCGCCGACCGTGCCTGCCTTGGCCGACATATCGACGATGGCGATCACCACGAAGGTGTAGCCGAGCACCAAGGGCCCCAATGCTTCCGGAATCAGGAGCGTGCGAATGATCCGCAACGGGCCGGCACCCATCGACCGGGCCGCCTCGATCACGCCCGGATCCACGGTCACCAGGTTCTGCTCGACGATCCGCGCGATACCGAATGACGCGGCCACGATCATCACGAAGGCCGCGGCATCGGTCCCGATCGTCGTGCCGGTGGGTGTGTCGATCGAGCCAGCGGACGCGGCAATCGGACCGGTAAGCGTGTCGGGCAGACCGGCGGGAGCGTCGACCGGCCCGCCGGGGCCATTGATCGGCCCGGCGGCAGTGTCGATCGGGCCGGGGGTCACGTCGGATTCGGCAGTGGCGCTGAAGGACTCACCGATGGGCGGTGGAGCCGGGTCGGCGGCGGCCGGGTCGGGTCGCAGGGCGAGTAGTGCGGCGGCCAGCGGGACCGCCGTCGCCACCGCGAAACCCCGTGCCGCCGTGCGAGTTCGGTTCACGCTTCCTCCGAATGCCTGGTGCGGATGTCGGCACGCGAGGTGTGGGTAGCGCTCCTGCGTGCCGCGTGCGGATGGTGTCGAATGCCCGGTGCCGGATGCGACCTGCGCCGGGTGTCGCACGCGGACCTCCACACGGACGCCGGAGCGAGTCCCGGCGCGCCGGGACCTCGGCTCAGCGCGGGCTGGCGCTGGTCGCCGGGGATGGGGAGGTGAGATGCTCGAATCGGGCCAGGGCCAGCTGGTAGGCGTCCTTGGCGACGTGGTTGCCGCCAGAGAAGGGGCGATCCAGTTGGTAGACGGCCACGATCACCGCGCCGATCACCAGGCCGAACAGGCCGGTCATGAGAATGCTGCGCTTGGTCACCAGAATGCCGGAGAACACCGTGCCGAGCAGCAGCATGATGGTCGCAAACCACAGTGCGACGTAAAGGAATACGGGCAGTCGATAGCCCGCGTCCAGGCCGCGGTCGTAGCGCGCCTCCACGATGGCGTCCACGCCGGTCATCGCCTTGTCCTGGGTGGCCGTGTCCTCGGCGCTGGTCGCGGGCGCGGCCGCCACCGCCTCGCGCAGATCGTCCAGGGTGGCCAGGGTGGCCGGGCTGAGCCGCCGCTGCTCGTCCATCACCTCCCACTCCTGGCCCACAACCTGTTTCGTGTAGTCCTCGACCAGCCCCTGGATCTGGCCGCGCGCCGGCTCGGGCATGTCATTGACGGTCTCGTAAACGCTCACCAGCGCCTTGCCCTCCGACGCCGTGTGCGCGTGCGAGGTGTCGTACTGCTGCCACAGGATCACCACCACGAACGCCACGATCGCCGTTCACCATGTCCAGCGTCATGTGCCCCGCCCCGGCATCGTCGTTGTGCCGCCACGATTTCGGCCGCAACCGATCCCCCAGCACGAAAACCCCCACCGCCACCACCACGAACAGCACGAGCACACCCAGCTGCCACAGAACTCCGAGCATTCCGCGACTCCATTTCCGGGCCAAGGCAGTTACGATCACGGAGTATTCGCCGCCACTGGTCGGTCGGATTGCACCAGCAAATATTCTGCTACCCCTGCGGCGTGCCGCCAGGAGACACTCCGAGGTTTCCGGGTGATCCGTCAGCCCTTGGGGCAGAACGGTTTCCGCCGGTCGGCGAATCCGGAGCCGACCCGGATCACACCGCGGGCCGACGCTGACTTCAGCGGGTGAACGACAGCGCCGCCGCGGCGATCGTGACGCTCAATTCGAGTGCGGCACCGAGCACATCGCCGTTGAGTCCGCCGAATCGCCGCACACAGTGGCGAACCACCGCGACCGCGGCCGCCAGCGCGAGGAGAACCGCCAGTGGCCCCTGCCACCGGTTGTCCACCGCGAATATCCCCGCCACGCAGGCAATCCCGGCCCACGCCACCCCTATGGCCGGACCCTGGGTACCTGCCACCAGCGCCCCGAACCCGGCCCCCGGAGCCGCCTCGACCCCACGCCGACAGGCCAGCACGACCGCAACCCGCCCGACGGCGATCGCCGTCACCACGGCCACCCATCGCCCGGCCCCCGCCAGCGCCGCGAACGAAACCGCCTGCACCCCAATCGCGAAGACCAGCGCCGCGACTCCGAACGGCCCGGCCCCGCCGCTCTTCATGATCTCCCGGGCCCGCTCCGGCGGCCCGTAACTCCCGAGCCCGTCCATCGTGTCGGCCAGCCCGTCGATGTGCATTCCCCGGGTGATCAACGCCAGCCCGCACACCACGACGAACCCGGCCAGCAACCACGAGGCCCCCAATTCCCCCAGCCCCCACAGCAATCCGGCGGCCCCACCGCCGAGCAGCACCCCCACCAACGGTGCCCATCCGATAGCCCGCCCCGCGATCGGCCGATCGACCGTGTCCGGTCCTCGCACCGGTAGCACCGTCAGCCACGAAACGGCCAATCGCACCCCGTTCACGCCGCCACCCCGCTCCGCCGGAACCGGGAACGCTCGACCGGGTGCATGAACGTGACGACTCCTGGGCCGTGGGTCGGCCGTCCGCTATTGGAGAGGGGTCGGTGCGAGTGCGGGCGAGTCACGCACCGCCCGATTCGGTGTCCGCGTCGGCGGTGCTGACTCCGGCCTCGGCGAAGGTGGCCATCTCCGCGAGGGTGGCGACCGCCGCGCGCAACAGCGGGAGGGCGGTGACCGCGCCGGAGCCCTCGCCCAGGCGCATGCTCATGTCGACGAGCGGCTCGAGGTCCAGGCGTTGCAGGGCGATGGTGTGGGAGGGCTCGCTGGAGCGGTGGCCCGCCACCCACCAGGCGCGGGCGCCGGGGGCGAGCTGGTCGGCGACCAGGGCCGCGGCGGTGACCACGACACCGTCGAGGATGACCGGGGTGCGGCGGGCGGCCGCGCGGGCCAGGAAGCCCGCCATGGCGGCGAAGTCCGCGCCGGAGGCGGTGCGCAGCAGGGCAACCGGGTCCTTGACCACCGGGCGAGCGCGCCACATGGCGTCGCGGATGGCGGCGGTCTTGCGAATCCAGCCCGCGTCGTCGACGCCGGTGCCGCGGCCGACCGCGATCACCGGTTCGGTGTCGGTGATGGTCGCGATCAGCACGGTGGCGGGCGTGGTGTTGCCGATGCCCATGTCACCGGCGATGAGAAGGTCTGCGCCGGAATCGATTTCCTCGTCTGCGATGCTCGCACCGGCCGCCAGCGCCGCCTGCACCTCGGCCTCGGACAGCGCGTCCTCGCGATCGATGGATCCGCTGGAGCGCCGCACCTTGTGCCGTGAGATCTCGGGCGCGGTCTCCCCCGCCACCGCGATGTCCTCCACCCGCACACTCGCATCGGCCAAGCGCGCCAGCACATTCACCGCGGCACCGCCGTGCAGGAAGTTGGCGACCATCTGCGCGGTCACCTCGCTGGGATAGGCCGACACCCCGTGCTGCGCCACCCCGTGATCGGCCGCGAACACCACCACCCGGGCCCGCTCGAACTGCTTGGGCGGACACACCCCCTGGCAGGCCGCCACCCAATTGGCCAGCTTCTCCAGCCGCCCCAACGCCCCCGCGGGCTTCGTCAACTGCGACTGCCGCTCCTCGGCGGCCGCCCGCACCGCGGCATCCGGCCCCGCCACCGGCCCGAACGAAATCCGCACCGGCTTGCTCAGTCGCGGCCCGTCCACCGCCACGGCCGAGGCGTCCGACGCCGCTCCGGCGGCATCGGCAGTCGAATCCTCAACGCCCGCACCACCGGCCACATCCGCCGAGGCCGCACCCGACGCCGCGGCCGTCATCGCCCCGGTCATGCCGAGCTCCGCACCGGCGTCGGCGCCGCCCGTCGCGATCCCCGAATCGCCGGCGGCCTCCCCAGTCACCGAGGTCGCGGCGGCGGTCGAGCCTGCCTGCGCCACAACCCGATCCGCTGCGCTGGCCGCCGAATGGGTCGAAGTGGCCACGGCGACCGGCGACGTGGCGGCGTCGGAGAGAGCGGCGGCGGACGCGATGGCGCGGTCCGGCTTGACCTGGAGGGCCTGACCGGCGACCACCAGGAAGACCTCGTCGCAGACCTCGGCGAGGCGCTGGTTCAGGGTGCCGATCTCGTCACGGAAGAGGCGACCGGAGGCGGTGGCGGGGATGACGCCCAACCCGACCTCGGGGCTCACGATGATGAGACGCTCGCCGTATCCGGCGACGGCGGCGACGAGTGCGTCGATGTCCGGGCCGACGATGCCGCGCGGCGACTCCCAGGCGGCGCGGGCGTCGAGCCGCGCGGTCAGCCAGGTGCCCAGATCGTCGACCAGGGTGACGGGGGTGGCGTCGGACAGCGCGGCGACCGGGTCGCCCTCCACGATCGTCCAGGCCGCGGGCCGCCGGGCCCGATGCGCCGCAATGCGTTCGGCGAAGTCGGCGTCGGCGGGATCGACCACCGCGGTGGCCACATACCGCACCGCCTCCGACGCGACCAACTGTTCGGCGAAAGCCGACTTGCCGGACCGGGCGCCACCGAGCACCAGGGTCCGCAGCGGCCGATCGGTTGTCTGAGCAGTGTGCGACACGTCAGCACGGTATCAATTGCACGGGTCCTCCGGCCGATCAGGCACGGTCATCGGCCGCGACGGCCCCGCGGACCCTCAGCCCTTCTCGTTGTGCACGCACATGACCTTCAGGTCCTTGGCGGCATACGACCAGTCGGTACCCTGCGGACACTCCGACTCGTGATTCACGCTCGCCACGATCTTCCCGTCGTGCGGCTTCGAGCAGGAGACCAGCTTGTCGTGGTTGGTCGTCGCACTGCCCACAATGCATTCCCCCGACGGATTGCGCGGATCCTTGCACCCCGCCGTCGTCCCGGCCACCAGCAGCACCAGCGGCACCGCCGCGATCATCACTCCCCAACGCACGACTGCGCATCGTAATGGGGCGGTACGGATTTCGGCACCACGGTTTCGGGGGCACGGATCTCTCGGCACCACCGATCCCGTCGCCGCCGAACCCGAGCCGACGCCCGCTACGCCGAGGGCACCCGCACCCCGAACCGCCTGCGGTATTCGACCGGCGCGATCCCCACCACCCGCTGGAAGTGATGCCGCAGCAGCGCCCCCGAGCCGAATCCGCAACGGTGCGCCAGGGATTCGAGATCCATGTCGGTGTCCTCGAGCAGCTGCTTGGCCAGCAGCACCCGCTGCCCGGTCAGCCATTTCACCGGCGTCGTCCCGGTCTCGGCGGCGAAGCGGCGCGCGAAGGTGCGGGTGGACATGGAACTGCGGGCGGCCAGGGATTCGACCGTGTGCGGAACCTCGAGATGCTCGCCCATCCAGTGCAGGGTGTCGCTGAGCCCCTCGGAACTGCAATCCACCACGGGCCGCTCGATGAACTGCCGCTGCCCGCCGTCACGCTGCGGCGGCACCACCATGCGCCGGGCGATGGCATTGGCCACGCTGCTGCCCAGTTCGCGGCGCACCAGGTGCAGGCAGGCGTCGATGCCCGCCGCGGTGCCCGCGCTGGTGATGAGGTTGCCCTCGTCCACGAACAGGACATCGGGATCGACGGTGGCCTGCGGGAATTTCTCCGCCAGCAGGTCGACATAGCGCCAGTGGGTGGTGCATTTGCGCCCGTCGAGCAGCCCGGCCTCCCTTGCCAGGAAGGCCCCCGAGCACACCGTGAGCACGGTGGCTCCCGCCCGCGCCGCATCCTGGACCGCTTCGATCATCCGCGGGTCGATGGGCTGGTCGGCATAGATCGGGAAGGCCGGGATGGCAACCAGATCGGCGCCGCGCAGCGCCTCCAGCCCGTAATCCGGCGTCACCTGAAGGCCCGGTGAGCTGGCCTTCAACGGTTTCCCGGGTGTCACCCCGCAGACCCGGAAGTCGAAGGCGGGCAGTCCGTCGGCGGTCCGGTCGAGGCCGAAAACCTCGCAGACCACGCCGAATTCGAACATGGCGAGATTGTCGTTGAGTACCACGGCGACCTTCGAGAGCATGTTCCGATCCCATCTGGCCGAATATTTGCGAACTATGTCAGAACAGCCACTGTTGGCGGCATCTTCTCTAGAGAAAACTTACTGCCATGTACGCACTGTCCGCAATCGTCGCAGCCGGAACCGCCATGGCGGTGCTCGGCACCCTGACCTTCGGCCTCATGGCCGGAGACCCCACCGACCCCATCGATGAAGGCGAGGCCCGCGCATGACCGCCATCACCCCCGGCCGCTTCCACACCACGACCGGCACCACCGAAGCAGTCACCATGTTCCGTCGATTCGTCACCCTGCTGGCCGCGGTCGGCCGAACCGTCCCCTTCCACCGCGAAACCAGCTGGGAATTGGCCGGTTCCACGAATGTCATCGACCGCGACCGCGACCGCGCGTCCCTCGAGATCCTGGCCCTGCGCAGCTACCGCGAACACGCCTGACGGGCGGTTCGAGGCCCCTCGACAGAGGCCCGAATCCGCCCGTCAGGCAAAGATATCCGGACAGCGAATCCGGCCGAACCGGGAGCATCCGAGCCGTCAGCGCCGACGGTGGCGGATGCCCGGCCGACTAGACCGCGTCGCCCGCGCTCACCTTCGGCTTGGGCGCGCGCATCCGGCGCACCTGCGAGGCGCGCACGAACGCGTACCAGCCCAGCGAGAACGAGGAATCGGCGGCATCCGGGAAGCGCTCCCGGACCCGCTTGTTCACGATGCGCCCGAGGACGACGCCCTCGATGATCATGAACAGCATCATCACCAGCATGGCCAGCGTCACGATCGCCTGCAGCGCCGGGGACAGGATCATGCTCAGGATCAGCACCAGCGCCAGCGGCATGAACAGCCCGAGCAGATTGCGGCGCGCGTCCACGATGTCGCGCACGTAGCTCTTGACCGGGCCCTTGTCGCGCGGGAGCAGGTACTGCTCATCGCCCGCGAGCATGCGGGCGCGGCGATCCTGCACATCGGCGCGACGCTGGGCCGAATCGGCCTTGCGCTCGGCCTTGGAACCGCGCAGCGCCTTGCGGCGGGCGCGGGCCTCCTTGGCGGTCTTCGGCGCGGGCGCCACCGGACCGCGCTTGCGGGCCTCGGCCTCGCGTCGCTTGGGGGTCGGGCGGCCCTTACCCAGGGTGACGGTCTTGTCCTCCACCACGGCACCGGCGTCGGTGCTGGAGCTGTCGGAGGTGGGGGTGGACTCGCCACGGCGCAGGAACTTCACGCCGACCAGGCTATTCGATGGCATGCCTCCCGGAAAATCCTGGTCCGCCTGATTGTTGTGTCGCACACCTCATCAGCTATCTGTCAGCGACTCCACAACCTGGGGCTTCCGGAGAATACGCGCCGCGTAGGATGGGGAATAGTCGCCCGCCGACCGGCGTTGACAGGCATCGAGCGGTACGCCGTCACGGGTTGAAACAAGGTCCCCATAGGAGAGTTCATGACTGTGCAGAACGAGACCACCACTCACGGTGTGACTCTGACCGACGCCGCCGCCTCCAAGGCGAAGGCGCTGCTGGATCAGGAAGGCCGCGACGATCTCGCCCTTCGTATCGCCGTCCAGCCCGGTGGCTGCGCGGGCCTGCGCTACCAGCTCTTCTTCGACGACCGCAGCCTCGACGGCGACCTGGTCGTGGAGTTCGGCGGCGTGAAGCTCGCGGTCGACCGCATGAGCGCCCCCTACGTGCAGGGCGCCTCGATCGACTTCGTCGACACCATCGAGAAGCAGGGTTTCACCATCGACAACCCCAACGCCACCGGCTCCTGCGCCTGCGGCGACAGCTTCAACTGAGGTAACCCGCACCAGCGCGGAACATCCACTGAGATGTTCCGCGCTGGTGTGTGTCCGGACCCCGCCACACGAAGAGTTTTCGCCGGACGAACCACCGAAACCGGCCGCGAGTGGCGTTAATGCGTCTCGGACAGTGTTATTTTCATTGGTGCGAGCCCGTTTCGGCTCGCCGCCCCCACCCACCGGCCCCGCGTTGGCGTCCCGCAGACAGGTGTGCGCAGCGCTCGTCACCAAAGGATCGACCCCGTGACCATCGCCGTGTCCGCGTCCATCGCGACCGACCACCTCATGCGCTTCCCGGGCAAATTCTCCGATGTGCTCCTGGCAGATCAGTTGCAGCACGTCTCGCTCAGCTTCCTCGTCGACGATCTGGTCATCCGAAAGGGCGGAGTCGCGGGCAATATCAGCTACGCCATGGGCGTGCTCGGCCGCACCCCGCTGCTGGTCGGCGCGGTCGGCGCGGACTGGGGCGAGTACCGGAAGTGGTTGGAGGACAACGGCGTCGACTGCTCGGCCGTGCGCGTGTCCACCGAGGCCCACACCGCCCGCTTCGTCTGCACCACCGACGAGTCCATGGCCCAGATCGCGTCCTTCTACCCCGGCGCGATGAGCGAGGCCCGCGACATCGACATCAACGAGCTGGGCCGCGAGCTCGAACTGGTGCTCATCGGCGCCGACGACCCGGAAGCCATGCTGCGCCACACCGATCAGTGCCGCGCCGCCGGAATCCCCTTCGCCGCCGACCCTTCCCAACAGCTGGCCCTGGTCGACGGTGAGACCATCGTCCGCCTCATCGACGGCGCGGACTACCTGTTCACCAACGAGTACGAGTGGGGCATCCTGCTCCAGAAGACCGGCCTGTCGGAGGCGGAAATCGGTGAGCGCGTCGGCATTCGCGTCACCACCCTCGGCTCCAAGGGCGCCAAGGTCGTCGACCGCGACGGTGCCGAACTGCACGTCGACGTCGTCCCCGATATCGCCAAGGTCGACCCGACCGGCGTCGGCGACGGCTTCCGCGCGGGCTTCCTCACCGGCCAGTCCGCGGGCCTGTCGCTGGAACGCTCCGCCCAACTCGGCTCCCTGGTCGCGGTCCTCGTCCTGGAAACCGTTGGCCCCCAGGACTGGACCCTCGACCATGACGTCGCCATGAAGCGCCTCCGCGAGGCCTACGGCACCGAGGCGGCCGCCGAAATCGAGCCGATCCTGCGCTGACCAGGCCACCCCGGCCCGATCCAGCCCGAGGCCGCCCGCCGATTCCCTTCGGCGGGCGGCCTTTCGCCTTCGTGGGGTGCAGCGGCGCGGCCGTGCGGCATCGCCGGTTGTGGTGGTAGCACAGCCGGACTGCGCCGGTGGCATTGCCGCAATCTTGTCGCCGGTCCGAGTGCGGCGGAATACATCGCGCGCAATACGCTGTGAGGCATGGCCTCCGACCGTTTGTACTTCCGCCAGCTGCTCTCCGGCCGCGACTGGGCCGTGGGCGACCCGATCGCCACCCAGATGCGCAACTTCGCCTACCTGATCGGGGATCGTGACAGCGGCGAATGCGTGGTCGTCGACCCCGCCTACGAGGCCGGGCAGCTGGTCGACATCGCCGAGAGCGATGGAATGCGATTGACCGGAGTCCTGGCCACCCACCACCACCCCGACCACGTCGGCGGCACGATGATGGGCTTCACCCTGCGCGGTGTGAAGGAACTGCTCGAGAAGACCGACGTCGCGGTGCACGTAAACGCCGAGGAACTCCCCTGGGTCGCGAACGTCACCGGCATAGCCCCCAGCGAGCTGACCGGCCATTCCCACGGTGACAAGGTCGCCGTAGGCACCTTCGAAATCGAACTCCTGCACACCCCCGGTCACACCCCCGGCAGCCAGTGCTTCCTGTTCGAGGACCGCCTGATCGCAGGCGACACCCTCTTCGTAGACGGCTGCGGCCGCACAGATTTCCCCGGCGGCGACTCCGACGCCATGTTCCGCAGCCTCCGCTACCAGGCCGACCTGAAGTCGAACCCGACCGTCTACCCAGGCCACTGGTACTCAGAAGAGCCCAGCGCCTCCCTGACCCACATCAAAGAACACAACTACGTCATGCGCCCCCAAACCCTCGACCAATGGCACATGTTCATGCCCAGCTAGCCGCTTCACCGAGTGGCACACTTTCGGGTTGATTTGCCCGATTCGCCCAGTAATTTGTGCCACTCAATGAATCTCGCGCGGCTGGTTTGGGGCGGGGAGGGATGGTCGCGGGCCTGCCATGCCCGGTTCGAGTGGTTTCTAGTCGGGTCGACGCGGCTGCGGTGTCGGGTGATTCCGACGCGATCGAGGTGTGGGGAGATGCCGCGCCCGCCCCGGAATCGTTCGGGGCGGGCGTGTTTCGTTCGGGCGGGGGTCAGGCCAGGGTGCGGAGCCAGCCGTGGGTGTCGGCGAAGGTGCCTCGTTGGATGCCGGTGAGGGTGTCGCGGAGGGCCATGGTGACCTCGCCGGGGTCGCCGGTGCCGATGGTGAATTCGCCCTCGGCGGAGCGGACCGAGCCGACGGGGATGACGACGGCGGCGGTGCCGCAGCCGAAAACCTCGGTGATTTCGCCGGTTTCGACGCCCTTGCGCCATTCGGCGACGGAGATCTTGCGTTCCTCGACCTTGTAGCCGGAGTCGGCGGCGAGGGTGATGAGGGAGTCGCGGGTGATGCCGGGGAGCAGGGAGCCGGAGAGTTCGGGGGTGACCAGGCGGGCGTCGGAGCCGGAACCGAACACGAAGAAGAGGTTGTTGGTGCCCATCTCCTCGACGTAGCGGTGCTCGCAGGCATCGAGCCAGACGACCTGGTCGCAGCCCTTCTCGGCGGCCTGCTGCTGGGCCAGCAGGGAGGCGGCGTAGTTGCCCGCGACCTTGGCCTCGCCGGTGCCGCCGGGGGCGGCGCGCACGTATTCGGTGGACAGCCACACCTTGACCGGCTTCAGGCCGCGCGGGAAGTACGCGCCGGCGGGGCCGCCGAGCAGCAGGTACTTGTAGGCGGCGGCGGGCTTCACGCCCAGGCCGACCTCGGTGGAGAACATGAACGGGCGCAGGTACAGCGCGTCCTCGCCGCCGGCGGCGGGCACCCAGTCGGCGTCGACCTCGAGCAGCTGGCGGATGGATTCGATGAACAGCTCCTCGGGTAGCTGCGCCATCGCCATGCGGGCGGCCGAGCGGCGAAAGCGCGCGGCATTGGCGTCCACCCGGAAGGTGGCGATGGAGCCGTCGGCCTGCCGGTATGCCTTCAGACCCTCGAAGATGGCCTGGCCGTAGTGAAACACCATGGTGGCGGGGTCCATCGAGAGCGGGCCGTAGGGCTCCACGCGGCCGTTGGTCCACTGCCCGTCCACATAATCCATCGACACCATGTGGTCGGTGAAGAAACGCCCGAACCCGGGCTCCGCGAGAATCTCCTGCCGCCGCTGCGCCGGTAGCGGCGCGGGATGCGGGACACGGGTGAACTGCGCGGCAAGTGTCATGACCTGGAGTCTAATTCGCCGCCCCCGACACGCCGGTGCGGGCCTGCCCTCGGCCGACCTGCACGGGACGGGCCACGGCCGAAGCGCGCGGACTACCCCCGTTGACGTGCGCAGGCGGACACCGCTCGACGTGTGTGGACGGCTCGGTGCCCGGCTGGGATCAGGTCGCCTGGATAGGGTGGGCCTCGTGTATCCGGATTACCCGATGTCGAAGCCGCCCCGCCCGCAGCGGCCGCTGGTGATCGCGTTGATCACGGTCAGCGTGCTGGGGTTGGTCGTCATCCTGGTGGTCGCGGCGATGGCGCCCGCGCACACCGTCACCGGAACCGCGCTTCCCGCAGACCAATACGGGCCGCAGGACACCGCGACGCGCACGAAGCCGCTGCCCACCACCACGACCGCCGCACCGCAGGCCACCATCGCGGCGCTCACCCCGGGCTGGCAGACGGCGTATTCGATCTCCCGCAACGCCGTCTACGACGTCCCCCAGGACTGGACGGTGCCGACCCCGACCACCATCATCGGCTTCGAGAGCGGCAACAGCCGCGTGGTGATGAGCGGTGCGGCGGAACTACAGCCGAAATCGTGCGACGGCCATCATACGAAGGCCATGGCGGGCGTGACCGGCTCGAAGCTCGGCGACACCGCCGCCGCGGCCAAGGACGTCGCCACCGACTGGGCCACCATCGGCGGCTCCAACGACGACCGACCCAACGCCACCTTCACTCTGTCCCCCGTCGAAACCCTCACCGTCCAAGGCAAACCCGCCGCCCACGTGACCGCGACCCTCACCAACCCCGCCCCCTACGACTGCTCCCACCCGGCCACCGCGGTCGTACACACCATCGCGGTAGCGGGCAACAACGGCCAATCGGTGGTCATGGTCGTCTTCGCCGACCAGAACGTGGACGGCGCGACCACCACCGAAACGATCCGCCAAATGTTCAACACCCTGCGCCCCGCCGGACTGAAACCCGCCGACTGCAAACAGGACAACCAGGTCGTCGGCACCTGGTGCAACTGAGCCGGGCCACCGACCGCGGCAGAAACGCGAAGCCCGCTGCGCGGGAGCATGATCCGATCATCCGACCTTGCCGACCATCCCAACGCCACCACCATCCCCGGGCCGCCACCAACCCAGCGCCGGGCACCGTCCCTGTAGCACTCATCATCCCGGCGCCGCCGAGTATCCCCAGCGTCGCTGACCTGCACAGCCGTTCCCGTGGCGGTCGCGAGATCAGCATCGTGCCGAGGTACGAAAACGCCGCGGGCGAGAGGTGATCTCGGCCGCGGCGCAGAATTCGTGACGGGTGTTCGTCAGGCCGTGCGGGTTTCGACGAAGGGCGGGCGGATGACCCCGCAGCGGAGGCGGCGTCCGCGGACGTCGACCTCGACCTCGTCGCCGGGCTCGAGGCCAGCGGCGGTGTCGAGGAGGGCGAGGGCGATGCCGACCTTGAGGCTGGGAGAGAAAGTGCCGGAGGTGGTTTCGCCGACCTGGGTGTCACCGCGCATCACGGTCTGGCCCTGACGCAGCACGCCCTTGTCGATTGCCTGGAGGCCCAGCAGGATTCGGCGCGGACCGGCGGTCTTCTCGGCCTCCAGCGCCGACTTGCCCCAGAACTGCGGCTTCTTCCAGCCGACGGCCCAGCCGGTGCGGGCCTGCAGCGGCGAAATGTCCAGGGACAGTTCGTGTCCGTGCAGCGGATAGCCCATCTCGGTGCGCAGCGTGTCGCGCGCGCCCAGCCCGGCGGCCTGACCACCGGCGGCCTGCACCTCGGCGACCAGCGCACGGAACACGGCCTCGGCGTCCTCCCAGCGCGGCAGCAGCTCGTAGCCGTGCTCGCCGGTGTAGCCGGTGCGGCATACCCGGATCGGGCGGCCGTCCCACTCGGCGTCGGCGTAGGCCATGTACTCCATGTCGGTGGGCAGGCCGAGCTTGGCCAGCACCTCCGCGGAGCGCGGGCCCTGCACGGCGAACACGGCGTAGCCGCGGTGCTCATCGGTGATGGTGATGCCCTCGGGCGCGGCCTTCTGCAACTCGGCGACCACGGTCGCGGTGTTCGCGGCGTTCGGCACCAGGAAGATCTCGTCATCGCTCACGTAGTAGGCGATGAGATCGTCGATGACCCCGCCCTCGGGCGTGCAGCACAGCGTGTACTGCGCCTTGCCCGGGCGAATCCGGTTCAGGTCATTGGTCAGCGCCGAGTTCACGAACTCCGCGGCCCCCACCCCCTTGACCGTCGCCTTCCCGAGGTGACTGACGTCGAACAGCCCGACGGTGGTCCGCACCGCCGTGTGCTCCCCCACGGTGCCCGCATAAGAAACCGGCATCTCCCACCCCCCGAAAGGAGCGAAGCTGGCGCCCAGCTCGACATGGACGGCGTGGATGGGTCCCTGCAGCAGTTTCTCGTCGGTCACCCGAAGCAGCTTATCGGTCCCGCCCTGCGAACTCGCGCGGGCGGCTGCCTCATGTCACGCCAGGCCCTCAGCCTCATATCACGCGAGGCCACTCGGCGTCGCGTCACGCCAGGCTGCTCGGCTCCATCCTGTCGATTGCGCCGAGGCGGGCCAGGAAGCCGGTCTCGTCCAGCACGTCGATGCGCTGACCGCGCGCCTGTAGCTCGACGACTCGGCCGGCTTTGGTGGTCGTGAACGCGGCGGGGTCGGTGCCGCGGAAGCCGTCGCCGATGACCAGGCAGGTCGTGCGGCGGGTGATATTGCGGGCGGGGGTGGCGCCGCACGCGGCGATGGCGTCCCATGCCTGCTGCCGGGTCATGGCCGCGAGATCGCCTGTGAACACGATGGTCTCGCCGTGGAGCGGGTGAGCCGGGTCGGTGCCGGTGACGGCCGGCTGTACCAATTCCGCACGGCCGAACCAGGATCGGCGTGGCGGACGCTCGGACGATCCCGACCGCTCTTGCGATATTCGTGCGGTACGACCACCCGCGCCGGAGGCCCGCACTGCCGACTCGCTCCCCAGCGTCGACTCGGCCCGCAGTATCGGTTCGGTCCGCAATGCCGGTTCGATCCGCAGCGGGCGTTCGACGACCATGCGTTCGAGCGCCGACAGTGAATCGACCCCGGCGCGGGCGGCCAGCGCGATCACGATGTCGGCGGCCGCGGCGGCGTCAGCGGCCGCGTCGTGGTGGTTGGTGAAGTCGATGTCGAGGGCGGCGGCGACGTGCGGCAGACGGTAGCTGTCCAGATCCAGGTGGCGGCGGGCCAGGGCGAGGCTGCAACTGTACGACCAGCCTGGTTCACGAATTCCACTGCGGCCGCAGGCTTCCCGGATGGCACCACTGTCGAATCCGGCATTGTGGGCGATGACGGGCAGATCATCGACCAGCCGCACGATTTCCGGCCAGCGATGCGCGAACTCCGGCTGCTCGGCGACCATGGCCGCAGTGATGCCGTGCACGCGAATGTTGTGCCAGTTGAAGAAGTCCAGCCCCGCGGGCGGGCGGCACAGCCACGACTCGGCCTCCGCGCGACGCCCGCCCTGCACGACGGTGACGCCGACCGCGCAGATACTGCCCCGCGCGGAATTAGCGGTCTCGACATCGATGGCGGCGAACGACAATCCCGCCATACTCACCGCACCGCGAGCGGCAACGGCCGCGCGAGGGGACCACCGAATTCCACCAGAAACGACCGCGCCAGCCGCAACGACTCGAAGGCCGCCCAGGCTTCGGCGAGATCCGAGAGACCTCGCGCAAGGGTGAGCACCGGCCGAATATGGTCGTCCACCACGTCGACCTGGGAGTCCGTCAGCGCGACTTCCTCCGGCGACACGATCACCGGCCACTGCGGCCGGGTGAGCTTTCCGCCGGTCGCGTCCTGCTGCTCGGTGAAGCGCGCATCGACGAATTCGATTTCAGCGCAGACCGTTTCGACGGTGGTGCCGACATCAATGGTCCCGGCAGTCCCGCAGACCACGACCCCCTTCGCCGACGACTCAACCGGCCCAGGCTCCCCCGCCCGGGTGACCTCGACTCCTTCACCGGTCAACACGACCGGGAAATCGGACGTGAGACTGCGGATCTCATCCACACGGGAATCCTCCAGCACCCAAGCGCCCGATAGCCGCGACTCCCCCAGCGAGGCCCCCACATTCACATGCCAGATAACCAACCGCTCCCCGGCCGCACCGAGTACCGCGAGGGAATGCAGGTCGAACGAGGCAGCCATAGCTCTCCACGGTCGTGCCGAACAGATACCGGGCTACGTTAGAGCATCCCTCCGACAAACCTCCCCGGAACCCGCCACGAATCCCCCACGCGCCCAAACAGTTCCGACCGACCGGATCGGACAACCTGCCCACCGCCCTCGACAACCGCGTGCCCCAGCATCATCGTGTGGCCGGGACCGCCGCGCGCCGCAACCGAGCCCCGGCCCCCGTCGTGGAACAGTTCGCAAAGTCAGCGATCCGCGACCACCCGGAGGACCCGCGTCCAACTCGGAACCCGCGCCGCCCACGGCCACCCCGCTCGCCGAGCGAGGACCCGCACTCCTGCTGTTGTCCCTCCCCGGCGTCCCCTACTGCCTGGCCCCGGTGGTCGCCAACCGCATCGAGCCACGCATCCTCGGCATCCCGTTCCTGATCGCCTACCTCGTCGCCGTCACGATCCTGACGGGCCCACTGATCTGGTTCGTAGCGCGCCGCGACCCCGCAAACCGTTCGGTCGCACCGGAATTCGTCCCCGCAGACGCACTCTTCCCGTCGGCATCCGACAGCGAAGCCGAGGACCCCCGATGACCGGTGATGCGACGGTGACGGTCACCCTCTTCGCGCTCGCCATGCTCGGATCCGACAACCTACCTGCCTCCCGATTACGTTAAAGATCATCTCGCACTGTTCGAAAAGGACGGCGCGACTCGATTCATGGTCGAGAGCAACTACAACAAGTACGGTATCGGCCAGGTCGACGGAACTTCGTTTGTGATGCCGAAGTCAGAGGCCGATGCCCTGCTGGCGTCGATGAAGGGCAACCCCGCAGCCATGGAGAAAGCGCTCGGTCTACCCGACGGATTTCTGAAGAGCAACAACCTGGTTCGCGCCGACATCCGGCATCTCGACACCGCTAGGTTACGGATTCCTTCAGGCAATGAAGCCGACGCCAACAGCCAGCGGATTCCTGGCTGTAAGCTGCCGAGCGGAGGAAACGAGGCCATGGTCGACGTCGGCGGCGTGAAGCCCGGAACCGACTACAACGTGACCGAAACCAAGTAGGGGGGAGAGCGAATTGAATTTCGAAGATACATACGTGAGTCGAGAGCACCGTTTCTCTCTCGGAACCGAGCAAGATTCCGGAAAATTCTACCTGCCGATCCGCGTGAGCAATGGCCTCGTGGATTATGAAGAATACTAGGCGCTGATCAATCCACGTACGATCGCTTCCTCACCGATCTGTCAGTCGCAACAGATTTCGCCGACAAATGCCGCAGGCAAGAAATGGATCAGCTTCTGATCGTCAAGCCTGGCAGCAATCGCGGGACAGCAATGTGAGACCCTTCTATCGTGAAGCGCGCCGAGCCCGGACGCTACTCCGCATCGCGCCATAGAATTTCGCGGACATGCCATATCGCTGCGGCCGGCTCCGCCCTGTGTCGATCCCGAGCACATGGATGGTTCCCAAATTTCGTTCGTTCCCTGAAATTCGCAACGCCCGATGAGAATGCACACCTGGACTGGGATGCACGACGGCTGCGACGGGTGAGTCGCCCGGCGAGTGCCCGGCAATGTAGGTGAGCAGTTGGTGCACGTCCGCCGCACTCACCGTCTTCGAGTCGTAGCGTTTGTACTTCGCGTCGACATCGGCACCCCACCCGGGATGTCTTGGAGTAGTCGAAGAGCTCGATGCGATCAATTTGCTTCCAGTACCGGCGGGCCGAGCAGGTTCTCGTGAAACCCGTCCCAGTCGACGCGACCGCCATCGACCAACCGGACTGCGCCCCATTCGAGAGAATGCAGACCCTTGACCGAGCTACAGATGGCAACCAGGACGAGCCAGCCGCTGGTGACCACGGGATCGCTTTCCGCCGCACGCAGAGTTGCCAGAAACCTTCGTTCCTCGTCGCTCAGTTCGGGGTCCGGTAGTCCGAGGTCGAGCATTTCCTGCACCGGACCGGGGTGAAGGTCGGTCAGTGCGATCCGTGCGTCGGAGGTCGCGAAAAGGGTTGTCTGTATCCGCCCGTCCGGCCCACTCGAGAATCGCCATGGAAACAGCGCTACGCCGTTGACCACCGGAACCCGGTACGGAGCTTTGCCGGGCCGTACGAGCGGTGCGCCGAGCAGATTGCCGAACCGTTCGAAGCGCTCGGCGATGCCGTCGTAGAACTGCTCATAGACTCGCGTCGACCGGTGGTCGGACACTTCCTGGGCACGCTGCGAGGCCGCGTGCTCGGCCTCGACCGATCGTCGGATCTCACGCCGAATCCACGGGCCGTGCTCGCCGAAAGTCTCGAGTGCCCAACGATGTCCGTCGTCCATGGTTGTCTCCCTGAACTGCTCTGAGACAACGCAATGCTACTGTGACTCGAGCGCCCGATTCTGACAATCCGTGCCGAATCACCCTCGTGCACAAGCGAATTGGATAGCCAGCCCGGTACTGTATGCATCGCGGGACAGTTGCGGGCGAGCGATCGGACTCGATACCGAGCTCCGTCGAACAGAAACCGACATAACCGACAAAGCTCCCACATCAATTCCGTTCGATACCAAGATTTCTCATGATCGCGCAGCCTCGGTGCCGTACCGTAGAAAAGCTCCTGAGTGTGATCGGCGTCGAATGGGGACGATGCGATGGGTGGGCCCGAGAGTACACGGCAGCTGCCGCGATTCTGGCAGGCAATCGAGATGTTCAGCCCGCAAGAGATACCGAAAAGGGCTGGTCGAGGCTCCAGCCCCGGCGTGGAGCTCGCGGCAGGGCTGCCGCATGCCCCCGACGGCAGGTGAAGGACGCGGCCGACGATGGGATGGATCGCACGACGCCGCAGTCGACGCGACGCACGAGCCGCTCAGGAGCTCGCGGCGTTCCAATCGTTCGCCGCCGCGAACGGTGCGTCGATCGTGGCCGTCGATAGCGTCTACCAGGTCGGCCGGCGCGGCAGCAAGGCATTGGTGCGCACCGGCGGTTCACCATTTCAGCGGGACGCGTGGTTCTGGTGGACCAGGGTCCGCCCGGGATCCTTGGCCGCGGTGTATATGGGTGAAGGATGGGGATCCCACAGTGGTCGCGGAAACGTCCTCTATATCGGAAGTCGTTCCGGCCACGGCGTTCTGGCGACCGTCGATGCGGGCACGTGCGTCCGAGCATCACGGTACGCGGCCAATTCGGGTGATCTCACGGCTGCCCCGCCCCTGCTCGTCCAGCCGCCCCGAACCCTCAGCGCCGGGCGGATTGCGCGGAGAACCATCCTGATCACGGTGCTCACCTGCATGGCTCCGTTGTCCGTGCTGTACTACATCGGCCGTGACGGCGAGTCACGACGCGAAGCCAACTTGGATTCCGCACTCAGGTCGACCTGTTCGTATTCAGCCGGGACAACGCGAGCCCACGCCTTGACGGAAACCGGACCTCGCCCGGTCCACCTCATAGAGACCTCCACCGTGCGGTACGCAGGCAATGACCTCCGAGAACAGCTGACGGCCAGCGGCGCCAGCGCTGACGCATGGCGACCGAAACGGGTAGGTGAGGTGCAACTGGTCGCCTGTGTCTCCGGCCTCGGCGACGGGGACCTCGTCAAGGAGGTCAGTTGTGTATCAAACGCAAATGCAGCCGACGGGTGGTCGCGACGACTGGCGTTGCGAAATGGCAAGTACCACATAACCGTCCATGAGGCTCGTACGGGACGCTCTATCGCGAGCATCGATCTCGACGGGGAAGCGTTCCCATTCGATGCACTCAACGATGACACCACGCAGTTGTGCGGCGCGGCACCGGCAACCGTCGACCCCGGCCGGCGCGGAGTGCTGCTCAGCACCGTTTCCGTGGCCCAAGTTCATCAAGTGGTGGACCCCTTCATAACCGGGCCGAAACAATGAAGTTCCGACATGTCCAGCGGGAGGCAGGGATATGACATCACCAGGGGAACTTGAAGCAAAGGCACTGCGAAGCACAATCGGTCTCGTCGACTACCTTTCGGATCTGACCGACTCGTCGGCACGAAAACCATTGCGGGATATCACGGCTGACCGATCGGGGGTGATCGAGGAGCTGCTGTGGACGGATGATTTCCCGCACGGCATCGGCCTCGATCCCGACACAGATGATCTCCTGCTGACGATTCACCCGATACCGAAGAATTCACCGCCGAGGCTGCCCCGCGAGTTGACCGGCAAGGTCGAGCCTTCGGTGATCACCAAGGCGGACGGACCGGAGCCCAGACTTCGCCGCGATACCGAAACATCAGATTCTGCAGGACAATCCGACGCCCCGATCCAGCGCGCATTCGATGATTGGTTGCGAGTGTGGCGCTCATGGGCCGAGGAAGAGCGGCGATTGGCCCCTCGCCGCACAGTGTACGAGAAGCTCGAAACCGCTGCGAAGACCATGGAGCAGCGAGACGACGAATATGAATTCGTGCTAGCCATCGGCCTGGTGACCATTTCCGCGGAGGGCGGAGACGACGGCCGGTGCCGACATCTGCTCACCGAGCAGGTACTGCCGACACTAGACCGGACCGGCACGATACGGCTCGGTCGGCCCGGGAAACGCCGGATGGAAGACCGGGAGATCTTCGAAGGACTGGCCGCTTACCACCAGGATCGGGGCAAGACGGTCAAGGACGACTTGCAAGCTGCCGACGAGTGCGTTCTGACGGTGAGGACGATCGACGGCCTGCGCCAATGGCTGGGACTCGCCGTCGACGAGATATTTGAGTTTGAGGAAACCCGCAGCCAGTCAACGGATTTCGACTCGAACCCGCACTTCGCACCCGCACCGGCCTTGATTCTGCGCCGACGGAGCCAAGAGCGGGTCGCCGAGGCTTACCGCAGGATCGGTGAAGCGCTGCGGCAACCTGGCGCGGAGGTTCCGGTGGCCCTTGCGCAAATCGTCGTCGAAACCGAACGCGCCGACCGCGAGCGCTGGCTCGACCAGCAGGGTGCCGTGCGGGGCGACGTCCTCGGACACGACCCGCTGTTCCCGCTCGATACCAATGACGAGCAGTTGCGTGTGCTGGATCTGCTCCGCCCCGAGATCGGCGTCGTCGTCCAGGGCCCGCCCGGCACCGGGAAGACCCACACGATCGCCAACCTGATCTCGGCTCTGCTCGCGCAGGGGCAGCGGGTGCTGGTGACGAGCCAGAAGGATCAGGCGTTGCGAGTCCTTCGCGACAAGATTCCAGCCGAGCTCAGGCATCTGTGCGTCCTCCTCACGGGCGGCAGCAAGGACGCGTCGATCGAGTTGCAGCAGGGACTCGACACGCTGTCCACCGCCATCGCCTCCACCGACGCGGCCGCCCTGACCACGGAGGCCCGGCGGCTGTCCGACAAGCGAACCGAACGCAAGGCCCGCAATGTCGTGTTGAATGCCCGGATCAGCGATCTCCGCTCCGGCGAGTCGAAGGTGTACGAGCCGGTTATCGCCGGCTGCGGAGATCTTTATCGCGGAACTTTGTCCGAGATCGTGCATGAGGTGAAAGTCACTGCGGCAAGGCATGATTGGATGCCTTCCGTGCCAGCGGCAGCAGACGATCGCCCCTCGCTGTCACCCGCGGAATGGGCCGAATTGCGTTGCCTGCTTCTCGATGGTCTCCTGCCTGATCGCAGGGTGCACGCCGACCAGACGCTGCCGTCAGTCGGCGAGCTGCCCAGTCCTGCCGAGATCGCGAATCTCGTCTCGGCCGAGCGGGAATCGGCGACCGACGTCGAGAGCGAGCTCGATGAGTCCGCCGCATTGCTCGGACGGCTCACCGATGATGATCTGTCGCACCTGCGTATAGCCGCCAACAGCATGTGGGAGCTGTTGCACCGCTATGGGTTGGCCGGGCAGATATCACCCGGGCACCAGTGGGTGGCGCGGGCGGTCGATGATCGGCTGGGTGGCCGGAATGCCGGGATGTGGACCGGTCCGCTGCAGAAGATGAACGAGCCGGCTCGAATGCTGTCCGCGCTCAACGCCATCAGCGGTGCAGGCTTCGTGATCGAGCTTCGTGCACCCATCACCTATCAGTATCTCGGTGCGGCTCGCGCCTGTTCGCACGGCGGTGCAGTACTGCTGGACTTTCTGAAAGGCGGCGGAAAGCTCAAGGCACGCTTCGCATCCAAGGAGCAGAAGGAGGGACAGCCCTTCCTCGATTGGGTCGTGGTCGACGGCAGAGCGCCCGACTCGCCGGAAACCCTGCAAGCCGCATTGGACATGGTGCAGGCCGAGATTTCCGCGATACAGCTGAGCCGCAGCTGGTTCGAGTCCGGAATCCCGGTGGTGGCCGGAGTACAGTTCGCCGCCCGCACCAACCAGATATTGCAGGAGCTCGCCGAGCACGCGCGCATGCTCGCGGCGATCGGCGAAATCCATCAGGCGCGCGATCGAATCGCGGAAGTCCTCGGCAGATACTCGATTCCACTGCCGCTGTATGACATCGCCTCGATTCGTACGGTCTTGCAGGCTGTTCCCGGCGCCGAGAAGCACGCACAGCTGACGCGTGCGAAACGCCGGATCGAACAAGTCCGAGCCGATATCACCGCCCTGGCTTCGACACCGAACTCGTGCATCGAGCTGACGCATGCGGTCGAGGCCGTCGCCCGACGCGATGTAGAGCGATACGCCCAGGCACTCGGATCACTCGACGCAGTGCGGACCCAGCAGATTCGGGAGCAGCGCGCGTATCAGCTCGAGCAGACGCTCACGGGGACGCATCCCAGGCTGCTGACCCTGCTGCACACGACCTACACGGACTCGGAATGGGAAGACCGAGACATCGCGGCGGCGTGGGCATGGTCGAAGGCACAGCAATTCGTCGGCCGAAGCCGGACCGCCGAGCACGAACACGAACTTCTCGACGAGTACGAAGCCAACGAGGCCGAAATCAAGCTACTGTCGGCGAGCCTGGTCGCGGTCGAAGCCCAGGCCGCATGCCTGCGCAGACTGACCGATGATCAGCAGCGGGCTCTCAACGCCTACCGAACTCATATGTCGAAGATCGGCGCCGGCAGCGGTCGCAAGACCAGGGAATTCCGGAGGGCAGCACGCGCCGCGATGACCAAGGCGCAGGATGCGGTGCCCACCTGGGTTGTTCCGCTCCCCAACCTGCTGGACAACATCGAGGCCGATCACAATCGATTCGACGTCGTGATCGTGGACGAGGCGAGCCAGGTCGGCATCGAGCATCTTTATCTGCTGTGGATGGCTCCTCGCGTGATCGTCGTCGGCGACGACAAGCAATGCACGCCGGGTACGAGCACTCTCGGCCTGCTGGATCAGGTGTTCGCACGCAATGATGAGCATCTCGCGGAGGTCGATGAGGATATCCGCAGGCTCCTGACTTCGCGGTCGAACCTTTACGAGGTGTTGTCGGCTCGTTCGGGCAAGGACGCGCTGGTGCGGTTGCGCGAGCATTTCCGCTGTGTCCCCGAGATCATCAACTGGTCGTCGAGGCAGTTCTATGACGACGGGTCGGGGCGGGGCGGGCTGATCGCGCTGCGGGAGCGACGACACGACGCGTTGCCGCCACTGCGCGTCACGAGGGTCGAGGGCGGCCACACCGAAGGTCGGGATATCCGGCGGCGCAATCCGATCGAAGCCAAGCTGCTCGTCGAGACGCTTGTGCGGTGCCTCGACGATCCCGCCTACGACGGCAAGACCTTCGGCATCGTCGTCCTGCAGAGCATGAAGTTCCATATCCAACTGCTCGAGAACCTCATCAACGAATCGATTTCTCCGGAGGTTCGCGAGACACGCGAGATCCGGGTCGGCACCGCACCGAACTTCCAGGGCGATGAACGTGACGTCATCTTCCTGTCGATGGTCGTCACCGACTCGCCTCGAATGATCTCCTCCGAGATCTACCGGCAGGCATACAACGTCGCCGCCACCCGCGCCAAAGACCAGCTGTGGCTGTTCACCTCGGTCGGGATGGATCAACTGCGGCCGGGCTGCCTGCGGGCGTCTCTGCTCGGCTACATGCTCGATCCGCCATCGGTGTTCGGAGACTCCAAATCGGTCGACGAGGTATCCGAGTCGAAGCGCACGCCACCGTTCGAATCACTCTTCGAGCAACGGGTTTTCCGCATTCTCCGATCCCGCGGATACCACGTCGTCGCCCAGTACCCCGTCGGTTCGCGAAGGCTGGATCTCGTGGTCGTCGGCAACGACGGACGGATCGCGGTCGAATGCGACGGCCACTACTGGCACACCGACGTGACCGCACAGGCGAACGACGCCCGGCGAGATCGCGAACTGTTCAGGATGGGCTGGACCACGATTCGGATCAGGGAAAGCGAGTTCGAATTCGACCCTGACCGGGCGATGATCCCGGTCTGGAAAGCACTGGAGGACAAGGGAATCGCGCCGGGAGCCATCGACGGCGCCAGTCGGCAGCCCTGGCAGCCCTCCGCTCTCGCCGACGAAGACGAATCCGACGAGGAAGGGACGCAGTCATGACCGAGCCCACGGTGCAACTCGACGAGCGAGTACTCGAACACCTCGCTATCCTCATCTGCGGCGAAGACGGAGACCCGAACTATCGAACGGCCAAAGAGCTCGAGCGGTTCTTCAAGTCGGCCGGGCTCCCCAATGTTCCGGCGTACGAGGGCTATCGCAAAGACTGGACGATGGAACGCCTGAACGAAGTCAGCGACGATCCGGAGAGCCTCCGAAAAGTCCTGCTGCGCTTGGCCGACCGACGCGAATACATCGACAACGACGAGGCGTACGCCGCCGTCACCGTGGAACTGGACTCCCTACTGGCCATGGAAGACCTCCAGATCATCGAGGAGCGCGGCCGCCCCCGCCTCGTCGAACGCTCCGCCGAGACTTCCCGTCTCGCCTCGAAAGCCCCAGCCGAACTGACCGCCAACATCTCCGACATAGTCACCGACACCGTCTTCGCCGGCCAACTCCGCGACCGCCTCGACGAGGCCTACACCTGCTGGCACTCCGGCGCCCCCACCGCCGCCATCATCCTCCTCGGCAGCGTCCTCGAAGGCGTCCTGTACGACGTAGCCGTCAACCACACCGACACCGGCAAACAACCCACCGACCACCTCCAAACCCTCATTGCCCGAGCCCGCGATGAGGAATGGATCGGCCGCGACGTAGCCGACTACGCCGACGTCCTCCGCAACCACCGAAACCTCGTGCATCCCAAGAAGCAATGGAAGGAGCTATACCGCCCGGAGGACGACCTCGTCCGCATCGCCTGGAATGTGGTCGTAGCTGCCCTGAACGATCTGGCCGCACTACCGTAGCCAGGTTCCGACGCCGTCTCGACCAAGATCGATGTGTGAGTTCTTTGCGATCACTATTGTGTTATCCAGTGCCGCAATGGCTTTGATGACGAGGGTGTTGGAATGGGAAGCAACGGCGCCGATTCGGAGCCCGCCAGGATCGTCCGGTTCTGGCGTGCGGTGGAGTACTTCAGTCCGCAGAATGTGGACTCGCCGAAGAACAAGTCGGCCAAAGTCGAGCGAATCAGCAAGGGCCGCAAGCTGCCTTGGGAAGCACCGGTCAAGCCGATCAACGAACAGTACGTGTGGCGGTACACGGTGTACGCGGGGATCTTCGACATCGCGAAGATCCGGGACGTTCTCCAGAGCGTGCTGCCCGCCCCTGAGCCCGATCCCGACCACGGCGGCCGAATCAACGGGCAGAGCGCGTTGCTGAGTCTGACCCTCGACGAGAACGGCCGCCTGTACCGCGAAGGTGTCGCGGTTTCCTCGTGCGCGTGGGCGCTGGGCAGAACCGTGCGGCCGCCCGGTCCCGGCAGCGATGAATGGCTCGAAGGATTCGAGGAGCAGAGCAAGGACATCCTGGCCATGCTGTTCGAAATCGGTGACGGGCGAGTGCCTATCGACGAATCCGGCACCGTGGAGTCCGGCGGAAGGCGAGCGTTGCGGGCCATCGCCGGCGTCACGACTCGGGTGGCGCTCGACTTGGTGACCGGCGGCTTGTCTTCGGTATCGGGCCTGGTCGCCACGGTGGTCGAAGGCAAGATCGGTCCCGTCGCGGCGAAGGTCGCCGAGAAGCTGACCGAGTCCGTGACCAAGGACGCCACGCAGGCGATCGAAAACCGTGCGAAACAGAGCAAGTCGAACGACGACGATTCCAGCGAGGACTCCGAGGAGGATTCGGACTCGAAGCAATTGGGCACCAAAGTCTTGACCGTCGAGGATCTTTCGGCGATCACCCGATGGGTCGCCGAGGAGCTCGGCGTCGACGACATTCTGACGCC
Organism: Nocardia seriolae NBRC 15557; assembly: GCF_007990715.1. Lineage (GTDB taxonomy): Bacteria > Actinomycetota > Actinomycetes > Mycobacteriales > Mycobacteriaceae > Nocardia > Nocardia seriolae. Next base: position 19,468 of record NZ_BJWY01000028.1, on the reverse strand, counting down.
TACCCAGATCTGGGTGAAGTCTCAGCAGGTTCCCGTCGCGAATGCCGATGACATCTCCAGCGACGAGATCATCAACAGCTTCTACGCGAAGGACCTGGAGAAGGTGGCCAACGAGCTGGCCGCGGGGAATGCTGGTCCCGCCCTCGCTGCCTACCTGCGGTCGGAGGCGTCGATCGATCCTGACGCCCGGATCGACCTGCGCCGGCGACCGGAGGAGATGCTGCGGTCTTTGACACCGCGGTCGACGCCACCGGGCCGGTGGCCCACACACCCGAAGCACCCGCTCACCCTCAGCCAGCAGTTCGCCGTGAATCGCATCCTCATGGAACTGGGCGGCCCCGACGGCCGCGGTATCTACGCGGTCAACGGCCCGCCGGGGACCGGCAAGACGACGATGCTGCGCGATCTCATCGCGGCGGTGGTGGTGCAGCGCGCGTCGCGATTGGCGGAATTGCCGAATCCGCGTGCGGCCTTCCAGCCGGATTCCGCCGCCTTGCGCTGGACGTGCGCGGACGGCCCATGGACCCGCACTCTCGTCCCCCTGATTCCCGAGTTGACCGGCTTCGAGATGGTCGTCGCCTCGTCGAACAACGGTGCGGTGGAGAACATCACGATGGAGGTGCCGTCGGTCAAGGCCATCGACGCCGACTCGTTCCCCGACGCCGACTACTTCTCCGTCCCGGCGACGCTGGTATCCGGTGAGCCCTGTTCGGGGGCGATCGCAGCCCGATTGGGGCGGCGCAGCAACAGGTCCGATTTCGCCAAGCGGTTCTGGCGAGGCTATCGCGGCCGATCCGTCAGCGAGCCGAAAGACGGGACGGAACTTGTTGGGCTGCACAGGATCTTGAAGGATCTCGTCGAGCAGGCAGGGCAGCCGAGCCCCACATCCTGGGAAGATGCCGTGACCGAATTCCGGACCGCACTCGCGACCGTCGACCGGCTGGCCGAGGACCGGCAGCGGGTTGCCGACATCGCCGAACGGGTCGCCACAGAGGACCCGACCTTGGCCCTGTTGCGACAGGAAGCCACGAACTGAGGGGCCGGAAGTTTCTCGGACAGCGAGATTTTGGTTATCTCAAGCTGCGCGATTCCGCTGGAACCACTCGGACTCTACTTCGTTCGGTGTGCGATAGTCAATTCCCGAGTGGAGTCGAATCTGGTTGTACCGCAACTCGATATAGCGGGTGACGTCCTTTCGTGCATGCTCTCGGGTCGGGTATTGTGTCCGATTCACTCGCTCGTTCTTCAGGGTGCCGTTGAAAGATTCCGCCCACGCGTTGTCATAACAGGTCCCGGTGCGGCCCACCGAACGCAAGATGCCGAGTTCTTTTGCGGTGGCCGCGAATTCGGCGGAGAGGTATTGCTCAGGCCGCCGCGGTCGCTGTGGAAAATTGCATCCTCGCCCACGATGGGCAGGTTCCGTGCGGCCATTCGTAGTGCCTCGGTGACCAATTCGGTGCGCATGTGGTCCGCCATCGCATACCCGACGACCTTCTTCGAATAGCAGTCGAGCACGGTGGCCAAGTACAGCCATCCTTCCCAGGTTCGGATGTAGGTGATGTCACCGACGAGTTTGCGGCCGGGTGCCTCGGCGGTGAAGTCGCGTGCTACCAGATCGGGCAGGTCGGCGGCATCGCCGGCGACGGTGGTGACCGGCCGGAACGGGCGGGGCTGGCACGGCACCAAGCCCAGCTCACGCATGATTTTCCGGACGGTTTCCGGATCGACGCGGGTGCCCCAGCGGGCGAGCTGGGCGTGGACTCGGCAGTAGCCGTAAGTGCCGTCGGAATGATCGAAGCAGAACCGGACTTCGGCTTGCAGGATTTCCCGCCACCGTGCGGTGGCCGATGGTTTCCGGTTGCGCCAGTCATAGAATCCCGAGCGAGATACTTCCGCCCATCGGCACATGTCGGCCACGGAATGATTGCCTTCTTCGGCCGCGATGAACGCGTATTTGACCGTTACCGGTGCTTCTTCGCGAAGAAGGCCACCGATTTTCCCAGGAAGCGGTTCTCCTCTTCCAGCTCCCGGACCCGACGCTCCAATTCCTTCAACCGGGCACGCTCGGGCAACGACAAGCCTGTGTCCGCCGCGGAGTTCGTTCGCTGGAACTGTTTCACCCAGTTCCGGATCGTCTGATCTGTCACCCCGCAATCGCGCGCGACGTCGGCGACCGGCCGAGACTTCTCGACCACCTCGCGAGCCGCTGTTTCCCGGAACTCCGGGCTGAACTGACGCGACTTCTTCTGTGCCACAAACAACTCCGTTCAGTTACCCAAATCCTACTTTGGGGCACTGTCCGAAGAAGTTCCGGCACCTCAGCGGCTGTTCGCCAACTTCGGTGTCACCGTCACCGACGCCGAACTCCGCTTCGCCGCCGACAGTTCCGGGGTACCGGTGTTCGACACCAATAGTCCGTGGATCAGCCCCTCGATCGGTCCGGATGCGGCCGTCGCGCTCCAGACTCCGCGAATAGGGGACGAGCAGGGTGGGTGGCTGGCCAATATTCTGGGCAACGGGGACCCCAACAATGCCGGTGCCAAAAACCCGGGCGCCGTGCTACAGGCCGTGCTGGCCATGTTCGACATAGCCTGGACAGCGGGGATGGCGGCATTCACCACAATCGGTCGCGCCGTCTTCCAGCACCGCTCCACTGTCAATCAGCAGCGGCGCGACCTCGAGGCGCAGGTTATCAACATCATCGAGCGCAATCGCGATACCGTGCCGCAGGAACTGGGTAAAGCGATTCAGCAGTTTCGGGATGGCGTGGGGCGCGCCGCTTCCGCTGCCTTGGACGCCCGCCTGGTCCGCGGCCACAACCAAGCCCTGTGGGATCGTATGGCTTCGGCATTGGAGTCGGCGGGCATCGATACGGTCATTCCCGATGGGCTCCCATTCGATAGTGAACACCATGAGGCGGTCGACCACATTCTCACCGACGACCCCACGAAACACCTCATCATCGCCTCCACCGACCTCGCAGGTTACCGAGAAGGCGAGCAGTGGATCCGGCGGCCGCAGGTCGTGGTATATCGGTGCAGGACAGCGAGATTCGGGCAGTAACTCATCCGCCATCTGAGGAGCCCGGCGACCTCCAGCCAGTAGCGCGTTCCCGCCTCGGCACCGATATCTCGGTGACGCCGCGGCGGGCCCGCTCCGACAGCAACTCGATGAGCCGGGTCTTGGGCGGTCACCTCGACCATCGTGTAGCCGAGCGCAGTAAGCAGCTCGGTCGCATGGCCGAGCAGATCCGCCATGGCCGTTGCCCGCGACTGCCATTCGAAGATCTGACCGAGGTGGACATCCGTCAGCGCGGCGATCGCCCAGGGTTCGGACCGTCGGCCCAGCTCCCGGGCCCGGTCGGCGGCCTCGGTCAGCAGAGGGGTCGCCTCCTGGCGCTCGCGCATGCTCAGCTGGGCGATGCGCGCGGCGGCTGGATCACCGTCATAGTGTGCGAAGCCCTGACGACGCTGCGCCGCTTGCTGTTCGGCAGTGCACCACCCGGCGAACAGATCCACGGGTGGCAGCGCGGTCGCCGCTACCAGGGCTGGCCTGCGCCAATCGCCCGGAACCCGCGATTCGGACCTGCTATCCGAGCCGCGTCCGGCTGATCTGCTCGGCCAACTCGATGACCCGGCGATCCTGTTCGCCGTACCGAACCGCCATCTGAGAACGCAGTCGCTTGAGCCGGGTCAAAGCGTTACGAACATCACCGGTGTGCACATCACAGGTGGCCAGCTGCCGCTGGCAGTACATGACCCGATCGTCGTAGGGGCCGCGCTCAGCGGTGAGATCGTCGATCAGGGTGCGATACAGCTCGGCTGCTCCCACATAGTCGGCGTGTTCGAAGCGCATGTCGGCCAGCTTCATGCGGGCCTCGACCACATCGGCGTCGCGCGAGCCCAGCAGCGGTACCGCCGCCTCGACCACCGTCTGCAATTGGTGGATGGCCGGTTGGTATCGGGAATCGTCGGCCAGATCACGCGCCCGATCCACGGCTCGTCGGAGATCTCCCCGGCTGAAATCGATCGGTGCGCCCGAATCGAACTGGGGCGCAACGGGCGTGGCGATTCGCTGGGTGGGCGTTACCAAGGTCTGTGCGGTGCGGGCGGACACCGATGACCCGACCGCTTGCGCGTACATGCGCGTGGGACTGTGGTTGTCGTTGACCTCGGGTAGCTCTCCCAGGTCGGTCGCATGACGCAAGAGCACCGCGTGCACCGCGGCGGCGCTGTCGGGCCGCTGCTCCGGGGACTTGGCGAGCATGCTCATGATGAGCCTGGCCATCCCCACGGGAAGTTCCGGCCGCTCGTGACGGATATCCAGCGGCTGGAGGTGAATCTGGTTCTGCCACACTGTGAATACCGAGCTGCCGGTCATCACCCGATCGCCGGTGAGCATCTCGTGCAGGATCAGGCCCAGCGAGTACAGGTCGGTCTGCGGCAGCACCTCGCGCTGCTCGACCTGTTCGGGTGCCATATAGGTCGGGGTGCCCAGGGTGTGACCGGTCGCGGTGTAGCGAGTCAGGTCCGATTCCGGGGCCACGGCGAGACCGAAATCTAGCACCTTCACCGTGCCGTCGGTGCAGAGCATCAGGTTGGCGGGCTTGAGATCTCGGTGATAGATGCGGTTTCGGTGCGCGATGGCCAGCACCGCGGCGGTCTGCGCACCGGTATTGGCCACCACTCCGATCGGCAGGGGACCGCGTTCGATCAGCTGCTCGAGCGTGATGCCTGCGATGTATTCCATGACGATGTACGGCCGTTCGGGCTCGCCGGGCGCGATCGCGGCGGTGCCGGTGTCGTAGATGACCGGTAGGCCCGGATGACTGAGCCCGGCCATGAACAGCGCCTCGCGTACGAATCGCTTGTCCCAGTCCGGATCCGAATCCAGGCCCGGATGCGTGAATTTCACGGCGACCTGGCGCTCGAGGTGGCTGTCGAAGCCCTCGTGGACCCGCCCCATGCCGCCCACGCCGATCTGCTTGAGCAGCCGGTACCGGCCACCGACGATATGCCCCGCCACCGCCACTACCTCCGTGGTCCCCAGAGAATCCGACACGCCAACCTACCCGGCATCGTGGACGGGACGAAGCCGCCCCTGCGACAAGCCGGCAAATCCGTTGCGCACCAACTGCTCGACTGTCGCCCGCTGCCGCTGACAGGCGTCTTCGAGCGCGGTCAGTTGCTCGAAGGCCGCACCGTAGCCGCGCTGCGCGGGCAGCCGGACGCGCGGAATTCCGACCTGGTACAGGTCGATCGGGCCGCCGCCGACGGCCTCGACGGCCGCCCGCAATACGCCGGCCAGGAAACGGGGGTCGACGCGAGCGGGGTCGACACGCACGAGCTGGATGCCCGGACCGAGCAGGACACCATCGAGCGCACACACCCGTACCGAGCTGTCCGCGCTGATTGCGACGAGAACGTCGCCGGAACGGACGGTGACTGCGCCCGGCGCATCCCCACTACCCCGGCGCGAGGGCGCACGGCCCAGGCGAACATCCTTGGCCGACAAAAGAGGAACGTCACCGCCGCTGGTGGCGAAGGTCGGCGGGGGCTCGCTGACGGTGAGCACACCGGCGTCGACCAGGTCTTCGAGCGGTATCGGCGGCCGCGGTCCCGAATCCGGCTCCAGCACCGGGGGCACCGGCAGCGGCCGGGCGAGCAGGTTCGAGCGGCGGGCCGCATATTCGTCGGATATGCCGCCCAACTCGAGCGGTCCGGAAGGGCCGCCGCCTGATTCGCGCGCCAGCGCGTCATGTTCGGCCGCGGCGTCACGCACCATCTCGGGTTGCCTCCCCCACATTGACGACCTGTCCACCGCGGCGGTCGGCAGTCACCGTAACAGCGCCGCGCTCCGATACCCGGGCCCAAGCTGGCAGGTTGGCACTCATTGTCGGTCCGAAGACGCGTCGCGGTCGGCGTCATGCGGCACCAGCGCCCCGGCGGTTAGGCCGGTGGTGATCAGCTCCGCGACATCTTCGGCGGCGGCGGTGGCGCGGCGCGCGGCGGTGCGCAGGGTGAACAGCAGGCGGAACATCTCGCCGTAGCGCCGTTGCTCGGCCAATCCGAGCACCGGGATCCGCAGCCGGGACGGATCGAAGCGGATGGTGGATGTCCTTGTCGCCGAGACATTGTCGGCTCCGGTCAGGAATCCGGCGAGGAACCACGGATCGAGCCGGTCGGGGTCGACGCGCAACGTGTGCACGTGCGGACCACGGATCGCCGCGGCGTCCCCGGCGCCCGCGACACGGGCGCAGCGCCCGCCGGTGCGGTCGCTGCGCACGGCCGGGATGAGGACGTCGCCGGGTGCGACGGACACCGTCGTCGCGGTTGCGGCGGTGGCCATGGTGCCCGAGGCGGGGCCACCCAGGCCGATGTCCTGGGCGGTCAGCACCGGCCTGTCATCCTCCGCGTCCGCGGCGGTGGAGCTCGGCGGCTCGGATCGAATCCATTGCAGCTGAACGTGATTCGACAAGTCTGCGACGGTCACGAAGCGCCAGGACTTGCCCGCTGCGGCAGACCAGCCCCCCAGCTCGCCGGTGGTCGAGGTCAATTCGTCGGCGGCGCCTTCGAGTCGGCCGATGGCCTGCTCGACCTGATCGGAGACAGTCTCCGAATCCAGCGACGACCGCACGTAGCGCGCGGGGGTGAGATCCACCTCCTCGGTGAGGACCTCGACCAGCGGGACTGCTACCGCTACACCGGATTCACTGGCGGCGACCGTGTCTCCGCTGTCGAAGGCCCGCCACGCCCCCAGAACGGATTCACCGACGATCCGGTCCTCGCCGCCGACGGGGACCGGAACGACGGTGGCGTCCACGAACAACACCGACCCGGGAATCGGCGCGCCGGATCGGGGCCGACGCAGTACCCAGATCTGCAGTCCGACGTGCCAGGGTTGCGCGACTCCGGCCGTCAGCCCGATGACCGCGCGCAACGCACCGGTCCGCACCAGATTGCCGCGGATCTTGCGGCCCGAGCCGCGGGTCGCGACCGCCGGCGGGAGCAGCAGGACCGCGGTGCCGCCGGGGCGCAGATGCGCGATCGCGTGCTGCACCCACGCCAGTTCCGACTCCACGCGCGGCGGCAGGCCGTAATCCCAGCGTGGATCGAATGCCAGCTCGCCCGAACCCCAATCGCGTTGTCCGTAAGGCGGATTGGTCAGCACCGCATCGGCGCTCAGCTCCGGGAAGGCATCGGCGAGCAAGCTGTCGCCGCTGCGGGTCACCGCCTGCACACCGGGCGTGGACTCCAGCAACAGGCGAGTGCGCTGGGCCTGCACGGGCAGTGCGTCCTGGCCGTAGAGCTCCACCGCTCCGGCTCGCGCGGCCGCGAGCAGCAGGGTTCCGCTGCCGCAGGCCGGATCCAGCACGCTGCGCGGTCTGGTCGGGTCATCCGAATTCGGCAGTGCCTCCACCGAATTCGAGCACGCCGCCGCCGCGTTCGGCAATGCCGCCATCAGCTCGGCGACCCACGCCGGGGTGATGTACACGCCGGTGGCGGCGGTGTCTTCGAGTGCGCGCTCGCCGAGGATGTCCAGGGCCGCACGGGCATCGGCCTCAGCGGCCGTGCGCTCGACCATCGGCAGCACCTCGCGGGTCAGCGCGGCATCGAAACCGGGCGCGGTCCACCGCTCACCGGATCGGCGCAAGGACTCCAGCAGTTGCGCGACCTTCGCCGGCGTGGCCTGCGACCGCAGGGCCGTCCGCAATTCGGTGGCCGCAGACTCCTCGGCGGCGACCCCGTGCTCGGCCAGCCACCGTTGCACCTCACCCAGATCGAACAGCGGGCGCGCTTCGCTGCCGGCGGTGGATTTGGGGAAGTCGGCATGCCGCCGTCGCCAATTGCTGACGGTGGCGCGAGTGACTCCGGCCAGGCGGGAGATCTCCGCGGCACTGATCGTCGACACGGGCTTCGACATGTCCTCCCTCTCGTTTGCGTTGCCTCCACCCTGCTCGAAGGGTGAGCAAAATGCAATCTCATGAACTCGATTGACATCGCTTTCACGTCCACCTAATGTTTTGCATCGCCGGTCCACGAAGCCCGGTGAAACAACCGCTAGCCGATCGGGGAGGAAGACATGACTCGGCAACGCCAACTTCGCAGCCATAGCCATCACCTGACACGTATCGCGGTGCCGCGCTGCGTCGGCGGCGGCAAGATCCGCTACGCCACGCAGCGCGATGCCGATCTGGTCCTGGCCGGCCTCGACCGCTCCGATACCGAACGGCGAGAAAAGAATTCGTATCCCTGCAACACCTGCCGCGGCTGGCATCTCACCAGCTGGACAACCGCGAAGTACGAGCGCTACATCGCGGCCATGCACTCGGACGCGGCGCGGCACGACGGGGCATTTCCGCTCGAGCAATTCGGCCCGGCGGCGGAGATCGCACGGAAACCTCTGCATCTGAATGAGATCGCAGCGGACACGGACGCCGTGCCGACACCGGCAGAGGTGGCCGCCCGCACCGCCGCACCGCTCGCCGACTCGGCAGCAGCGCCGATGGCAACGAATGCTGAGTCGGCAGGGCCGGACACGGACCCGATGACACTCGGAACCGCCGAAGTCCCCGATCCTGTTTCCGTTGCGAGCGCATCGGTGATCGCCGAAGTGCAGCCGCTCTCCGCCTTGCCGGCGCGAACCGTGCCATCACCCGCCGAGGTAGCCGCGCGCACAGTGCCGATCAAACGCGCGGAGGCGGCCCGCAAACAGGCCGAGCTGATCGCGGCGGCGTACGCAGCTCGCCCCCGCCCGGACGCCACTCCCACCGGGACACGAAACTTCCTGCGCGCCATACTGCGTCGCCTCGTGCGGCGTCTTCGCCGTGGCTGATTCGCGACTCCACCGTCCGCGGCCGGATCTTCCGGCCGCGCCTCCCCGCACGCCCATGGGGCGTCGCGATTCCTTGGTATCCACCCTGTTTCAAGAAGGACTCATGCGCACCATCTCCACCCTGCTCGCCGTCGGCGCGACCGCCGTCGCGCTCTCCGCCGCCGCGCCGACCGCGCTGGCCGCCCCCAACACCGGATCCGCCGGCGGCTCCTCCGACCCCGGATGCGGCGCACGCAGCGCGGCCGACATCCGCTTCCTGCACGACTCCTACGAGGACCAGCACAGCTGTGCCACCCAGGACGCGGCCATCGGCCTCGCCGAGTCCCAGTGCCATTGGCTCGACGTCTACGGCAACTCCGCCCACAACCAGATCGTGCTCGCCGAGAAGAGCCGCTCCACCCTGAAGTACCCCTACACCTTCCTCGGCGCCGCCATCACGGCGTACTGCCCGCGGCACAAGCTCTGACGACTCGCCCGCCGATCCCCTTCGCCACGAAACGCGAGGAACACCAATGACTTATCAGCCCACGCCGCCGCACTATCCGCAGGGCCACTTCCCGCCGCAGTATCCCGTGCCGCCGGTCCCGCCCAAGAAGTCGAACACCCTCAAGATCATCCTGCTGGTCCTGGCGGGCATCGTCGTCCTCTGCGGCATCGGGGGCGCGCTCGGCGGCAAGAACACCAAAACTGCTCATTCCCAGTCCCCTTCGGCTGCCACCGCCCCCGGCGGCAACACGCCCGCCGCCGCCTCGCCCAACCCCACCACCACCGAAAAACCACCCGTCCCGGGCCTGAACACCCCCGTCCGCGATGGCAAATTCGAATTCATCGTCACCGACATCCAGACCGGCATCAAGGAAGTGGGCACCAATCCCTACCTCCAGAAGACCGCCCAGGGCGCATACACCATCGTCTCGATCACGGTCCGCAATATCGGCAAATCCCCCTACGGCTTCTCCCCCTCCGACCAGTACGTCTACGACGCCCAGAACCGCAAGTTCGCCAACGACACCGCAGCCGCCCTCAACCTCCAGTCCGACACCAGCCTCTACGCCAACCTCAACCCGGGCAATTCCATAACCGCCCAGGTGGTTTTCGACCTCCCCGCCGACTCGCTCCCGGACCACATCGTGCTGCACGACTCGATGTTCTCCGGCGGCGCGACGGTCTCACTGCGGTAGATAGGACCAGACATGACAATCACCGGATTCCATACCGAAACCATCGACATCACACCGCATCTGGCCGCGGAATGGCTGGAACGGAACACCAGCAATCGCCCGATGAGCCGGATGATGGTTTCCCAACTGGCAGAAGCGATGAGGCGTGGTGAGTGGCTGCATACCCACCAGGGCATAGCCTTCGATACCAATGGTGCACTGGTCGATGGGCAACATCGTTTGGCCGCGGTGGTGAAAAGCGGTTGCACCGTGCGCATGCAGGTTTCGCATGGTGTCGAACCGAGCACTTTCGCGGTGCTCGATACCGGCCGCAAGCGCAGTGCACGAGATGTACTGAGCCTCCAGGGCGAAGAGAACGCGGCTTATCTCGCATCGGCCCTGCGTGTGCACCATCTCTACACCACCGCCCCCAATTCCGCCTGGACCGGCGGATCGGCCCAGGTCACCAATGAACAGATAGTCGAGTTCCTGGCCGCGCATCCGAACATGCGAGCCTCGGTGGAATTGGCGAGAACGCTCAACCGTGCCTTCCGCATCCTGGTTCCCGCCGCTGCCGTCGGCCATTACCTGACGTGTGCCGAACGACCCGACATCGACCAGCTCGACTGGATCGAGGGCCTCGAAACCGGCGCCAATCTCGCGGAACACGATCCACGTTTGATGTTGCGCAACGTCATTCTCCGGCTCAGCGCCGGCAAGTCCGCCGCGAAGGCAGACGGATCACGCAACCAGCTCCATCTCTACCTCAAGGCATGGAACGCGTGGGTGCACGGCACCCAGTTCCGGCAGCTGAATATCAAGGCCGGAGAGTCGATGCCGATGGTGACAACACGTCCCAAGCCGGTGTGAGCCTGGCACTACTACCTCGGCGCAATACCCCATGTCCCGCCGAAGCAGTACAGATCCTCATCGTTCGGGCCGACGGCGATGCCGATTTGGTCGATGCGGCAGGCATCGCCGGGCTTGGCATTTCCGAGCACGGTCGGAGTCGAAATCCAGATCGGCGAAAACCCGCTGATCGAAGTGCATTTCATCCAGAGTCCGTACTTATCCTTGCTGCGGCCGTCCCGCGCAGGATCGCACGACATACCCTCGGTCAAACCGCCAGCCGAGGGGAAGGTCGGCGACGGCGCGTTCTTCGTCGCTGTCACGGGCGCGGTCATCGTGGTCGTCGCGCCCGACAGCGGCATGACCTTGACGCACACCGTCTGGGAAGGGATGTTGTAACTGTATGACGAATCCCAAGAGAATGTCTTCGTACACAGGTCGTTTCGATTGGACATCGGAACCACATCGATCACCTGGACGCTTCCGGGGCTGCCACACTCTTTCAAGGTCAGCCACTCGGACGGTGTCGGAGTCGAATAGCACTGGTACGGAATTATATTCGGGACAAGGCAATACAGACGACCACCGGTGGTCACCCTTCCCATTCGCGAATCATCACATGAATATGTCGGCGATACGACGCTGACCACACGATAGGGCGGGCCGCCACGGCACGTGCCGGGCTCAACGAGCGCACCGTCCCTCCCGACGGCCACGCAATCGCCGACCGACGCGACCGGAGCCGTCGTAATGGTGGTCGCTACCACGGTGGTTTTGGTCGTCGCGTAAGGATGCTCGGTCGTCAACGACGAGGACGGGGTGGACGTGACCGCGGCCCCGCTGTGCGAGTTTGAGCTGAACGACTCGTTCACGGCAATGATCGCAGTCATCAGCATGGCTAGCGACGCGATGAACGTCCACGTCTTCCATGCCGACCCCTTGGCTTTCGAGCGGATGTTCGGCGTCGGCATCGAGATGGCCGGAGCCTGTGCAGGCGGCGGTGGCGGACTGACGCGGAGGGGTGAGCTCGTAGATGCCGGAACTCCCGCGGAGGACGATGCCGAGACAGCAATCCCGGGCTTTTGAAGCGTCGTAGCCTGTGGTCCGATAGCACTCGCGGCCGCAGGTGTCGGCTGCTTTTGGACCGACGGCGTGGCCTTTTTCGCAGGTGGCGTCTTCTTCGCGGGCGACGGGGCGGCCTTCTTGGCACGCGGCGATACGATCTTCTTGGCTGACGACGCTCCGGCCTTTTTGGCAGCCGGAGACGCGGCCTTTTTGACCGGAAGCAGGAACTGGCTCGCGTGCCGATCCACTACCGCAAGGGCCGCCTTTCGATATGCGGTCCCGTCAGCCGTCATGAACGCCGACTTCAGCGCATCCCGCCATTCCGAGGCGGTCGGTCGCCCGTCGGTCTCGAAGGGATCGTGAAATGCCCTCTCGAACAGCGTCTTCAGCTCTGGCGCGAGGTCGTCCGGTACTCCAGAGGGTTGCTGCCATTGCCCGTTGACCAGCCCCGGCGCGCCGCGATTCAGTAGCAGACCCCGGTAAATCATGACGGCGATACCGAACCTGTCGCTGTATCGATCATGTGCGGCGATGCATTGGTCGACCCACCGCGGATCCAGCCAGCCCGGTGTTCCGACGCCGTGGCTGAAAACGCCCGCAGCCGGGCGTATCCCGTCACAGTCGATGAGGTACGCGTGCGGAGAGCTCCTGTTCCACACGATGTTCCGCATCGAGATGTCGCCGTGAACCAGACCCTCGCTCTCCAGAAAGATCATGATCTCGCAGGCGCGGATGAGTACTCCGATCCGATCCTTGGTCTCCGGAGGGCCGGCTTCGGGCACGTAGAGGAAATCCAGGCTGAGCGGTTTTCCGTGTTCGCCGATGAACTCGGGCGGGATCATCGGAAGTACCACGCCTACAACGGCTTTACCCTCGTACACGATATCGATCGGCCAGTTCACCGACGATTCCGCAGCCGTCGCGACGGTGCCGTTGTGCTCAGCCGCCGCCTGGATTCGCTTGCCTCGCTTGACGATGTCCCGCAGCGCCGCGATATCGGCCTTATCGGTCACCGGAGTGTTGTACTTCTTGTACACTCGGACCCGGCCGTCGGGTTGATGACACCGGTAGAGCAGGGATTGACCGCCCAGGTCGTTCAGCGTTGCGGACTCGACTCGATAGTTCCGGTTGGACGCACCACGAATTGTCTCGTCCGAGCTTCGATCCGGCGCCTTCATGGGTATGCTGGCGGATCCATCCACACGACTACCGCCGTGCGATCGTCTTGGGATCCCTGTCTGCGATATCGCATGGAGTCCAGCATCCGGTGGGCTCCGCACGGTCGCGCCCACTGTGTGACCAACCAGTCGCGAACATGCGGCGAGTCGAAGATGTCCGTCGCGAGCCCATCGGTCGCGAGGATGAGCAGACCGTCGCGGTTCACGCCGGACCTGGCCGACTCGAGCACATCACGCACCTGTGGGGACGGCAGTGTATGCCGGACGAGGTTGAGCGGCCCGTTGTCCGCGTCCGGATAGACCGCCTCGAATCCACCCGCCGCGGAGAACCAGATCGCCTCACAGTCTCCGGCTCGGAGGAACAGAGCTTCGGTCTCATCGGTGTGGCTCAGTGGAAGCCAGCAGATCAGAGCGGTACAGCTGAGCTGTTTCGCACCGATGCCGCCGAGCAGGATGTCCTTGCACCTCAGCAGTTTCCCGACCGCGATATTCGCCGCCTCGGTCAAAGGCTCGAAGCCGCGGTCGCGAACCTCGGCGCTCGGTATGGCGGCTATCTCGGCGACGCAGAGACGCGTGAACAGTTCGGCGCCGATCTGCGCGGTGTGGGCATGCTGTCCCAATCCGTCGCAGATGACGAGCACCAACGCCTCGCCATCCTCGGATGCCGCGAAGCAGTACGAATCCTGCGCCGAATTCCCCCGTATCGAATGTGACTGTCCGACGAGGCTGGCTGCCGCGATCCACCGGCCCCCGAGCAGTCCCGCATCGGCCCGTACCGCTGGAAGCGCCGTCGCGGAGGCGGCGTGCCGGGGCGGTCCGGGTGGCACCAGCATGCCGATCCAGGGAGCGGACGAAGGCATTTCGTCGCACACCGCACCGGGCAACGGCCGACTGGGAGCCGGATCGCCCACCCGGTCAGACGACGTTCTCCGGCAACCGCGTCAGCCCTGGCGAGGGCGCGATGATCAACGCTCCCCCGTCCGGGGACCCGAAAGAACTCGAGGTCGACCGGATGCTGCCGAGCACGCTTCGGAGGATCTCGCGCACGGCTCCCACCGGGTCGGGGTCCGCCGCGAAATACGCATGCCCGGTGGAAATCTCGCCGATCGCCTCCCGGTCCGCGTCTCCCATGCCGAAGGCGACGACCTCCGCCCCGAACTTGTCGTTCCGGTCGGTGAGTTCACTCCACGCCGACGACCAGTCCGGACCGTTGTGCTGTCCGTCACTGAGGAAGAAGACCACAGGCCGGTAGAAGCGAGTCCCCTTGCCCAGCCCGCGTATACCGGTTTCGATTGCTTCACGCGCGGCACGCAGGCCCGCGCCGAAGTTGGTGGAATCTTCGGCTTCCAGGGCCGGAATCTCGGCTTCCCACAGGTTCGAGAGCGGCAGAGCGATACGCGCCTTGGACGCGAAGGTCACCAGCGCGATCCGAGTGATCTCCCCGGTTGCGGGATCATCGAGGATCGCCTGTCGCAATTCGGGCAGCGCCCGATTGACCGCATCCATGGAGACTCCATGCATCGATGCGGAGACATCGACCACCAGGCATACCGGAAAGACCGGCGGGCGCTCGGCATTCGAGAAGCGGGAAATCTGACCCACCAGTGAAACCCCTTGAACGACATAAGTATACGCGGGGGCAATGACTGCCACCCGAGCGCATCGTAGGCGCATCGCGCACCGACCCGCACGCCGCCGAATCCGTCACCGTATCCGTCGCGGACCCGGAATCTCGGTGGCCACCGGACCGGTTCTCCCGATCCGGATCGATAGCCAGAAATTGTCCAGTAAACCCATCGGATCCGGGCTAACGTTGAAAACGCAGCTTGATCGGGCAGGGCGGCCGACTCGGGAGGGGGCGGGGACAGCTTGCAGGGCCAGTGGTGCTTGGGCCACAACGAGCATCAGGGAGTCTTCGGCGAGGGATTCGTCCAGGCTCTCGCGGCCTCGGCGGGCCTGCAGGCGGCGAAACCTCAGCCCGATTGCACGGGTGTGGATCTGGACCTGACCCTGCCGTATGAGCGCAACGATGATTTTCCGAGCATCAGACTCCAGGTCAAGAGCTGGCGGAGTCCGATATTGCGCGGTGATCACTGGCACTATCCGGAGCTGACCGAGAAGCACTTCGACGCGCTGGCCGGCAAGCGCCGGATCCCCCGTTTCCTCGTCCTGGTCATCGTGCCCAAGTCGGTCGAGGGATACACCTTGGCCACGCCGTGGGGGCTCACCATGGCGCACGCCGCATACTGGGTGTCGCTGGAGAACGAAGCGCGAATCACGAATCCGCGGACGGACAAGCGCAAGACCGTGCGGGTGCCGTTCGCGAATCTGCTGACCGTTCACTCATTGCTGAAGCTGCTCGATCCGGGCAGGGGTATCGATGGGCCTTGATCGACCGACGACCGCGATCGACCCGGTGGCGCTGGGCGGCTACCTGGTGAGCCGGGCATGGGAGCGGCACGGCTCCTGGCGGGGCGCCGATGTGTGGCAGAAGGCCGGTCACGCGCGGCTGCTGGTGCCGCCTCGGATCGAATATCCGGATGACGACGAATTGCTGTGGGCCGCGATACGGAAACTGGCGGAGGCCGAGGGCCGGTCCACGCGCGAGCTGCTGCTCGATATCGCCGAACCAGCCGTGGACATTCCGTTTTTTCAGCTGCACCCGAACAGCGCCAGCGGAACGATCCCACTTCCCGCGGCGCTCAAGGCGATTCAAGGAATCCACGACGCCCTGAAGGTCTCCGCGCAAACGGTCGAAGCCGGTCCGAAGTTGCTCTACACCGGGCACCGATCGAAGTATGTGGATCAGTTTCTGCACGACGTACGGGTCGGGACGACCCGGCCCGGCAGTTACATCTTCGACGTTCGGGTGCCGGTCGCCCCGGCGGGTCAGCTCACCCTCGATTGGCCGATGACGAGCGAGTTGTCGGGCCGAGCTGTTATCATCCAGCTGTATCAGGCGTCGAAGGCGGTGCATTCCGCCGCAACGTATTCCGTGCAGCAGCTGTCCGGACTCGGATCGTTCGTCGAGGTGACCGGCGAGGGCGTCTCCGCGAATCTGTGCCGTGCCATGGCCGCTCTCGGCGGCGGCGCGGAGCAGTGTCGGCCCTTCGATATCGGATTCACCTGGGCACGAGTGGAAGCCACCGATCTGCCGACCGCCACCCTGTCCTTCACCCAGCCCATGGTCCGCGTTGTAGCGAGGGCCGCCGCACTGCTGGAGAAGGTCGCGAGGTCCGGGGGCGCGGCGATCACGGGCACCGTGGAGACGCTGAAGCGACCGGACAGCGTCCAGATCAAGGGACTGCTCGTAACGGAATCCCCCTCAGCCGAGGCCGGACCGGACACGGCCGAGGGCGCGGCCTGGGTCAGTTTGACCCCCACCCAGTTTCAACAGGCGATCGAGGCGCTGCGCGACAACCGGAGTCTCCGCGTGCGCGGGAGTTTCGCCCCGGACAGCCGCCGTCTCGAAATCCTTCCCGCGCCTGGCGGATTCGAAGTGCTTTGAGTCAAGACGGCTCCGGGTCCCGGAAATTCGCGTTGACATTGCTTTCATGCACAACCTAGCGTGAGCATTAACCGACTGATAGCTGACGAATTGTGCCATAAGCAGCGGGAACGTGGATCTCCGCAACCCCGGCGCTAAGTTGAATCCGGACCGTCAACCCTCCAAGGAGCAGTTTTAATGACCGTTGCCCAAGAGCGCGAGCTCAATGTCGCGCCCGGCTCGATAGTCGTGGTTCGTGACGAGGAGTGGCTCGTCACCTCTGTGGAGCACGGTTCCGACGGGTGCCTGGTACGGGTGCGCGGGCTTTCCGAACTGGTCGCCGACACCAACGCGACCTTCTACGCGAGCCTCGACACGATTGCGGTGCTCGATCCCGCCGAGGCCGACGTAGTGGCGGATGGTTCGTCCGGCTACCGCGATTCACGACTGTGGCTCGAATCGCTGCTACGCAAGACGCCGTTCCCGTACGGCGATCAGACGCTGACGGTCTCCACCCGCATGCTCGCGGACTCGCTCGGCTACCAGCGGGCTGCGGTGGCGAAAGCCCTTGATCCGCAACATATCCGGCCGCGCATCCTATTGGCGGACGCCGTGGGGCTGGGCAAGACGCTTGAGATCGGCATGATCCTGTCGGAGCTGGTGCGGCGCGGGCGCGGCGAGCGGATTCTCATCGTCACACCCAAACATGTGCTCGAGCAGATGCAGCACGAGCTGTGGTGCCGCTTCGCGCTGCCGTTCGTCCGGCTCGACTCGGCCGGTATTCAGAAGGTGCGTCAGAAGCTTCCGGCCACGCGGAATCCGTTCACGTACTACAAACGCGCCATCATCTCGATCGACACGCTGAAGAGTCCGCGATACAAGGCGCATCTGGAACGCCAGCATTGGGACGCGGTGGTCATCGACGAGTCGCACAACCTCACCAATGTGGGTACGCAGAACAATGAACTGGCGCGCGTGCTCGCCCCGAACACCGAGGCGCTCATCCTGGCCTCGGCCACCCCGCACAACGGTCGCGAGGAATCGTTCGCGGAGCTGCTGCGACTGCTGGACCCGACCGCGGTCGCCGCGGACGGCTCGTTCGCCAAGGAAGACGTCTCGACGCTGCTGATCCGTCGGCATCGGCATCATCCGGAGGTCTCGGCGGAGGTCGGCAGCGACTGGGCCGAGCGCGCCGAGCCGGTGCATCGGCTCGTCACCCCATCCCCGGCGGAAGACGCTGTTGCACAGGAACTCTCGAAGACCTGGCTACATCCCGAGACAGGCCGATCGCCGTATTCGGGCGAAACCAAGGCCCTATTCCCCTGGACTCTGGCCAAGGCGTTTCTCTCGTCCCCGGCCGCACTGCGGGAATCGATCAACCAGCGACGCAACACCCTTCGCAAGAACGATGGCCACTACGGTCAGGAACAGCACGACGAGCTGCACGCGCTCAATGTCCTGTCCGATCTGAATGACGAGGCATTCAACTCGTCAGCGGGTAAGCGGGCGGCACTGATCGAGCGGCTGCGGGAGATCGGTATCGGCCCGAAGTCGTCGATGCGCGCGGTGGTGTTCGGCGAACGCATCGCCACCCTGAAGTGGCTGACCGACGCGCTGCCGGAGGCACTCGGCCTGCGACCAGAGAACGTCGTCATGCTGCACGGCGGGCTGTCGGACCTGGATCAGCAGACCATCGTGGACAACTTCAAGCTAGAGACCTCGCCCGTGCGAGTGCTCGTCACCGGCGATGTGGCATCGGAGGGCGTGAACCTGCATGCGCACTGCCACAACCTGATCCCACTACGACATTCCGTGGTCGCTGATCCGCATCGAACAGCGCAACGGCCGCATCGACCGGTATGGGCAGAAGCATCCGCCGGTGATCTCCTCGCTGATCCTGGAGCCGTCGGACCCGGAGTTCTCCGGTGACCTGCGGGTGCTCTCGCGCCTGCTGGAACGCGAGACCCAGGCGCATTCCACCCTCGGCGATGTGGCCTCGCTGATGGGCAAGCACAGTGTGGGCGAGGAGGAGTCGGCGATCCGGGATGTCCTCGCGGGCAAGTCCACACTGGAACAGCAGGTCCGAACCATCGACGAGGTGATCGAGGGCGACGATGTGGACGCCTTCTTCGCGCAGTTCGACATGGTCGAGGAGGAGCCGCCGGCGCTGCCGGAGCTGCCGCGCCAGAGCCTGTATCCCGATGACATCAGTTTCCTCGACGAAGCCCTGCGCGCCTCGTTCGACGATGTCCCGCACGCCGATCCGGCCGCGGGCGGCGTCGGCTGGATGGTGCACGCCAATCACGGTATCGCCGAACTGATTCCGACCAAGGACCTCAAGCAGCGGCTCGGGCAGCTGCCGCAGAACTACCTCCAGGAGGGCCGGATCCTGGAACGGCTCAAGCTGGCCACCTCACCCCAGGTCGGCAACGCACAGCTGTGGGCCGCGCGGCAGGGCAAGGGCATCAACGAGACGACCTGGCCGGAGGCGCATTTCCTCGGCCCCCTGCATCCAGTGCTGGATTGGGCCAGTGATCGGGCGCTGAGCGCGCTGGGCCGCAATCAGATCTTCGTCATTCGCGGCGAAGTCGAGATGCCGACGGTGCTGCTGATGGGCACGCTCATGAACCGGCGCGGACAGCTGGTGTCGCGGGTCTTCTCCACCGCCGAGTTCCCGAACGCGAACAATCCGGCGTTCTGCCTGGTCGAAACGCGCGAGGATCTCGGATTCCTCACCACCGACACCGGTTTGAAGCCCGGCACCGCCAACCCGGGCGCGGTCGCCGATCCGCAGCGGTTCCGGCCGCTCGTTCCGGTGGCGGTCGACCATGCCATCAAGGCCATGAAGGTGACCCTCGACAAGCAGCAGGAATCCGCCGAGGAGCGGCTAGTAC
>NZ_BJWY01000027.1 GCF_007990715.1 Nocardia seriolae NBRC 15557 | reverse complement strand
GCAACAACATCAACCACGACAAACCGGCCGAGATCTGCCTACACCAACGCGTAAGTTAACGGCATTGCCACCGAACGTGGAAACGGCGCTCACCCTGACGGTATCGCCCGGATCATGCGTTACGTGAGCACCGACCGTGCTCGGGTCGATATTGCCGTCCGGGATCCGCTCTCTCTACGCACGCTCATACAGCTACGACAATGTGTTGATGTAATTCTGAGCCGCATCGACATAGGGAGTGCGTCGATGAACAGGAGCCCTTGAATTTGGACCCAGCCGAGCCCGGATTCCACTGCCTCGGCATTCGCGATCTGCAGTAGGGAGCATCCGGCATTGACCATTTGCACCGAAAATACTTTTGTCGCAGACATGAACGATGCCCGATTACACGCCCCACTGCCCCGCAAAAGAGAAACGGCTCCTGTACGACACCACTGATCAAGCCGATGTCTGCGTCGTAGGCGCCGGGACGAGCGGGCTCGCCGCAGCCACCGCCACCGCACGGTCCGGAGCAAGAGTCCTGCTCGTGGAGCGGTCCGGGTTCCTCGGTGGCCTCGGCACAGGAGCCGCGATGGGGGTGTTCTGTGGCATGTACACCCGGTCCGCCGCGCCCCGGCCGGTACCCGCCTGGTTCGGCGGGACCATAGTCGACCGACTTCGCCGGCTCGGTGCGTGCTATCAATCACCATTCGGCACAACGACTCTCGTGCATTACGACCCAGACGTACTCAAAACCGTCTACGACGACATCGTCGCCGAGCACGGCGTCGGCCTGCTCACGCACAGCACACTGGTGGCCGCCACCCGAACCGGCCGACGGGCCGAGACCGCCACCGTTGTCACACCGGGGAGAACCCGTCGCATCGCAGCGGCCGAGTGGATCGACGCGAGCGGGGACGCGGCACTGTGCGTACGCCTCGGCATCGAATGCCGGCAGCAGCCCGGCAACCAGACCCAGCCCGCGACCCTGATCTTCCGGATGGCGGGTGTGGACAGCGCTCGTGGTCCGTCCCGTACCGAACTCAACGACCGAATGCGAGCCGACGCCGCCGGCGGCCGTTACGACCTGCCGCGCACGAGCGGCAGCTTCTATCCCACCGTCCACGACGGTGAGGTGGTCGTGAACATGACCCGTGTGCGGGTGAACGGCACCGATGTCGACGAGCTGGCCGCCGCCGAGGCCGCGGCCTGCCGTCAGGTGCGCGAGTACGCATGCTGGCTCATCGAACGAGTGTCAGGTTTCGAGCAAGCCCATGTGTCGGCTGTCGCCAGCCATCTCGGCATTCGCGAATCCCGGCGCCTCGCAGGGCGTCTCGTCCTCGATGCGGACATGCTGCGCGGCGGGCGGCGGACCGCGACCGACCTCGGCTATGGGGCGTGGCCGCTGGAAATTCACGATCCGGGCGGCAGCGGAACGCTTATCGAGTGGCTTCCGGACGACACGCTCTACGGCGTGCCCTCGGATGCGACCCGACCGCAGGATCTCGACAACGTCCGAGTGGTCGGCCGGTGCATGAGCACCACCGCGGAGGCGCACGCCTCGACCCGAGTGATGGGAACCTGCTTCAGCGTTGGTGAGGGCGCCGGGGCCGCCGCCGCGCACGCTGCGCGAAACGCCGCCGCGCCGGGCACCGCCGTCACGGAATCGCTGGCCACCTGGCGGGCCGAAACCACCGAGCCGGCGGTTCCACCGACTGCCGGACGACTCACCACGGGGTCGCGAAGCCGAGGCAATGCCGATGAATCGACCTGGTACCGGATCTGAATCCGCTGCCTACGAACGGACGCGCGACTGCTCCCAGCCGATCACCAAGGGCCACTGGACCCCCGTCGTGGAAGCGTTCGCCCCCAGGGTCGCGCACGATCGTTCCAGGCGTGTGGTCAAGTGCCACCCGAGGATCGGGGGTCGCGTCCTTCCGGCGTCTTTCGTACCCGCTGGGAGCGGACCCTCCGCACCGGCAACAATCTCGAACTCACCATGCGAGCCGGTCGGTAGGCCGCGACCAGCGGCCGTTCCGGGCGATTGCCGGGTCGCGGCTTCGCTTCGTGTCGACCCGCCGCACCGGGCTGAGCGGGATTCGACCCGTCCGTCGATACGATTCGTCGATGGCCACGGTTGTGATGCTGCACGGTATCCCGGGTTCGGCCACGATCTGGGACGCGGTCCGCTCTCGGCTCGGCGCACACACGACCATCGCTCCGATGTTGCGCGGTTTCGGCGGTGACGCGCCGCCCGCCGATCCGGAGGAGTATCTGGCCGCCGCACAGGCCGAATGCATTCTGCGCGGCCTGGATCGACAGGGCGTGGGACGGTTCGCGCTCGTCGCACACGATTTCGGCGGGCCGGTCGCGGCACATCTGCTGGCCCGAGCCCCCGAGCGGGTCACGCATCTGGCCGTGTTCGCTACCAACGCCTTTCCCGACACCCCGATACCGTTTCCGCTGTCGCTGGTGCCGGTCCGCGGAGTCGGACCCCTCGCGCAACGAATTCTGTTCTCCCCCTGGGCGCTACGCCAGCTCGTCCGGCGCGGCACCGGGCGGCCGAACCCGGGCCTGGATCCGGTCCCGCTCGTCGGGGACCGCACACAGGCGCACGCGATCAACTACATCTTCGGGGAGAGCCTGCGCCGTATCGAGTCCCTCTACGTCCCCGTCCGCGACGCCCTCGCCGCGGTATCGGTACCGGCCCTCGTCGGCTGGGGTGATCGCGACCCGCTGTTCTCCGTGGATGTCGGCCGACGGACGGCCGACATCATCCCGGGCGCCCAATTCCGTCTCTACCCCGACGCCGGGCATTTCCTGCCCGCCGAGCGACCCGCTCAACTCGCCGCCGACATCACCGCGCTGCTGGGCGATTCATGACCCGGGCGACAGGAACTGATGTCCGCATATGCGGACGTTCATCCCGAGACGGTGGAAACCGACGTCGCGGCTACCAGTTGGACGGATAGTAAACGACGCTGCGTAGTAGTCGGAATATACTGTTCGATGCCGTGCGGTGGCCTGCCGAACGTGCATCCGCTGAACCCAGGACCACCGCTATGACCGTGGAACCCCGCGATGATTCCTACTCGGTGCGTGAGACGCTCGCGCAGCTGCGGCTGCGGGAGCTGCTCGGCGAGGTGAAGGATCGGGTCGATCAGATCATCGACGCCCGGGACCGGATGGACGGCTTGGTCGAGGCCATGCTGACGGTGACCTCCGGGCTGGATCTGGATCAGACGCTGCACACCATCGTGCGCACCGCTACCAGTCTGGTCGACGCCCGCTACGGCGCGCTCGGAGTGCTCGGGCACGAGGAACAGTTGTCACGGTTCGTCTACGAGGGTGTCGACCAGGCCACGGCGGGCTGCATCGGTGATATGCCCGAGGGCCAGGGCGTGCTGGGTTTGTTGTTCCACCAGCCCAAACCCATTCGTCTGGACAATCTCGCCGATCATCCGGCCGCGGTCGGGTTCCCCGACCATCATCCGCATATGCGGTCCTTCCTCGGTGTGCCCGTGCGCATTCGCGAGGAGGTCTTCGGGAATCTGTATCTGGCCGAGAAGGCCGGTGGATCGTCGTTCACCGAGGACGACGAGGTGATCGTGCAGGCGCTGGCGGCCGCGGCGGGCACCGCCATCGACAACGCGCGCCTGTACGAGGCGGCGTGCACCCGGCAGGAGTGGATCGCGGCGACGCGCGATATCTCCACCGAGTTCCTGGCCGGAACCGACGCCGATACCGTCCTGGCCCAGGTGGTCGCCCGCGTCCGCACGCTCACCGGTTCCGAGCGGGCCTTCCTCGCGGTCGCCGATGAACTCGACTGCTCGGCCGCCGAAATCGCCGAACTGCGCATCGCGCACTGGTCGGGCCCGGGCGACGGGCCGGGCAGCCGTACCGTGCAGACGACCGACACCGCCATCGGCCGGGTTTTCGCCGAAGGGGTGCCGCTGCGGCTCGATGAGGTGGGCCATGCCGACCTGGGTAAGCCGATCACGGCTGCGGGTCCGGCGCTGATCCTCCCCTGCATTGCCAGGACTCCACCTTCGGCGTGCTGGTCATGTGCAGGCGGGACACCGATCCCCGGTTCGCCGACGAGATTCTCGAATTGGCAGCCGCTTTCGCCGATCAGGCCGCGGTGGCCATCCAGTGGGCCGGGGCGCAACGACGCATGCGCGAACTCGATGTGCTCACCGACCGCGACCGGATCGCCAGGGACCTGCACGACCACGTCATCCAGCGGCTCTTCGCGGCCGGTCTCACGCTGCAGGGCACCGCCGCACGAACCCACAATCCCGAAACACGTCGACGGCTGACCACGGTGATCGACGACTTGCAAGATGTGGTGCAGGAGATCCGCACCTCGATCTTCGATCTGCACGGCGGGGGCAACCAGAGCACTCGATTGCGCCAACGCCTCGAACACGTGTTGAAGCAGCACACCGGCGATCTCGCGATGCGGACATCGCTGCGCGTCTCCGGACCGCTGTCGGTGGTCGATGCCGCGTTGGCCGACCATGCCGAAGCCGTTGTCCGCGAGGCGGTCAGCAACGCCGTACGGCACTCCGGTGCCGAAACACTCACCGTCGCAGTCGATGTCGCCGATGATCTCACCATCGTCGTCACCGACGACGGCTGCGGCATCCCGGACGACGTCACGAGCAGCGGGCTGAACAATCTGGCCAGCCGCGCCGAACAGGCGGGCGGCACCTTCACCATCCTGCCGAACCCCGACGGCACCGGTACCAGGCTGCGGTGGTCGGTGCCGCTGCGTTGAGCAGCAGCGGCACCGACCGAGTCACTCGATCCAGCACGTAACAAGGTCAGCGGCGGCTCGAAGCAACCGGAAACACCGTCAGCTGAATTCGAGATCCCCCGCGCTCCACCATTGTCTGCCATTTGCCGCCGGAGGCCTGTGCATCCAACTGGTCCGCACCGAGGGATACCCCGTATCCGCGCAGGGCCTCGGCGATGTCAGGAAAGGTCGAGTACTGATATTCGCGTATAGAAACTTCGTTGGATTCGGATTTCGATGTCACGGCGCGCAATCGATAATTCATGGCACGCAGAGTAGTCCACACAGAGCGGCGAAACGCACGAAATAGCCACTGCCCGAATATATTTCGCCACTCTACGATGACTTGCCTTCCACATGACTCATCGGGCAAGCGGCGAAAGCCCCTGCCGTTCCGAATTGAATTTTCCGAGCACAGGGTTCGCTCTTTCGGGGGCTACATCCCGGCCAGCACTCCCGTGCGGGCTCGTTCGCGGGCGAGTGCGCGGTCGCGTTGTTCCTCGAACCGCGGAATGTCCGCGGTCTCGAGCTTGTGCAGGAAAGCGGCGAGTCGTTCCCGGGCCGCCTCGCCGCGGGGGCCGAAGTCGGTGCGGTCGAGCAGATTCCATTTCCGCACCACCGGGCCAACGACCTCTTCGAGGTGCTGGCGCAGATCGTAGATGCCGTGTTTGGCCATGAGCACGCCGTGGCGGCGGAAGTTGGGCATCGAGTAACCGGGCATGCGGAAGTTCTCGATCACCGCGGTGATCGATTCCATCGCCTGGTCCGGGACGAGATCCAAAGCGGCGGCGCACATGTTGCGGTAGAAGATCATGTGCAGGTTCTCGTCGGCGGAGACCCGGGCGAGCATGCGGTCGGCGATCGGGTCGTCGCACGCCTTGCCGGTGTTGCGGTGGCTGACCCGGGTGGCCAGTTCCTGGAACGACACATAGGCGACCGAGTGCAGGAAGCCCGCGCCGTCGTGCTCGCGGACCTCTTCCGGGGCGGCGAATCCGTTGCCCATGTGCGTCATTCGATCGTTCTCGAGCGCGACCGGATCGACGCCGCGAGTGACGACCAGGTAGTCGCGCATGACGATGCTGTGCTTGGCTTCCTCGGCCGTCCAGCGACCCACCCAGGTTCCCCAGGCCCCGTCCTGGGAGAAGTTCTCCGCGATCTCGCGGTGGTAGGAGGGCAGGTTGTCCTCGGTGAGCAGGTTGGTGATCATCGCCGCCTTGGCGACCTCCGATAGCCGCGATTGCCGCGGGTCCCAGTCGATCCCGCCCAGCATGGCGAAGTTGCTGCCCTCGTCCCAGGGCACGTAGTCGTGGGGATGCCAGTCCTTGGCCATCGACAGGTGCCGGTCGACCTCCTTCGCCGCGACCGATTCGAGTGCTGTCAGCAACTGCGTCTGTGTCAGATCACGCGCCAAGTTCTATTGCCTGCCTTTCCGGTTGAGGTGATGTTGTCGTGTCCACGGGGGTGATCAAGCCGAGGCCGGAGTCGTAGCGGCGGTACATGAGGTGTCCCCGTGCGGTGTCGGGGTCGGAGTAGAACAGGAACGGCAGTCCGTGCTCACGTACCCTGTCGCCCGCCTCGCTCTCGGTCAGCACCGGCGCCGGCCGCGAACAGGTGATCAGCGGCACCGGAACGGTCGCGGAGACCATCGCGGCGCGCGGCGGGTGGACGCCACGCTGTCGGGCCAGCCGTAAACCGGACGGCAGAGCGCGGTAGACGATCGCATCCTCACCGGTCTCGGCATCCGCGAACAAGTACACGTCGTAATCCATCGCGTCCATCGCCACCGCTGCGGTGAGGGGTTCGACGGTCTGCAATGCAAAGGCCTTGCGGCGCACGAGTATTCCCGGTCCGGGCGCGTCCAGCGACGACCGGGTGGGGTCCGGCCAAGGCCGCGGGGACCACGCCCTCCGCACGGTTCGCAACTGGCGCTCCAGGCGCACGAGCACCGGCAGGGCGTCGCCGGGACCATGGGTCAGGGTCTGTACCCGGACCGGCGTGCCCGCCGGTCGCAGATTCACCTGAACCAGAATGGGCCCCTTGTCGGGCTGCGATGCCGTCATCCGGATCCGGGCCGACCTGTCGACCCGAAAGCGCATCAGCAGACGGCCGACCGCGCCCGCCACCCGCTCGCGCTCCAGGACCGGCACCCGCCCGCGCGCGAGCACAACGATGTCCGGAAACGCCTCCGGCGACCACGGCTCACACGTACGCAACACCTGCAGACCTCACTTGCCCAGGGCTTTCGCAACAGCGGGATCGCACAGCTCCGAGCAGCACTGTGCTCGAAAGCAGACGGACACATAAGGGTCCAAGGTCCCTTGTTCAACCCACTTCAGCAATTGCAGTATTCAGCAACCCGATCATCGATATTCGTGCCACGATCTCATCGCACCGCGTCATCCGTGCACGGAGCCGGTCGAGAAGTTGTGGCCCCAGAGGCTCGCCGCAGTGGATTCGCGTGCAGTCCAGGAGGGTTCGTCGACCTGCAGGCCCTCGCAGCCGAATTCGATGTCGAATCCGCCCGGCGACTTCAGGTGGAACGACAGCATGTCGTCATTGATATGGCGGCCGAGGGTGGCGAGAGGGGGATGGTTCGGCGGGCGGCCCGATCGAGGCAGAGGCCTACGTCATCGGCGGTCTCGACCTCGATCATGAGGTGGATGATGCCGGTCGGGTTGGGGAGGGGCAGGAAGGCCAGGGCGTGGTGGCGGGGGTTGCCGCCGTAGAAGCGCAGCCACGCCGGGTCGCCGTCGGCGGGGCGACCCACCAACTGCGGGGGGCAAGCGCATGGAGTCGCGTGGGCGGAAGCCCAGGAGGTCCTGGTAGAAGGCTTGCGCCACGGCGTCATAGGCGCAGGCGAGGACGCCGTGACCCAGACCCTGGTCGGCGGTGACGAACCGGTGGCCGCAGGGACTGACGAAGCGGCGGCCCACGTACCGTGCGCCGTGGAACGCCTCGAGGTGTTCGCGAAGGGGTCCTGGAATCGGATCATGGCCTGGATGCGTGCAGCACCGTGCGATCGGCCAGCAGCGTGGCGTAATCCTCCAGGGCCGTCCAGCACGAGCTATTGGTGTGCGCGCCAACGGCCGTTCCATCGTCCCCTTTACGACAGGGCGGCCGTATGCGGTGGCCGCGCGGATCGCGAAACTGCGACCGAACATCGCCGCGGTTTTCCTGATCGGATTGAATGCCACCGAATCCGCTGCCGCGCAATCGATCACGGCCGCCACCGCAGGGCGGTTGGTGATCTCCGAGACCGGCACGCTCACCGCCGCGGCCGTGACAAGATTGCGCGCGAAGTCGACCTGACCGGCCAGCACTCCACCTGGACCGTGCCCACCCGCACGGTCACCGTTCCCGCCGACCCCTACAGCCATGGGGCGCTGGCGCTTCCGGGGCTGCTCGGCGCGCTGTACGGATACGCGACCAGACGTCACGGTCGACGCGCTGGCCGCCGCCGGGGCGATCGCCCTCATCACACCGGTCGAGCGCGCGCTACCCGACATCGGAGACCACCGGCTGACACCGACGGTCGCACGCCATGTCAGCCGGGTGCTGGGCGCGGCGACCGCCGATCGCCCCACTGCGCACCCGTAGCCCACCGCGTCACCACGGTGACCCGCTGACCCGCGTTTCTCGAATTCGATTGTCGAGCAATCGTCTTCGGCTCAGCGAAGCCCGTCAACCGGCCGAGTCCACCGAAACCTGAACCGGGAGCGAGCCCTGCCCCGCACGGCCTCGCAACGAATCCAGTGGCAGGGGAACACGACTGGCCGCCAGCACTTGGTTCCCGACATACTCGGCCAGCGCGTCGCCGTCGAGGAACACGCGATGGGGAAACACCGCTCGGATCTCGTCCAGCTGATGTCCGGTGCCGATCAGATTCAACAGAAAGATGCCGTCGGACCGCAGCACCCGCGCGACCTGTGCAGCAAACCCCGCACCGGTGATGCCTTCCGCCATCCGCACCCCTTCGAAGGCGTCCGCCACCACCAGGTCTACCGAGGCGGTCGGCAATGTGCCGATCTCGGTCAAGCCATCGCCGAGTCGCAACTCGACACCGGGCACCGAGCGCAGGCCGAGCTGCTCGTCGACGAACTCCGCCAGGGCCGTATCGGCTTCGATGACCAGCGACCGCGATCCGGGCCGGACCGCGGACAGATAGCGTGGAAACGTGCCACCGCCACCGCCGACATGCACCGCTTCCAACGGCGCGCCGGACGGTTCCAGGGAATCGACGACATGGCCCATGTACCGGACGTATTCCAGCTCGAGATAGGTCGGATCATCCAGATCGACGTAGGACTGGTCAACGCCGTCGACGGTCAGCAACCAACTACCCGGCCGATCGGCATCGGCCAGCAGCTCGGCCTTGCCGAACCGCACCTCACGCGCCCCTGGCACCGGCACCCGCTCTGCTCGCGCGCCCTCACCTCCGCGTACTTCCAGCCCGTAACTCATCCGACCATGATCTCAATTCCGGCGACCGCCACGATCACGGGTCTACTGTTTGCTAAAGGATGCAATAGCGAAATACTGCATACTTGGGAAGAATGCGCTCGCCGCCGTGAGTCAGCCGCAAGCCGAATGATGGCCGAGCACTTCACGATCCAGACCCGTACGTCGTCCCGTACCCGCGAACACCGCTGGAGGCTGCCCAATGATGAGCACGATCACCGAGGTCGAGCACACCGTGCGCGCTCTCGAGATCACCGAGTTGCACAGCACCGTGGCGGCGCATGCCGCCACCCAGATAGTCGACCCGCACACCCTCGCGGTCGTGGTGTTCCAGGACCACAACGCGCCCGCTGTCGAGCAGACACTTCGGCATCGGCTGCCGGGCACGACGGAGATCACCTCCGCGCACGGCATCATCACCCTCAGGATCTGACCGGCGTCGGCACTCGCCATCGCGAGTCCTTTGCCCACCGATCGAGGCCCCCGAAGCCCGGGTCCGACAACCGCCGGACCCGGGCTTCCAGCAGCACGGAGTGCTGCTCGCCGCCGATCGAATCAGCGCGGGAACTTCGATGCCGTGCTGCCGATGCGCGGGTTCCGCCGGTGCGGTCTGGATACGAAGCAGCCACAACCCATTTCGGGCGCCTAACGGTTGATGATGGTGTGCACTCTTCCTCCGTCGCAATAGATGGTCGCGCCATCCTCGGTGATCGGTCCCGGACCCGCGGATACCGGCAGCTTCTCCCCGTTGTCGAGGGTGTAGGTGATGATCAAGGTGTTGCCACCCTGGCAACTGAAACTGTGAGCCTCAACGGCTTGCGCGCTCGGTGCCGCGAGGGCCCCGCAGAATACCGATACGCGGGATCGGGAAATGCGCGACATGTGGTGATACTCCATCTATTCGGAAAAGGTTGCCTGACAGCACATATGCTGCGATGCGCGGGTGCCCGGCGGCATCGGTCGAATGACCCATCTCGGCAGTGGAGCAGGCTGCCGGGGTCGCTATCGTGTCGCGGTGCCCGGCTGTGGGCAGCAGTGGTGCGAATTCGCGTGCGATTCGGGCTTCGCGGTGGCTGCGGCGGAATCCGGCGATGCCGGGGGCGCAGACGCCGAGTGCAGCCCGGGCGCCGGGGGCGGCGGCGAGCGCGGTGGCGATCTGGTCGGTGGCAATAGCCGAGGGTGTGCGGGTGGCGATCCAGATCCACACGGTCGTTTCGGCTGTGGCGAGAGTCAGCACGCTGGTGTTGGTGAGGGTGACGCGCAGCTGGCGGGCGATGTCCTCGAGCCTGCGGGTGGCCGTGCCGGAGTTCGGCATTGGCTGCTCGTCGGCGGTCTCCCGCGGTTCCGACCAGAGCACGGCTGCGGCGTGATAGCCCGACATCGGGTAGCGGAGCATCTGTTCGGCATCGGTGGCGGTGATGGTGTCGTCGCGGAGGATCTCGTGGATCGTGCTCGTGTGGCGGTTGAACGCGTCTTCCACGGCCAGTTCGGCCTGCGCCATGTAGGCGGTCAACGTGGCTTCCAGCGCCACGCTCATCAACGTGTCGATGCGCGTCCCGATCCAATGGATAATCTCCTCGCGCACAGCCGGATCATCCTCGGTGTCGGCGGCCAGGCGCGCGATGAAAGCCTTGTTGTCGCGCTGGGCGATTCGATGCCAGTGCAGCAGACAACGCACCGGGATCCGCCGACGGCCCATCTCGCGTGGCAGTGTCAGGAACTCCTCCGGCATCGGGGGAACCTGCTGAGCAGAAGAAGCCACCCACGTGATCTCTCCGCGCAAGCCTGCCCGAGTACTCGCGATCACGCAGCGTTGAATCTCGGCATCGGTGTCGAACTCGGGAATCTCGCTGATGAGAACCCTCGACCGGTCCACCACCAAGGATTCGAACACCTCGGGGACCAGTAGCCGGGCGGCATGCTCCAACCCCCAGCGCAAGGACTCCTCGGAGCGTTCCATGACCAGTCAACGGTAGCAGATGTGCGAAATAGCAATGATTCCGCAATTTTCTATGTTCCCGCACAAGAGATCACGCGATCGCCGGGGCGACACTCGAACGCGAGCATCTCACGGTCACCGTCGACGGCAATCGGTTCCGCAATGGTGGAGGCAACTTCTCGGCGAATGGGCTGGAGTACGTCACCACGAGCGGCAAGGCCGACAGCCGGGTCACCGTCACCGATAGTGACTTCGACACCGTCACAGGTGACATCATCGAGAACTACAACCTCAGCACCGACGGTTCACACCAGTCGCTGACACTCGACGGGGTCCGTGCGCACCACTCCACCCTGCCCGCCTCGGCGCTGAGCCCCGCGGTTCCCGCGAACCTCGGAACCTGCGTCGTGACAACGAATTTCGGTCGCACCGCACACACGAACCTGACCATCCACAATTCCGATCTCGGACAGTGCAGCGCCGACGGCATCGGCCTGATCGCCTGCACCCCCGACGGGCAGACGCCCTCGACCGCCGAGCTTCGCTTCGATATCACCGACACCACCGTCAACGGAGTCGCGGCCAACGCCGTCGACATTTCACCGCGCCGATCACCGGTACTCGACTGCAATCACCGCCCAATTCTCAGTTCTCTACAAGGAGTTTTCATGCGTTCGCTCGTTCGTTCGGTTCTCGTCGCGCTCGCGGCGGCTACCGCGTTGGTCGCCGCCGGAGCGGGAATCGCCACCGCGGCACTCTCATCCGGCTACCACGACTTCACCTGCCACCCCTCCGCCGCGCACCCCGAACCGCTGGTGTTGCTGCACGGACTCGGCGGCATGACCGGGCTCATCATCGGCTGCCTGGCGGGCGGCATCGGCGCGGGCCTCGATCGGCGGGAGCGAGCGGTAGTGCTCCCGCCGTTTTCATGACCGGGATTACAGTGGAGGGCGGGGTGATGTGGAGGAACGCGGTTGAACACGCTCGCGCAGGGTAGCCCTTGGGTGGCAGTTCGGACGGATGACGATGTCGTCGAGTTGGCGTCGCGGATGGTGGTGGCGCACAGCTCTTTTCTGGAGGGGCAGGCGTTGCCCGCGGTGCGGGCGGGCGGGGACTCGGTGCGGGGGGTGGTGCTGGAGGCGTGGCGGCGAAGCCGGAGCAGTGGGGTGGATCCGGATGGGTTCGGGGGTGCGGTGGATCTGGCGGGAGCGGAACTGCGGCGGTATCGGGCCACGCATCCGACGGGGTTGATTCGGCCGGTGGTGCGGAAGCTGCTGGTTGAGGACGCGGCGGAGGCCGGACTGCTGGTGGCGATCAGTGATGCGCGGGGGCGGTTGCTCTGGGTGGAGGGGGATCGGAAGGTCCGGGATCGGGCCTCGGGGATGAATTTTGTGGAAGGGGCGGATTGGAGCGAGGATCGGATGGGGACCAATGCGCCCGGGACCGCGCTCGCACTCGATCATCACGTGCAGATTTTCGGAGCCGAGCACTTCAGCCGGGTGGTGCACGAATTCAGTTGCACCGCAGCACCCGTGCACGATCCGTTCAGTGGCAGGATCATCGGGGCGATCGATATCACCGGCGGTCCGCGGGTGGCCGCACCCGAGGTGCTGTCGCTGATCCGGGCGACGGTGGTGGCCGCGGAATCCTAACTGCGCCTGCATCTTCTGGGCGCACCGGCCGCGGATCCCGCCCTGGCGCGGCTTCAAGTGCTCGGCCCGGGCCGTCCCACCCTCACCATCGATGGTGAACCGATTCGCCTGTCGCAGCGGCACGCCGAGATGTTGGTGCTGCTGGCCGATCATCCGGAAGGCACGAGCGCCGACCATCTCGCCATGTTGCTCGACGAATCCGAGCTGGATCCGGTAACCGTGCGGGCGGAGTTGTCGCGGGTGCGAAAGATTCTGGGCGCGAGCGGTTTGGGATCGCGGCCATATCGGCTGCTGCTGGATCTGGACACCGACATCGGCGAGGTCCGCCGCGCGCTGGCCCGTGGTGACGCGGCCGCCGCCTTGCGCGCGTACCCGGGTCCGATCCTGCCGCGCTCGCTCGCGCCGGGGGTCGCCGAACTGCGCGCCGAATTGCACGGACGGTTACGCGCCGCCTTGCTCGCGGCCGGTGATCGGCGACTGCTGGCGCGGTGGACCAGCCTCGTCGACGGTCGCGACGATATCGCCGCCTGGACCGCCTATCTCGCTTCGGTGGACCGGAATTCCCCGCTGTACGCGCAGGTAGAGGCTCAATTGGCCTTGCTCGATCGGAAACTGGGCGACTGACCGGTTTCTTGCAACGGCGCTGCAACACACCCACTTCTAGTGTCCTGTATCACATCTGGCGGAGCAGGAACCGCCAGCAGATCCAGGGAGCCTTCGATGACCGTCTTCGCCCGCCCCGGCGCGCCCGGTGCCGCCATGTCCTTCCAGTCCCGCTACGAGAACTGGATCGGCGGCGAATGGGTCGCGCCCGTCAAGGGGCAGTACTTCGAGAACCCGACACCGGTCACCGGCCGGACCTTCTGCGAAGTCGCGCGCGGCACCGCCGAGGACATCGAACTCGCCCTGGACGCGGCGCACGCCGCCGCCCCCGCCTGGGGCAAGACCTCGGTCACCGAGCGCGCCATCATCCTCAACAAGATCGCCGATCGGATCGAGCAGAACCTCGAGGCCATCGCCCTCGCCGAGAGCTGGGACAACGGCAAGCCCATTCGCGAGACCATGGCCGCCGACATCCCCCTGGCCATCGATCACCTGCGCTACTTCGCGGGAGCCGTTCGCGCGCAGGAGGGTTCGCTCTCGGAGATCGACAGCGACACCGTCGCCTACCACTTCTACGAGCCGCTCGGCGTGGTCGGCCAGATCATTCCGTGGAACTTCCCGATCCTCATGGCCGTCTGGAAGCTCGCGCCCGCGCTCGCGGCCGGAAACGCGGTGGTGCTCAAGCCCGCCGAGCAGACCCCGGCCTCGATCCTGTTCCTGATGAGCATCATCGGCGATCTGCTGCCGCCCGGCGTGGTCAATATCGTCAACGGCTTCGGCGTCGAGGCGGGCAAGCCGCTGGCCTCCAGCCCGCGCATCAAGAAGATCGCGTTCACCGGTGAGACCACCACCGGGCGACTCATCATGCAGTACGCCTCGCAGAATCTGATTCCGGTGACCCTGGAACTCGGCGGCAAGAGCCCCAACATCTTCTTCTCGGATGTGCTGGCCGCCAACGACGATTACCAGGACAGCGCCCTCGAGGGCTTCACCATGTTCGCGCTCAATCAGGGCGAGGTCTGCACCTGCCCGTCGCGCGCGCTCATCCAGGCCGATATCTACGACGAGTTCCTCAGCGCCGCGGTGGTGCGCACCAAGGCCGTGCGCCAGGGGGATCCGCTCGACACCGAGACCATGATCGGCGCGCAGGCCAGCAACGATCAGCTCGAAAAGATCCTGTCCTACATCGAGATCGGCAAGGGCGAGGGCGCGACGCTGCTCACCGGTGGCGAGCGCGCGGACCTGGGCGGTGACCTGTCCGGCGGCTACTACGTGCAGCCCACCGTCTTCACCGGCAACAACTCCATGCGGATCTTCCAGGAGGAGATCTTCGGCCCGGTCGTCTCGGTGACCTCGTTCGCGGACTACGACGACGCCATCAAGATCGCCAACGACACCCTGTACGGCCTCGGCGCGGGCGTCTGGTCACGCGACGGCGTGGTCGCCTACCGGGCCGGACGCGATATCCAGGCCGGTCGGGTGTGGACCAATACCTACCACCAGTACCCCGCGCACGCGGCCTTCGGCGGCTACAAGCAGTCCGGCATCGGCCGCGAGAACCACCGCATGATGCTCGACCACTACCAGCAGACCAAGAACCTCCTGGTCAGCTACGCGTCGAAGACCCAGGGCTTCTTCTGATGCCCACGCCCGTCCCCCGGCGGGTGCGTGCGACCGCGGCGGCGATGGAGCTGCTCCGTCGCCTCCGCACCGCGCACGGACCGCTCATGCTGCACCAGTCCGGCGGCTGTTGCGACGGCTCCGCGCCGATGTGTTATCCCGCAGGCGAATTCGTCATCGGCGATCGCGATGTCCTGCTCGGTCAGCTCGACCTGCGACTGGCCGCCGGGGAGTCGGCCCAAACCCCACCGGAGCCGGAAGACACCGCGCCGGTGTGGATTTCGGGCCCGCAGTTCGCGGCCTGGCAGCACACCCAGCTGATCCTGGATATGGTGCCCGGCCGCGGTTCCGGCTTCAGCCTGGAATCGCCCGAGGGCTTCCGATTCCTCAGCCGCGGCAGGGTTTTCGACGCCGCCTAACTGGCCGCGCTCGACACGGCCCCGGTGATCACCGGCGCGGATTTCGAACGCGGCGCCCGCCCCTCCCCCGCATTCGAACCCCAGGTCGTCGCCGAAGCCGCCGAAGCCTGCCCGGTCCCGGGCGCCTCCCCCGCCCCACACAGCGGAGCCCGAACGTAGATCAGGTCGAGTGGCTCAGAGTTGCCGGACGACCGCGCCGTGCTCGTCGAGGATCGCGATGGTGGGCGTGCCGTCCATGGCCACGTGCAGTCGAATTCGCGGTCGGCCCCGCTGATCGCAGAGGTCGAGGCCCGTGCCGCTCTGGTTGTCGACGAAGAGCTGGACTCCCGGAAGGTACCGCTGCTGCTCGCTCGGTGCGGTGGGATCTCCGATGTGGTTCAGGACCAGTTCCGCGCCGCCGGTCTTGTCCTGCCAGCGGCAACCCAGGTGCAGGGCGTCCTGGTTGGGATAGTCGAGGGAGAGCTGCGCGCCGCCGCTGCCGGCGATGATGCCGCCCTTCTCGTTGCCGTTCTCATCGTTGAAGATCAGATAGGAGGCCTCCGGACCCTGCCGCTGATCCGCCGGAATCGTCTTGCCGCCCAGGATGATCGGCGGCTTCGCGCTGTCGAACAGGAACCGCTGCTTGCCACGTCGATCCACGACGGTGAAGGACCCCTCGACGGTCGAGGGGTCCCGTGGCGCACCGAGTGTCACCGCCGCGGCACCGATTCCGGCCCCGGCCACGGCGGCTGCCGAGCCCACCAGCATCGAACGCCGACCGGTCTCCCCACGCGCTTTCCGCTCTTCTCCCATCTTCGCGATCATATTGGGAGGCAGGTCATCTCGCCTCGGGGTTCGAATACCCCGAGCAGGGATGGACGCCGGTCAGTGGGTGGGGCGGGTGGTGGCGCGGGAGTCGTGCCAGTGGCCCAGGTCGAAGTAGAGGGTGGTCATGGAATCCCAGAGCTTCGGCCAGGGCTGCTTCGGGCTCTTCAATTTCCAGACGGCGACCATGCGGTCGATGCCGGGAATGCCGATGGGGTCGTCGAGTTCCCCGACGCGTTCCACCTCGGCGAAGTGGGAGCGGAGTTCGGGCTCGGCGGTATTGAGGCCGACGAAGATGACCGTGGTCGTCGAATCCGGTGGGGGGCCGAAGAATCCGAAGCCCCGGCTGGGGCTGTAAGTGGCGGGCAGGTCGTACTTGACGCCGAACTCCTCGACCGCGCCGCCCTGCCAGTAGCCCTGGGTGAGGATGGCGGAGTGCGCCTTCTCCTCGGGCGTCAGCCGCTCGTACCCGGCGTCGACGGCCGCGACCATGCGGTCCCAGTTGGTGGTGCCCCAGAACGCCGAGCGGATGCCGAGGTCGATCGGAGTCACGGTCTGGCTGCGCCAGTTGGGCGGCAGCGGCAGCAGGGTGAGGGTGCCGATGTAGGTCACCACCGTGATCGCGACGATCGGGATGACGGCCAGGTTCATCCACCGTTTCCGGGGGTACCGCGCGAAACCGACGGCCCCGATGGCGAACATGGCGGGGAAGAAGCCGGTCGGGTAGTAGGGCCGACCGTGCGTGACGACGACGAACAGGGTCATCAGCAGCAGGGCGGCCGCGATGAAGCGATACGGCTTCAGCGACTCCTGCTTGACGACGGCCCAGAATCCGATCGCGATCAGCGGGACGCCGAGGAAACCGGCGAAGCCGAGCCACTGCGGGAAGAACCCCGGCGGGCCGTAACCCGTGGCGTCCTGCTCGGCGCCGATGATCGGGCCCATGGCCAGCTGCGGCCAGTTGTGCTGGGACTGCCAGTGCAGGATCGGGACCAGGGACAGGGCGAGGATGCCGGTGGCCGCCCACAGCGCGGGGCGGCGCAGGATCTCACGGGGACCGCACAGGATGACGCCCGCCCCGAGGCACGCCCAGACCAGCGGAATCATCCACTTCACCTGCATGTCAAGGGCCGCAACAAGTCCCGCGATGACGATCAGCCGATCCTGGCGCGTGCGCACCCAGCGGATGAGCAGCCAGGTGATCACCGCGGTGAGGGTGGCGTCGAAGGAGAAGGTGCTCAGCGCGCACTGGGTGACCAGCAGATAGGAAGTCCCGTAGGTGAATCCGGCGAGCAGCTGAACGCGGCGGCTGCCGCGCAGTTCGTAGGCGATCAGCGCCGACACCACGATCGCGCCCACGGCCATCAGGACGGCCGGAATCCGCACCGCCGTCACCGATCCCGGTGCGAGCACATCCGCGATGTGGGCGAAGAAGGCGACCACAATGCCCTGATCGGCGTAGGTGTAATCGAGTCGGCGCCCGGCGGAAAGGAAATAGAGTTCGTCGCCGAAGAACTCGTAGCGCCCCGCCGTGACCGTCAGCAGGATCGTGGAGATCGCGGCCATCAGCGCGACTCCCCGGAAAGCGAATGGTGGATGGGTTTTCGGAATCGCATCCGGCTCGGTACGAACCGCGACGACCGCTGTCATGAACTGGCCCTGCTACTTTCCACAGACACATCCGACGCCCCACTCCCATCAGGGCGTCGCATCTGTTCGCTGGCGAACTGATTCCTCCCCGGCAGCGAACTTGATGAGCGCGAGAGCTCGCGGTCCTGCTCGGATTTTGCAACTTTGCGAAACGGTAATGCCTATCATCAGAGTTCGCAAATGCACAGCGCCGCGACAGCAACGCGACGCGAATTGATACCCGCTGGTCAGCGCGCCGATATCGATCCGAAGAGTCATAATGACCGATCCGATGACCGATTCAATGACCGATTCGATTCCCGATGAACTGACGAGTAGCGATTCGCCTGGCCCCCGCCGCCGCCAATGAAAGTTGGGGCTTGAACACGCGCGCGGGTGTGGCCAATGTCGCACCGAGCACCACCGTTTCATAGCCGCACGAGATACATTGCATTCGAATTTCGCCGCTGTTCTTTTTCTGTTTCCCTGCGACCGATTCGATGACCGATCCGTGCCCTACCGGCATGTGATATCGGTTGTCGTCGGAATAAAGATCCGCCAATACACACAGAGTTAGGAACAGGCTCAACATGGCAATCCTCGGAGTCATCGTCGATCTGATCGGAAAAGCCGCCGCACTGGCGAGCGCGGGATCGGCCTACGCGAGCACTCCGCACTGACGGGGGCCGCACGCCGGCCCCGCCACGGGGCCGGCCGCAGCCGATCGCGCACGAGCGGTCGGGGTACTGAGATCATGAACTGGTGAGTAACTGGGAGACGGCCGAGGACGCGGGCTTGCACGACGCGGGTGAACCGCAGCCCGGAACACGGGAGGTGCGGTTCGGAAAGGCCGAGCTGCGCGCCGATTCGGAGCGGCCGGGCGGCTGGTTGCTGACCGTCAACGGCATTGCCCAGTCCTATGTCGATCTGGACGATCCGACCTATCTCGAGCTGGATTACGTCCGATACCTCGGCTGTGTCGTAGATTCGATGCGGCCGTTCGACGCGCCCCTGAACGTGGTGCACATCGGCGGTGGCGGAGCCACGTTCCCGCGCTATGTGTCCGCCGTGCGGCCGGGATCGCGAAACCTGATCATCGAAGCCGACTCGGCCCTGGCCGAATTCGTGGAGGAACGCCTGGGGCTGCGCTCGGTGCCCGGCGTCGAACTCAGGCTCGGCGACGGCCTGACCGAGATCGCCACCCTGCCCGAGCAATGGGCGCACGTCGTGGTCGCGGACGCGTTCGAGGGCTTGCGGATGGCCGACGGCATCACCGGCGCCGAGTTCACCGCACAGGTGGCCAGGGTGCTGCGCACCGATGGCGTCTACCTGCTGAACCTGGTCGGCACCCGCCATCGGCTCGACGAGATCCGCGCCCGGTTCCCGCACCGGGTGCTGTTGGACGGCGACGTATTCGCCGGTTACGTCGGCAATCAGGTACTGGCCGCCAGTCGCGTTCCCCTACCCCTCGACGCCTTGCACGAGCGCGTCGAGGACGCGTTCCCGCCCGTCCATGTCGTAGTCGAAACCTCCGGGTAGAGAGGTCATTTCACGGCGGGCTGCTGCTGGGTGATGCAGTGGATGCCGCCGCCGCGGGCGAAGATCTCACGGGCGTCGACGGTCACCACCTCGCGGCCGGGATAGCACTCGGCGAGGATGGCGCGGGCGGTGGCGTCGCCGGGATCGTCGAAGCCGCAGGCGATTACGCCGTCGTTCACCACCAGGTGGTTGAGGTAGCTGTAGTCGACCCAGCCCTCCTGATCGCGGAGCACCCGGGGAGCAGGAACTTCGACCATGTCCCAGGGCTTTTCGTCGACATCGTGGGTTTCGCGCAGGCCCGCGATGATCTCCGCGGTCACCCGGTGGTCGGGGTGCGACGGGTCCCGCTGACTGTGCACCAGCAGCCGTCCGGGTGACGGGATGGCGGCCACGATGTCGACATGCCCACGCGTGCCGAAGCGTTCGCTGTCGCGGGTGAGGCCGCGCGGCAGCCAGATCACGTGCCGCGCGCCGATGGCGCGCGCGAGTTCGGCCTCCACCGCGGCCTTGTCGAGGCCGGGGTTGCGGCCCGGGTCCAGTTGCACGGTCTCGGTGACCAGCACGGTGCCCTGCCCGTCGACCTGGATGCCACCGCCCTCGTTGACCAGCGGCGAGGAGATGATCTCCGCGTTCGCCAGCCCGCCCACGTACGCCCCGATGTGGCGGTCGCGATCCCAGCGCGCCCAGTCCTGTCCGCCCCAGCCGTTGAAAACCCAGTCCACCGCGCCCATTCGGCCATCGGGCCCGTGGACGAAGGTCGGTCCGATATCGCGCATCCAGGCGTCGTCGAGGGGTGCCTCGAAGATCTCGATCGCGGCGGAGAGGTATTTGCGCGCGATCTCCCGATCGGCGGGGTCGACGATCATGGTGACCGGTTCGAAGTCCAGGATCGAGTGCGCCACCCGCGCCCAGGCCAGCCGCGCCTCGTGCGCGGACTCGGCGGTGTCGAAGACGGCGGCCCCGCCGGGCGGGAAGGCCATCCAGATGCGTTCCTGCCGAGCGGTTTCCGCTGGCATGACCCAGGTCATCGGGCCTCCGCTGCGTAGGGGTCGGCGACCTCGACCGGTGCGGTGAGCCGCGCATAGGTGTCCGGTCGGCGAGTGGTGTTGAAGGGGAACAGGTCCAGCCAGTCCTTGCGCTGCGCCAGATCGAGATCGGCGACCAGCACCGCGGGCGTGTCACGCGGAGCCTGGACCAGGATGCGGCCGTAGGGGTCGGAGATGAACGACGAACCGTAGAAATTCACGCCGCCCTCATCGCCGAACCGATTCGGGACGACCATGAAAGTTCCGGCGGTAATCCCGTTTCCGACGATGACGTGCTGCCACAGCGGCCGGGTGTCGAAGGCGGGGAACGCCGGCTCGGATCCGATCGCAGTGGGATACACCAGGATTTCCGCACCGCCCAGGGAGTACAGGCGCGCGACCTCCGGGAACCATTCGTCCCAGCAGGTGGGCAGACCGATTGCCGCGCTGTCCAGTTCGGGGTGCCGATAGACCGGATAGGCCGCCTCCGCGGGACCCGGGCGGAAGTAGGTGTCCTCGTAATACCCGGCGGTGACGGGGATGTGCAGCTTGCGGGTGCGGCCCAGCAGCTCACCGCCGGGGAAACCATGATGGCGCTTTTGAACCCCAGCCCGTCGGCGTCCTCGGCGCGTTCGTAGAGCGAGGCGTGCACCACCACCCCGTGCTCCTTGGCAGCCTGCGCGGCGAACGAGAACGTCGGTCCGGACAGCAGATCCTCCGCGCCCGCACCGGGATTCGCGCCCGCCCGCACATCGGCCGGATACCGCGAGAGCGTCAGCTCCGGCAGGAACACCGCCCGCGCGCCCCGATCGGCGGCCAGCGCGATGCCCTCGGCGAGCTGGGCGCGTAGTTCGTCCCGGTCGGCCAGCCAGCGGTGCTGGACCAGGCCCACGCGCAGGGGCCGCCGCCGCGGCTGCTCGACGCGGGCCCAGGAGACGGGCGGGTCGAACGCGGTTTCTACCCGGAAGCCATAGGTGGACAACGCTGTACCTCCTGATTCGGTGACGGTCAACGAGAGAGTTCCGCTTCGAGTTGCGGGGCGGCGGTCAAGGGCCGACGGAAGAACTCCGGATTGCGCCGCCGCGTCACCGCCATCAGGGCCACGCCCAGCAGCAGGATCCCGAAGCCGAGGTAGAACACCAGCCCGATGCCACCCAGGGACGCCCCGCTGGCATTGGCCGGATTCATGCTCTCGCGCACCGACACCGCGAACACCGCCAGCAGCATGGTCCCGCCCAGCAGCGGGAACAGGCCCTTGAAGATCGCGTTGCGGACGCTGGTGAACAGTTCGGCGCGGAAGAACCAGACGCAGGCGAAGGCGGTGATGCCGTAGTACCAGCAGATCATGATGCCCAGGGCGGCAACGGTATCCAGCAGTACCCGCTCGGACAGCAGGGAGCTGACGGTATAGAAGACCCCGGTCACCACCCCGGCGACCGCGGTGCCGAAGGTCGGCACCCGGTAGCGCGGGCTCACCTCCGCGAACCGCTTCGGGAACGCCCCGTACACGCCCATGGCCAGCATGGTGCGGGCCACCGGCAGGAAGGTGGTCTGCAGGCTGGCCACCGAGGACGCCAGGATGGCGAGCAGCAGCAACGGCCCGGCCCAGCCCAGCACGGGATCGGCGAGCGCGCCGAAGACATTGTCCGCGTTGGCTTCATTGCCCAGGCCGAGGCCGGTGTCGCCGATCCCGGCGTACATCATGACCGCGACGGCCACCAGCAGGTAGGTCACCAGGATCGACAGGACGCACAACATGCCGGCGCGCCCGGGCACCTTTTTCGGGTCCTTGGACTCCTCGCCCAGGGTCAGGCAGGTATCCCAGCCCCAGAAGGCGAAGATGGATCCGGTCACGCCGATCATGAAGGCGCTCAGGGTGAGTCCGGTGAGCGGGTTGAACCAGTCCGGGTCGAACTCGAGGCCCGCCGGGGATCCGTGCCCGGCCACCTGCACCAGCGCGGTGACCGCGAAGGTCAGCAGCACCACCATCTGGAATCCCACCAGGATGTACTGCACCCGCTGACTGGTGGTGATGCCGCGCCCGGCCACGGCGGTGGCGATCGCGACGAAAACCAGTGTGGTGGCGATGTTCACGGCCTTGTGGTGCGCGAGGTCGGCGATCGTGGGATTCGAGAAGACCCGCCCCAGGAACAGATAGGAGAACTCCACCGCGATGGCCGCCAGATTCGACAGCACGATAATGGTGGCGATCACCATGCCCCAGCCGCACATCCAGCCCACATAGGGGCCGAAAGCCTTGGTGGAACAGGTGAACGACGCGCCGCAGTCGGGCATCCGCGAGTTCAGCTCGCGATAGGCGTAGGCGGTCAGGAACATCGGGATGAACCCGGCGATGAGAATGGCGGGCATCTTCAGCCCGACCGAGGCCACGATCAGGCCGATGCTGGCGGTCAGGGTGTAGCCGGGCGCTACCGTCGAAATGCCCAGGACGGCACCGGAAAACGTGCCGAGCTTGCCGGGGGCGAGGCCCTTGCCGGTGGTCTCGATCGAGACCTGGGGTGGATCAGCCGTGAGGCTCATGGGTTTCCTCCTTCGGAACCTTGGCCCGCGGGCTAGTCGTGCGAACTCATCACGTGCTTGACGCGCGTGTATTCCTCCAGGCTGTAGACGGACAGGTCCTTGCCGTAACCAGAGTATTTGAAGCCGCCGTGCGGCATCTCGGCCACCAGCGGGATATGCGCGTTGACCCACACGCAGCCGAAATCCAAGGCCCGCGTGAGCCTTTCGACGGTGCCGTGATCGCGGGTCCAGACACTGGCGGCCAGGCCGTAGCGGATGTCGTTGGCGTGGGCGATCGCCTGCGCCTCATCGGTGAAGGGCTGCACGGTCAGCACCGGGCCGAAGGTCTCCTCCTGCACCAGGGCGTCGTCCTGGCGGACGCCGGTGACGACGGTCGGCTCGACGAAGAATCCCGCATCGCCCCAGCGCTTTCCGCCGGTGACCACGGTCGCGTGCGCGGGGACGGCGGCCAGCTTGGCCATGACGGCGTCGAAGTGGTTGATGTTGTTGAGCGGGCCGTAGAACGCGGTCGGATCGTCCGGGCGACCCGGCTTCAGCGTCTGCGCCGCGGCCACCAGCGCGGCGACGAGTTCATCGTGGATCGACTCGTGCACCAGCACCCGGGTGGCGGCGGTCCAGTCCTGACCCGCGTTGAAGAACGCCGCCTGTGCGATCCCCAGGGCCGCCTTGTCGAGATCGGCGTCGGCGAACACCACCGCGGGAGCCTTGCCGCCCAACTCCAGATGGGCTCGCTTCAGTTGGTGCGCGGCCGATTCCGCGACCGCCATGCCCGCCCGCACCGATCCGGTGATCGACACCAGGCCCGGCGTCGGATGCCCGACCAGCCGCGCCCCGGTGCTCGCGTCGCCGAGCACGACATTGAATACGCCGTCGGGCAGGATGCCCTTGGACAGCTTCGCCAGCACCAGCGTCGATTCGGGCGTGGTGTCACTCGGCTTGAGCACGACGGTGTTGCCCGCGGCCAGTGCCGGGGCGATCTTCCAGATGGCCATCATGAACGGGTAGTTCCACGGCGTCACCTGAGCGACCACCCCGATCGGCTCGCGGCGCACGTACGAGGTGAACCCCTCCATGTACTCGCCGCCCGCGCGGCCCTCGAGCAGGCGCGCGGCCCCGGCGAAGAAGCGAATCTGATCCGCCCCGACCGCGACCTCCTCCGCGGCGATGACCGTCCGCAGCTGGCCGGTATTGCGGCACTGCGCGGCGACGATCTCCTCGGCGCGCGCCTCGATGGCGTCGGCGAGCTTCAGCAGCGCCGCCTGCCGCGCGCCCGGCGTGGTGCGGCCCCAGCTCTCGAAGGCGCGGGCGGCGGCCGCCATGGCGGCGTCCACGTCGGCGGCGTCCGAAACCGGGGCGCGGCCGACGACCGTCTCGTCGACCGGATTCACCAGGTCCAGGGTCGTTGCGGCGGAGGATGCGACGAACTGCCCGTCGATGTAGTTCTCGAGCGCTGAGCCGATCAGTGAGGTCACCTGTGTTCACCGTCCATCTGGTTGATTCGCTTCCGAAAGCATTGTGGTGCCGACCATAGCACCCAACCACCTCGAAATCGGCGTTGTCAACAGTGATGATCGACGGATTTCGTTGTTACATGCTGTTAATACCACTGAATCAGTTGTCACGAGGGCACCGATTGTGCGATAACGGAGAGGTCGGCGCCCGCGGACACCGCCGGG
This sequence comes from Nocardia seriolae NBRC 15557, assembly GCF_007990715.1. Lineage (GTDB taxonomy): Bacteria > Actinomycetota > Actinomycetes > Mycobacteriales > Mycobacteriaceae > Nocardia > Nocardia seriolae. The sequence continues at coordinate 38,742 of NZ_BJWY01000027.1, read as the reverse complement.
GCGCGCGCTACGTCGAGGAGTCCCCCATGACAATCACCACCGATGCAGACCTGACTACCCCGCAGGCCGGGCGGATCATCCAGGACAACCTGTGGATGCACTTCACCCAGCAGGGCCCGGGGGCCGGGGCCGAAACGCCGGTCATCGTGCGCGGCGAGGGCGCCTACATCTTCGACGATCAGGGCCGCCGGTATCTGGACGGTCTGGCCGGGCTGTTCGCCGTCCAGGTGGGCCACGGCCGCCGGGAGCTGGCGGAGGCGGCATCGCGGCAGATGCTGGAACTCGGCTACTTCCCGCTGTGGGGCTATGCCACGCCGCCCGCCCTGGCCCTGGCCGAGCGACTGGCCGCGGCCGCGCCCGGTGACATCAACCGGGTCTTCTTCACCGTCTCCGGCGGCGAATCCGTCGAGACCGCATGGAAACTCATCCGCCAGTACTTCAAGCTCACCGGCAAGCCCACCAAGCACAAGGTGATCAGCCGCTCCATGGCCTACCACGGCACCTCCATGGGTGCGTTGTCGATCACCGGAATCCCCGGCGCCAAGGCCGATTTCGAGCCGCTGGTGCCCAGCACCCAGCGGGTGCCCAACACCAATTTCTACCGCGCCACCGAGCACGCCGACGACTACGCGGCCTACGGCCGCTGGGCCGCGGACCGCATCGAGGAGGCCATCCTGTTCGAGGGCCCGGAAACCGTTGCGGCCGTGTTCCTCGAGCCGGTGCAGAACACCGGCGGCTGCTTCGTCCCGCCGCCCGGCTACTTCCAGCGCGTGCGCGAGATCTGCGACCGCCACGACGTCCTGCTGGTCTCCGACGAGGTGATCTGCGCCTTCGGCCGGCTCGGCTACGACTTCGGCGCGAAGAAGTTCGGCTATCAGCCCGACATCATCACCACGGCGAAGGGTTTGACCTCCGGCTATGCCGCCCTGGGCGCGGTGCTGGTGAGCGAGCGGATCTACGAGCCCTTCGGCAAGGGCGCGACCTTCATGCACGGCTCCACCTACGGCGGCCACCCGGTGTCGTGCGCGGTGGCCATGGCCAACCTCGACATCATGGAGAACGAGGACCTCTACGGCCACGTCCGTGCCAACGAGTCCGCCTTCCGCACCACCCTGGAGAAGCTCTACGACCTCCCGATCGTCGGCGAGGTCCGGGGCTCCGGCTACTTCTGGGCGGTCGAACTGGTGAAGGACCGGGCCACCAAGGCCAAGTTCACCGACGACGACGCCCACCGCATCCTCAAGGGCCATGTCTCCGAGGCGCTCTTCGAAGCCGGGCTGCACTGCCGCGCCGACGACCGCGCCGAGCCGGTCATCCAGCTGGCCCCGCCGCTCATCTGCGGACAGTCCCACTTCGACGAGATGGAACAGGCCCTGCGATACGCGCTCACCGGGGCCATGAAACTGATCTGAACCCGATCGCGTGCCCGGCCCGGCGGACGGAAGGCCCGCCGGGCCGGGCACGCGATGCGAGCCGACCGGTGCCGCCAACCGCTTTCAGCAGTCCAGCACCCGCAGGTGGGCCTCGACGTCGCGTTGCATGCCGGTCCGGCCCGGTCCCAGGTAGCGGCGCGGATCCGATGCGGTCGGTGCGCCTGCCAGCGCGGTGCGCACGGCGTCGGTGAGGGCGATATTGAGCCGGGTCCCGATATTGATCTTGACCATGCCGTGCCGGACCGCCGAGCGCAATCCCTCGTCGGGGACGCCGGAGGAGCCGTGCAACACCAGCGGAACCGGCAGCGCGGCAGCCAATTTCGCGATCAGCCCATCGTCGAGCCGGGCGGCGCGGGTGGACATGGCGTGCGCGGAGCCGACCGCCACCGCCAGCGCGTCCACGCCGGTGGCCGCGACGAAGGCCACCGCCTCGGCCGGATCGGTGCGCACCCCGGGCGCGTGCGCGCCGTCCTTACCGCCCACCTCCCCCAGCTCCGCCTCGACGAAGACGCCGCGCTCGCGACACCACGCGGCGACGGCGGCGGTCGCGCGCACATTGGCCCGATAGCCGAGCGTGGAGCCGTCGTACATCACCGAGGAGATACCGGCCGCGACCCCCGCGCGCACCAGCTCCGCCGAGGTGGCGTGATCCAGGTGCACCGCGAGCCGGGCGGTGCTGTCCTCCGCGATCGAAAGGCAAGCGCGGGCCAGCGGTTTCAGGCCGCCGTGATAGTGGACGGTGTTCTCCGAGATCTGCAGGATCGCGGGGCGGCCGGTGGCTTCGGCCGCCGCCGCGATGGCCTCCGCGTGCTCGAGGGTGATGACATTGAAGGCTCCCAGGCCGCCGGAACCGGCCGCGGCGATGAGTTCGGGGACGGGGGCGAGGGTCATCTCGACCACCGTCCCCGGTAGAGGACCCGGCGCGGCCGCAGCTCCTCGTCGACCACCAGCAGATCGGCGCGGCAGCCCGGACGCAGATCGCCGACATCGGAGAGTCCGGCCGCGGCGGCGGGGGTCAGGGTGGCGGCCCGGACCGCATCGCGCAGTGGCACACCGCATTCGCGCACCGCCCAGCGCACACACCGCAGCAGATCGGCGGTGCCGCCCGCGATCGAGCCGCCGGGCACCCGGGCCACGCCGTCGCGCACCACGACCGGCTGCGGGCCCAATCGGTACTCGCCGTCGGGCATGCCCGCGGCCTGCATGGCGTCGGTGATCAGCGCGACCCGGTCGGCGGTGGCGAAAACCATGGCGGCGAAACCGGGTTCGACGTGCACACCGTCCCCGATGAGTTCGACCACGACGCGATCCCGCGCGGCCGCGGTGATGGCGGCGGCCACCGGCCCGGGGGCACGGTGGTGCATGGGTGGCATCCCATTGCCCAGATGGGTGACCGAGGTCGCGAAACCGCTGGGCCACAGCGCCTTCGAGAAGGTCGCGTAGTCGGCGTCGGTGTGCCCCAGCGAGACCGTGACGCCCACGTCGGCGAGTTCTCGCGCCAGCTCCCGGGCGCCCGGCAATTCCGGGGCGAGAGTCATGATGCGCAGCCATCCCCCGCTCGCGTCGAGCAGCCTGGCCGTCCATTCCGGATCGGGCAGACGCAGCCGGTCCGGATCGTGGGCGCCGCACCGGGTCTTCGCCAGACACGGTCCCTCGCAGTGGATTCCGCCGATCACCCCGGCCTCGGCGAGCCCGCGCAGGGTGCCGGCCTGGGCGAGCATGAGATCGGGTTCGGCGGTCACCAGCGCCGCGAGCAGCGTGGTGGTGCCGCGCGAGCGGTGGAATTCGGCGGCCGCCGTGGCCTCGGCCGGATCGGTGGTGTCCATGCGATGCCCGGCCCCGCCGTGATTGTGGATGTCCACCAGTCCGGGCAGCACCGTGCCCAGGTATTCGGGTTCGGCCGATTCCGGATGCAGCGCACGCCAATTCGGGAGGTCCTCGACCGCGACCACGCGGTCACCGTGCACCGATACCACCGCGTCCTCGAATTGTGCGGCGGGAGCGATGACTCGCCCGCGCACGTGCGATACGCCGTACTCGGCCACGCTGCCAGCATCCACATCGTTCACGCGAGCGCTCCGCGCCGCGCCAGCAGCGCCGCCCCGCGCAGTCCGGCCCGCGCCCCGTATTCCCCGATCCGTACCTGCGGCACGGGCGCGACCCGCAACCGGGCCGCCAGCGCGCCGTGCAGCCGATCGGCCAGCTCGCTTCCGGCACCGGCCAATCCGCCGCCGAGCACGATCAATTCCGGGCAGACGGCATGGATCACGCCGAGCAGGCCGTCTGCCAGCGCGTCGACGGCGTCGTCCACGACCGCGCGGGCCACCGGGTCCAGGGTCGCACGGGCGAACACCGCGGCGGCGTCGACACCCTCTTCGCCGGTGCGGGCCCGATACGCCCGGGCGATGCCGGTGGCCGACGCCACCGTCTCGACACAACCGACATTGCCACAGGGACAGGGAATCCCATGATCGCGACGCACCGGAATGTGCCCGTACTCGCCCGCCTGCCCGATGCCGCCGCGCACGAAACGCCCCGCGACGGAGAGGGTTCCGCTGATTCCGGTGCCGATGATGACGACGCAGACGGTGTCGTGGCCGCGGCCCGCGCCGAAGCGCCATTCGGCCCAGCCCGCCGCCGCCACATCGTGCTCGATGAGGACCGGCATGGCCCACCGGTCGGCGAATCGCGCGCCCACCACCACATCCCGCCATCCGATGTTCGCGCTGAAGACGGCGATGCCGCGCTCGGAGTCGACCAGCCCGGGCAGCAGCGCGGCCGCGCGCCGCACCCGCTGCCGGTCCGCGAGCGCCAGCCGGTCCAGCAGCCGCGCGCCGAGGTCGGCGGCCGCGTCGAGCGCGGCCTCACCCCGTGGCGTCGGCACGGACTCCGCCACCAGGGCGGGCCCGGCGGCCGCACTGATCTCGGCCTTGACGGTGGTGCCGCCGATATCGACGCCGAGCACCAGATCGTCGTCGCCGAGCGGCTCGGCAACCAGCGAAGGGGAACTGATCGGAACACTCATCAGCCGAGGATGACCGACCGGCTCAGATTGCGCGGATTATCCGGATCCACACCGAGGTCCGCGGCCCGCAGCAGGCACAGCCGATGCACCCGGACCAGCTCCGCCATCGGGTCGGCCGCCCGCAGTTCGACATGCGCTCCGGCGGCGGCCACCTGGTCGGCGAGCCCCTCGGGCAGTGCACCCAGGCCCCAGACCGCGCGGCCCGGCGCGGCAATGCTGATGGGCCCGTGCCGGTATTCGGTGGCCAGGTAGGACTCGGTCCAACTCTGGCTCGCCTCACGCAGTTTCAGCGCCGCCTCGTCCCCCAGCGCCGCCGCGAAACCCATCCCGACGAAGGTGATCTGTTGCGCGGCCCGGACTTCGGCGAGGGTGAGCGCCGGATCCTCGGCCAGGGCCGCGCGGGCCTGCTCGATCACCGGTGCCAGATCCTGGCCCAGGTGCCAGCGCAGCAGGGCCAGCGTGGTGGTCGCGAACCGGGACTGCACCACCGACCGCTCGTCGATCTCGGCCATGAGGATGGCGTCACCCAGTTCCAGCGCGGGCGTGCCCGGGCTGGAACCGATGACGGTTCGCGCCGGACCGGCCGGGAGGGCGCGCATGGCGTCGAGCACCTCGGTGGTGGTCCCGGATCGGCAGATCACCAGAAACCTGTCGTAGTCCCGAGCCGGAACCTGACCGGCGGGCCAGGCGTCGGTCAGCCCCTGCCCCAGCTCCTCCCGCAGCGCCGCGTAGGCGCGAGCGATGAACAGCGAAGTGCCGCAGCCGAGTACGGCCACGCGCTCGCCGGGGTGCGGGAGCAGGCCGGAGTACCGGTCGGCGATTTCGCGGGCGCGGGCCCAATCGTCGGGCTGGGTGCGGATCTCGGCGGACAGATGCGTCCCGGGGAGCGGATCGGCGGGTGTGAACACGTCACCAGATTGCGACCAATGATCGTTCACGTCAACTTGGCAAGCGAAATGATCAGAAACGATCACGCATGTGGAGCGCAGGTCCGATCATGGTCGCGCTGAGGAAAATTCGGCGGCCGACACGACACGGCTTGGCAATATCCGTTCGCGGTCTCTACCGTCGGCATCGTGCCTGTTGCAATCCTGTTCGCGCGCATCGAGAAGCGCCCGGTCGCCGGCCCGACCGCGGGCGGCGTCGAGTGACCGCGCCCGCCGATCGGCCCCAGCGCTGGAATCGGCTGCTGGAGCTGCTGGCCGAGTCGGGCAGATTGTCGGTGGAGGAGGCGGCCGAACGGCTGGGGGTCTCGACCGCCACCGTGCGCCGCGACTTCACCGCGCTGGCCGATCAGCAGCTGGCCACCCGCACCCACGGCGGCATCGTGGCGACGGCGGTGGCCTACGATCTGCCCGCCCGCTACCGGCACGGCGACCGCGCCCGGGAGCGCATCGCCGAACACACTGCGGCGCTGGTGGATTCGTCGGCGGTGGTGGGCCTCAACGGCGGCACCACCACCACCGCGGTGGCCCGCGCCCTGGCCGGGCGCACCGACCCGTCGGCGGCCGAGGACGAGCAGCTCACCATTGTCACCAATGCCCTCAATATCGCGGCCGAACTGGTGCTGCGGCCGCACCTGCGCACCATCTGCCTGGGCGGCATGGCGCGGCGCGAGTCCTACGAACTGCACGGGCCGCTGGCCGAACGCGCGCTGGCCGAATTGCGGATGAACACGGTCGTGCTGGGCGTGAACGCCATCTCCGCCGAGGGCGGCGCGCAGTGTCGGCACCTGGACGAGGCCGGGGTCAGTACCGAAATGGTCCGCCGCGCCGAGCAGACCATTGTCGCCACCACCTCGGACAAGCTGGTGTCCACGGCCCTGGCCCGCATCTGCCCGATCGAGGCGGTCCACGTCCTGGTCACCGATACCGACGCCGACCCGGAGACGGTCGCCGCCATCCGCGCGGCCGGAACGCGAGTGGATCTGGTCTGACCCGCGCTCAGGCCGGGACCCGGTCGGGGCCTTGCAGAATCGCGAGCCGGACGGCGGCCAGCACGATCGCCCGGTGCGGCAGGCGCAGCCGCCCCTGCTCCGGTTCGCTGACCCAGTGCCAGCCCGGTTCGCGGTCGGAGGTCGGCAGCATGATCCGGCTGCCCCGGCCCGGGAGGGTGACGCCGTACCCCTGGAGGAAGATCCGAAGTCGCTGCGGGACCGGGTGATACGGGAGCGGCGGCGCGATCAGGAAGGTCCAGCCGCGCTCGCGCGGGTCGGCGATCACGGGTATGGACGGCACCCACGACAGCCGCTCACGCACCTGCTCGCCCAGGGTGCGCGGCACGCCCAGGGCCTCGACGGCCGCGCCGATGGTGAGCAGGGGCCGGTCGGCGTACATCTCCACCGGTAGTCCATAGCGCGCTCGCAGGACGTGGGCCGCTTCGTGCGGGGAACAACACGATTCGTACATCGGAACCTCCGGGTGCGCGACGGTGAGCGCACCCGGTGCCGAGGTGTCCGCGAGTCCGTGGCCGACACGAAGCATGAACGGAGGAATCGCGTCGAGTGCGGACACCGGGCGATTGGAGGCTCGTCGACCGGCACCGGGTGCGAGAGACAGTCGCGATCATCGACGGTGCCCCGGTGGTGACGTACGGATGGCATTCGGATGTCGGGCTGTAAAGCTGTGTCCCCCAATCGCGAACGGATCCGGTGAGGAGGCTCACCGCCGATTCAGCGGTCGCGGTGGACGATCGCGTCCACGAGGGTCAGCAGGTCGGCCGGTACCGTGCCGTCGGGCAGGACGGCCAGCGCGGCCGCCAGACGTTCGTCGGCCTTGCGCCGCACCGTACTTCGAGCATCGGTGGCCTCGACGAGGTGGGTGGCGCGCGCGATATCGGCCGCGATGAATGCCCGCTCGGAGCGGTACAGCGCGGAAAACTCCTCGCCTTCGGGCGTTTCCGAAGCCAGGGCCGCCAGCACCGGCATCGTCTTCTTACGGCGGGCGAGGTCGCTGCCGACCGGTTTCCCGGTGATCGCGGGGTCGCCCCAGATGCCCAGGATGTCGTCGGTGAGCTGGCAGGCGACGCCCAGTTCGCGGCCGAATTCTTCCATGGCCGCCACGGTCTCCGGATCGGCGTGGGCGACGAGTGCGCCCAGCGCGCAGGACGCGCCGAAGAGGGAACCCGTCTTGGCGGCCGCCATGTCGGTGTATTCGGTGAGGTCGACACGGGTCCGCCGTTCGAATTCGCAGTCCCGGTGCTGGCCCAGGGAGATATCGATCACCGCGTCCTCCAGGCGATTCGCCGCCGCGGTCGACAGGTGGGCCGGTAATCGCGAAATCAGTTGTGCCACAGCGGCAGCGTGCATGGCGTCGCCCAGCATGATGGCGGCGGGGATGCCCCAGCGGCTCCAGACCGTCTCCCGGCCGCGCCGCAGCCGATCGCCGTCCACGACGTCGTCGTGCAGCAGCGTGAAATTGTGGATCAACTCCACCGCCGCGGCGGGCGCGGCGGCGTGAGTGCAATCTCCGCAGGCGGCCGCGGCGGCGAGGACCAGGGCCGGGCGCAGCATTTTGCCCGCGGCACCCTGTTCCGGGCCGCCGTGGGCGTCCCACCAGCCCAGGTGGTATCCGGCCAGGTGGCACAGGGGCTCCGGTAGCCGGTCTATGACCGGCCGGAGCACCGGCAACACCGTCGCACGCGCCGCGGCCAGCAGGTCTGCGGCCGATCTCGTCGCGGCCGTGGACGATTCGACGGTGTTCGGCTTTCGGGCGGGAATCATCATGGCGTGCCTCGGATTTCGCTCGATCGCCCCGAGATCGGGGATTACCGGTATTTACGGGCCTCGGCCCGGATAACGAGGTAGTTGCGCCGATCGGCACGGTAGGCATGCAGATAGAACGGTTCGACACCGGTCGCGTGCGAAGAGTGCGAGCGCAGTTCCCAGTACGGAATCGCGTCGATGGTGTAGTCGCGCACCAGCGATGGGATCAATCCGTGCCGGGCGAGCATGGCGAAATAGTGCGATCTGTCGTGGATGTGGCAGACGTAATGGGCGTCGATCGCGTCGATGTCGTGCCGGTCGCCGTCCACGATGTCGTTGCCGCACCACGTCACACAGACGAAGCTCCCGCCCGGGCGCAGCAGCCTGGCGAATTCGGCGAACGCCTCGTCCAGATCGACATACATGGTGGTCTCGTTGGTGACGATGGCGTCGAAGGAGTTGTCCGGCAGCCCGGTTTCGGCCATGTTCGCGAACCGGAAGCTCACCAGGTCGTCCCAGCCGTGCTCGTGTCCCAGCCGCTCGGCGAATTCGATGTGATGGCGACAGAAATTGACGCCGACGACCTCCGCGCCGAACCGCCGGCTGATCATGAAACTGGTGCCGCCGCGACCGGAGCCGCCGTCCATGACGCGGGCTCCCGGCGGCAGCGCGGCCAGCGCCTCGAGAATCAGGCCGACCTGCGCCGACTCCATGCGGTGCATCTCGTCGAGGATGGCCATTTCCCGGAGTTCCGGCGGCACCACCAATACCGACCGGTCGAAATCTCCCACCGCGAAATGATGGTGGTAGAGATCGTCATTGCGACCGAGCAACAGGTTGATCGGATCGCTGGTCTTGCGGTCCCAGTCGTTCTGCAATTGACGTTCGTACTCGTTGCGTACGACCTTGATGACACGCGCCATCGATCCCCCTCCTCGGCACGGTGGAGGTTTGCCACCGACAGCAGCCCTGCCCCGCTGAGATTCCGAGATCAGCGATGGCGACTTCGGCGGCGTCGCACCATTTTAGCGCTCGGAGCCGCCGTAGCGGCCGTGTCGCGATCAACACGTCCGCCGTGGTTGGCGCCGCCGAGCCCGCGTGAAGTCAGAGCCGGACCGGTAATGTGCTGAAGCCGCGCACGATAAGGCTTTTGCGCCAACGCAATTCGGTACCGGGGGCGAGTTCGAGATCGGGGAAGGCGGCGAGCAGCCGGGTGATCGCGATGACGCCCTCGGTGCGGGACAGCGGCGCGCCGACGCACCGATGAATGCCGTGTCCGAAGGCGATGTGATTGGACGGCGTGCGGTCGGGGTCGAATCGGTGCGGGTCGGGGAATTGCGCCGGATCGCGATTGGCCGCGGCCATCGACACCAGGATCAGCTGGTCCCGCGGGATCTCGATGCCGCCCAGCACGATCGGCGCGGTGGTGTAGCGGAAGGTTGCCTCGGTGGCCGGGGCCTCGTAGCGCAGCACCTCCTCCACGAAGGCCGGGATCCGGTCCGGATCCGCGCTCAGTCCACGCTGAAGCTCCCTGTCCGCCAACAGGATGGCGATGCCGTTGCCGATCAGATTCACCGTGGTCTCGTAGCCCGCGACCAGCAGCAGGAAGACCATGCTGATCAGTTCGCGGTGGCTGAGCCGGTCCCCGTCCGTGCGGGCGGCGATGAGCTCCGACAGCAGATCGCGGCCCGGCTCGGCGCCTTTCGCGCGGATCAGGTTGTCGATGTAGCCGACGAACTCCATGACCGCGGCCGCCCGCGCCTCGTTGCTGTCCTCACTCGACAGCAGACTGGTGGACCACCGCTGGAACGCGTCCCGGTCCGCGCCGGGCACGCCCAGCAACTCGCAGATCACCGACATCCCGAGCGGAACCGCGAACCGCTCCAGCAGATCCACGGTCTCGCCAGCCGCCAGCCCACCCAGCAGCTCATCGGCGAGTTCGGTGATGCGCGGCGCCGATTCCGCCATGGCCCGCCCGCTGAAAGCCCGGTTGACCAGACCCCGCAGCCGGGTGTGCTCCGGCGGGTCGTAGAAGACCATCATGTCGGCGAACATGCTGCCGCCCAGATGCCGATCGCCGCCCTCGGCCTCGACCGTGGCCCGCGCGCCCGGCGACTCGAGCACCTTGCTGATCGCGGGATCGGTGAACGCGGCCTTGGCGACCTCGTAATCGGTGATCAGCCACCCCAGGCCGGAATCGGGAAGCCGGACCCGATGCACCGGCCCGCGCCCGCGCAGCCGGTCGTAGATCGAATGCGGATCGTCGAAGAACTCGTCGCCCAGTTCGAAGACTTCCGTCGCCAACTCGGCTGCCGGAGAGCCGATCTCGTACCCCATGGCCCGGAATCGATCAGCGCGGAGCGGCCGTCCACGCCGCCGGATTTACCCCGCCCGTATATACAATGCCGGTGCATGCAGTACCAGAGAGGATTACCCGAGAGTGGTGAACGAGACCTCGAAACAGTCGTTGGGGCAGCAACTTTCATTCTTGCGCAAGCGTGAGGAGCTGCGCAGGCACGAGTCCGGGGAACTGCCCGCGAACCGAAAGTTCAGCCGGGAGAAGGCAGCCGGGGAAGCCCATATCACCGCGAGCTACCTGACCAAGGTAGAGCGCGACGAGGTCGGGCAGGTCGACGTCGGCATCCTGCGGGTGCTGGCCACGACCTATCACGCCAGCGAGGACGAGTGGCGCTACATCTGTGATCTGGCCGGTTACGCCTCGCCCTACCCGTCCATCACCGGAATCGGACCGGCCCTGGAGATCCCCGAATTCGACGCGTTCGAAGCCGCGATCACCCCGATCATGCGGGCCGAAATGGACGAGTCCACCGACGATCTGGTGTCGTTCTATGCGCCGCAGCGCCGCTTGATCGCGGCGAACCGCGCCTACTACGACACCTTCCCCACCCATCGGCCGGGCATGTACATGCTCGAATGGTCGTTCACCGCGGAAGCGCGGGAGATCATGGTCAACTGGGACACCGGGGTCGGCCTCGGCGTCGCCACTCATCGCGGGTTCATGGGGCGTTACGGCCACACCGCGTGGGCCAAGGACTATCACGACCGGCTCGAGCGCCACGCCGAATTCCGGGAGCTGTGGGACGCGGGCGCGGTGACCTACACGCTGCCGCTGGACATGCAGTCCCGGCTGCGGGTCCGCGACGGGCTGTACGCGCTGGTCATGGAGAACTGGCAGATGCAGCACGAGCTTCCGATCGTCCGGTCCCGCGGACGCCTGAGCCGATCGTCCGGTCCCGCGGACGCCTGAGCCGATCGTCCGAGACCGAATCGCCCGGAGATCGGTGATCGATTCCTGACACTCGCGACGCGCGGGCGACTCGCCGGGTATTCGATCACGGTTGCCTGTGAATTGCCCCCGGCCCGCTCGAAGCCCTGTCGTGGCCGCGGCTCGTCGGCACAATTGGGTCGGCGTCCCGGGCGGGCGCGCATCCGCCTGCCCGACATGGATTGCCCGACATGGTTTTTCCAGCGAGCACACCAGCCCGGAGGGCGCATGCGCGGAGCGAGGACCGGTCCGGCCGAGAGTCACTTCTCGCGCGGCACATTCCTGTACGGCGCGCTGGGCATCGCCGCTTCGCTGTGGGGATTCGACGGCATCGCCGACACCGGACTGGTCTCGGTCTCCTCGGCCCCGGCCGGGGCGAAGCCGAATTGGAGCGCACTGCGGCGCTGGATCCGCGGCCGGGTGGTCTGCGCCGACGACGCCGATTACGGGGCGGCCAAACAGGTTTTCAACACCCGCTTCGACGGCGCGGCGCCCGCGGCCGTGGTGCAGGTCGCCGATATCGACGATGTGGTGGCCGCCATGGGCTTCGCCGCCGAGTACCGGCTGCCCGTGGCCGCGCGCTCGGGCGGGCACTCCTACGCCGGGGTGTCGGCGGCGACCGGTGCGCTGATCATCGATGTCCGCGCGCTGACCGGTGTGAATGTCACCGCGGGAGCGGCGATCGTGGGCCCGGGCCACACCCTCTACGAGGTGTACCGCGAGCTGGACCGGTTCGGGCTGACCATTCCGACCGGCATGTGCCCGGATGTCGGCATCTCCGGACTCACCCTCGGCGGCGGCCTGGGCTTCGAATCCCGCGCCCACGGCCTCACCTGCGATCGGCTCACGGCCGCGACGCTGGTGCTGCCCGACGGCACCATCACCGAGGTGTCCCCGACCGACGCGCCCGAGCTGTTCTGGGCGATCCGGGGCGGCGGCCCGCTGTTCGGCGTGGTCACCTCCCTCACCTTCGAGCCCTGCGCGTCGACCCCGAAAGGCGTGGTGCGCCTGACCTTTCCCGGCACGAGCGCGGCGCGGGTCATCGCGGGCTGGTCGGACTGGCTGGCGGAGGCCGATCGCGACCGCTGGGCCGATGTCAGCGTGGACGCCGACGGCGACGGCAATCTGGACTGCTGGATGCAGCTGATCTGCCCGGCGGGTGCGGGCGACGCGGCTTCCGCCGAGCTCACCGACGCGATCGGCGTGGCACCGCTGACCCTCGACAGCTGGACCCTCGGCCACCTGGACACCGTCACCACCCTGGCCGGCGGCGGCCCGACCACCCCGCGCGCGAGCTTCACCAATGGCTCCGACATCGTCGCCGAGCTCACCGACGAGGTGATCGATCGCATCGTCGCGGCCCTGACCGCCTTCTCCAAGGTGGGCGGCACCGGCTGGGTGCAGCTCAACACGCTCGACGGCGCGATCCGCGACACCGGCCCCGAGGACACCGCCTTCCCGTGGCGCGCCCACGCCGCCCTGGTGGAATGGGGTGCCTACCAACCGATTCCGCACGACACCGCGCTGTCCTGGGTCACGGCGGCGCACCGGTTCTGCGCACCGGTCTCGGCGGGCGCGTACATCAACTACCTGGAACCGGGCGACGCGCTGGCCCGCTACTACGCCCACAACTACCCGCGCCTTTCGGCTCTGCGCCGAAGCATCGACCCCGACAATCGAATTCACACGGTGCTGACCGCCTGACCGGCACGCACGACATCTTGCAGGGCTGCTGCGAAATTGCCGATAGCCCGCGAGAGTTTGGTAAAACACCACATTTCAGATGCTTGACCAGCCGAGCGAAAGCTCATTCGAAACACCCGGAGGAGAAGGACGATAATGGGCTTCCTGGCCAATCTCGTTGTGGACGCGCTCGTTTCGGAGCTGATCAAGAAGATCTTCAGCGGCTCCGCCGGCCACAAGTAGGCCGCCATACGAAAAGGGCCCGGAACCGAACGGTTCCGGGCCCTCTGCTCAGCTGCCCATGCACCTCGGGCAATGATCGGACTGGATCAGGCACCATCGCCGCGCTACGCGCGAAATTGTCGGCCCGAGCCACTGCGGTCCGCGATCTCCTCGTCCAGCGCGTAGGAGATCGCGGCCGGGGCGGCGGGCGGGTTGGGCGGCAGGGCCAGCGACCGCTCGCCGAGGCGCTCGGCGGCCCCGTATTGCAGCGTGTGCAGCGAGCTCACCAGGGCGTTCCAGTCGGTCATCGGTTCCTGTTCGTCCGGGAGTGAAATGCCCTGAAAAACGCTATTGCACCGGGAAGTCGAAGAGAAATCATCGTTCCCGAACGGTTCACAACATTCATTTGTCAATCAATGGGACGGTTGGGCGCGCTGGAGGGCGCGGCCCCGACCCTCACCGAGCCCATCCTGTCGACCTTCCGCCAGCACCACCCCGGAATCACCGTGGAACTGCGCCATTCCACCTATGAGGTCCCGTCGGCCGGACTGTCCACGGGCGCGGTGGACGTGGCCTTCGCCCGCCGCCCCTTCCTCGACGACGGCATCCACTTCGAGACGCTGTTCGCCGAACCCCTGATGGCGATGGCGCCATCCGGTCATCGGCTGGCCGCCCGCACCGAGGTCTTCGCCCACGAACTTCTCGCCGACCCGCCGCTCGGGGCCACCACCACCGATCCGTTGTGGAATGCCTTCTGGGAGCACGACGACTACCGCGACAGCGCCCCGGCCCCGGTGGTGTCGCGGTCGAACTCGCTACTCGAGGAGTTACACAGGGTCCGGGGTCGGCATCGTGCTCACCGTGGCCCGCGCGCGCTGGATCCCGTTCCCGGGCGTGCGGCTGCTGCCGATCGTCGACGCCCCGCCCAACGAGGTGGCGGTCGGCTGGCGCACCGCACGCGAGTCGGCGCTGGTCCGTTCCTTCGTCGAGGTCGCTCGATCCGTTCGAGACACCCACCCGGACCTGATCGCACTGCTGGAGAAACCGGACTTCGCCGACTGCACCGTGCCGCCCCACCTCTGATCGCCCGACTCGCGCCCCGACCCCCGCACTCGCCCGAGCCGGTTGACACATCACCCCCATCCAAATACCGTCAGTATTCGAGTTCTGCGGGTATTCAACAAGGAGGTTGGGGATGGGCGCGCCGCGGCAGCCTCGGATCGTGATCATCGGGGCCGGGGTGTCCGGCATCGCGAGCGCTATCACCTTGCAGCGCAAGGGGTTCGGCGACTTCGTGATCCTGGAGAAGGGCTCCGATGTGGGCGGGGTGTGGCATTGGAATCACTATCCCGGGCTGACCTGCGACGTTCCCTCTCAGCTGTATCAGTTCGGCTTCGCACCCAAGCCGGACTGGTCGCACATCTTCGCGCCCGGGCCGGAGATCCAGCGGTACCTGGCCGATGTCGCCGAGCAGTACGGGCTGCGGTCGCACGTGCGGCTGAATTCCGAGGTGGTGGCGACGACGTTCACCGGGTCCGAGTGGCAGGTCGAGACCGCCGACGGGACCCGCTACGAGGCCGACTTCGTGATCGCGGCTACCGGCGTGCTGCATCACCCGGCAGTGCCCGACATTCCCGGGCTCGGCGAGTTCACCGGTGAGGTGCTGCACACCGCGCGCTGGGACGACACCGTCCCGACCGATGGCCGTCGGATCGCCGTCATCGGCACGGGATCAACTGGGGTGCAGGTGGTTTCGGCGCTGCAACCCGACGCCGAACGGATCACCCACTTCGTGCGCAGCCCGCAATGGGTGATCTGGGCCCCGATGCAGATCCCGCAGCCCGCGCTCGTGGGCGCGGTGCTGAACCGGCTGCCGCAGGTGAATCGCGCGCTCTACCAAGCCGGTATGGCCGGGGCCAAGCTGTTCACCGATGTGGTCACCCGTCCGAGCTGGCGGCGGCGGGCGGTGCAGGAGTACGCCCGGCTGAGCCTGCGCGCGCAGATCCTGAAACCCGAACTGCGCGAACAACTCACGCCGGACTACGAGCCGCTGTGCAAGCGCCAGGTGCTGTCCGGCAGCTACTACCGCGCCCTGCGCGCCCGCAATGCCGAGCTGGTCACCACGGCCATCGACGCGGTGACCCCGACCGGCATCCGGACCGCCGACGGCCGCCACCACGAGGTCGACCTGATCGTGCTGGCCACCGGTTTCCGGGCCCACGACTACATGCGCCCGATGAATCTGACCGGCCGCGAAGGCATTTCGATCGACGACGCCTGGGCCAAGGGCCCGCGCGCCTACCGCATGACCGCGATCCCGGGTTTCCCCAACTTCTTCACGGTGCTGGGCCCGCACTCCCCGACCGGATCCATTCCCCTGCACCACGCCGCCGAGGTCACCGGCCGCTACATCACGCGCTGGATCCAGCGTTGGAGCGCAGGCGAATTCGACACCGTCGAGGTCACCGAGGAGGCCGCCGACCGCTTCGAGTCCGAGGTCGCCGCGGCCATGGGCCCCACGGTGTGGAACACCGGCTGCAACTCCTGGTACTTCACCGAGGGCGGCAGCATCGACCTGCTCCCCTTCGACCGCGCCACCATGGAATCCATGCTCGCCGAACCCGATCCGGCCGACTTCCACCTGCGGACCCGCTGAGCCCTACCGCGCTGCGAAGATCGCGCACGTGGTGGTGGCGTGCGCGTAGAGCTTGCCGTCCTCGATACCGATGAGCTGGGCTTCCGCGGTGGCCAGGGTGCGGCCGACGTGGACGGCCCGGCCGGTGGCGCGCAGCTTTCCGGTGTGGGCGTAGACCGGGCGCAGCAGGTTCACGTTCAACTGGGCGGTGGTGTAGCCGCTCCCAGCGGGCAGGCGGGTGCAGACGGCCGAGCCGAGCGCGGAGTCCAGCAGGGTCGCCAGGTAGCCGCCGTGCACACTGCCCATCGGGTTGTAGAGGCGCTCGGAGGTTTCGCCCTCGAAGACGGCCGATCCGGTTTCGGCCGCGACCAGTTCGAAGCCGAGGGTGGCCGAGATCGGCGGCTGCGGGCGGCGGCCGTCGATGATCGAACGCAAGAAGTCCAGGCCGGTTTCGGGGTTTTCGCTGTTCACCGCACCGACGGTAGTGACCGCAAGCGGACCGCATGGTACGGATTCCGTACCATCGGCCCATGAGCGGATACGGGCAGTTCTGCTCCATCGCGCGGGCGCTCGAGGTGCTCGGGGAACGGTGGAGTCTGTTGATCGTGCGGGAGTTGCTGCTCGGCGAGCGCCGGTTCGGCGATATCCGCCGGGGGATCCCACGCATCTCCAAGACCATGCTGTCGACGCGTTTGAAGGAGCTCGAGCGCGCCGGGGTGATCGCCCGCGACGGGGACGGGTACCTGCTCACCGAGGCGGGACTCGCGCTGACTCCACTGCTGAAGGAACTCGGCGGGGTGGGCCGCACGCTGGGATCCGCGCGGCTTGCTGCCCGAGCATCTGGATCCGGACGCGCTGCTGTGGGATCTGCACCGGCGCATCGTGCCCGAAAATCTGCCCGCCGCACCGACTCTCGTCGAGTTCCGGTTCCCCGAGCACGGGCCGCGGCCCTATTACCTGCTGGCCAGGCGACCCGATGTCACGGTCTGCGACGAGGACGGCGGGCATCCGGTGGCGCTGCGCATCGAAGCGGATCTCGATGCGCTGACCCGGTATTGGCTCGGTGAGGTCGGCTGGTCCCACCTGCTGCGCGCTGACCTGATCACGCTCACCGGACCGAGTACGCTGCGCCGCGCCTTCCCCACCTGGTTCTCCGGCTACCTCCTCGCGGCGAAGTCCGCGTGAGCGCGCGTCAGCTCAGCAGGGTGCGACCGTACCAGTCCTGCGCGTCGCGTACGCCCGGCACGACGAAGAAGTAGCCGCCGCCGAAGGGCTGCACGTAGTCGGTCAAAGGCTCTCCGGCCAAACGGGTTTGGATGGTTTCGAACTGGCGTCCGATGTCCTGCTGGAAGCAGGTGAAGATGTGGCCCGCCGACATATTGCCGTTCGGGTCGATGCCCAGGTCGTAGTTGTAGGACCGGCGCAGCAGCTGCTGATTGTCGGTTTCGGGGGTGCGGGGGTTGGCCAGGCGGATGTGGGCGTCGGCCGGGGTGACGGTGGCGTCGGGATCGGCGGCGTAGTCGGGGATGTCGGATTCCCGGGTGCCGTCCAGGGGTGCGCCGGATTCGCGGCGGCGGCCGAACATGTTCTCCTGCTCGGCAATCGAGACGCGGTCCCAGAATTCGACGAGCATGCGGATGAGGCGGACCACTTGGTAGGTGCCGCCCTTGGTCCAGGACGGTTCGTCGGTGGAATCGACCCAGATCAGATCGGAGGCGGCCGATCCCACCGGATTGGCGGTGCCGTCCTTGAAGCCCAGCAGGTTCCGCCCGGTGCCGGAGGGACGCGCCGGGGAGTTGTAACCCTGGATCCGCCAACGCAATTGGAGCGCACCTCGGGTGTGGCGGGTGATGTCGCGAATGGCGTGGTGGATGGTGTCGGGCTGGTCGGCGCACAGCTGGACCAGCAGGTCGCCGTGCATCCAGACCGGATCGGGCGAGTCGTCGGGGAAGGTCCGCATCGGGGTGAGGTGCGCGGGCTTGCGGTCGGCCAGGCCGAAGCGCTGATCGAACAGGCTCGCGCCGACCCCGACGGTGACCGTGAGCCCGTCGGCGGGAATCTCGGGGCCCAGCACCGCGCTGTCGGCGGGCGGCGCACCCACGCCCAGATCCGGGGCCGGGCCACCCGAAGTGAGAGCGCGGGCGCGGACGGTCAGGGTCTTCATGAGATCGGCCCGGTCGGCCGCGGTGACGTCGAAGGCGGCGAAGCAGGAGGCGTTCTGCTTCTCGGCGGGAACGGGCGTCAGAATGCCCGACTGGTGTTCGCCGTGGAACGGGAAAACCCGGGTGGCCGTGGGCTGCCCGCCCGCGGCGGCGTCGACCCGGGCGCCCTCGGCGAGCACGCCCGCGGTCAGGGCGGTTCCGGCCGCGCCCGCGGCGGCGCCGGAGAGGAAGCGGCGGCGGCTGACAGTCATCGGTGTGGTGTCCTTCGTCGGAGTCAGTTCGCTCGGGTTTCCAGCAGCCGCGGCACGCGGGAAAGCGCTTCCAGCGCACCGCCGGTCGCGGCGATCACCGCCTGCCGGGCGGTCGGCGGCGTCTGCGCGGGCGCGCGCCAGCGGCCGTTGTCCTGAGTCGCGAGCAGGGCGGCGCGCAGCTTGTCGAGCTTGGCCGCGAGGTCCGGGCGCAGCTTCGGATCGCGCTGGTCCAGCAGCGGGCCGAGCCGGTCGAGGATGACGCGGGTGACTTCGACATCGGCCAGCGTCATCGGGTAGGCCGCGCCGCCGCCCTGATCGTCGAGGCCCGAAAAGTGGTCGCGCAGGGCGTCTTCGAGAATCTCGTGGGCGCGCACCGGCAGGGTGGCCGGATCGCCCGCGAGCTCGGTGCTGGTCAGCTTGTCCCCGATGGCGGCGATATCGACGCCGAGCTTGTCGACCACCGGCAGCAGCCGATCCGGGCCCTGACCGTGCCACAGGCCGTACTCGAGCCGGTGCAATCCGGTGAAGTCCGGATCCTCGACGCCGCCCGGCAGCCCGCCGGGCAGGCCGTCGACCGCGGTCCCGGCATCGCCGAAGCTGTTGTAGGACGCGCCGACCCGCTCCCACTCCTGCTGGGCGAGCAGCCAATCGGCCTGCGCTGCGGGGATATTGTTCGCCTTCAGATCCCGGCCGACCGTGGCGACCGCGGCGGTGAGCCGGGTCAGCGCCTGCCGCACATGGTCCTGGTAGGCATCGTTCGGGCCACGCAGTTCGCTGGTGCGGACCTGCTTGAAGGTCAGCGGCGCAGCGGTCTGCGGGCCGGTGGCCCGAACCCGCGCCGAGGACAGCGCCGGGCGGCCCGACATCAGGCAGACGATGGTGTAGCTGCCGGGGTTCAGGGTCGCGGTCAGCTCGGCGGTGGTGCCGGGCCCGATGTTCTCGATCTCGCCGGCGACCGCGCCGTCGGCATCGACCAGATCGATCTCGCCGGGCTTGCCGGAGGCATTGTGCACCGAAATGGTCCGGGTGCCGGTGCGGGCCGAAGTCCACTCCGGGGCACAGGCATCGGCGGTGACGGTGACCTTGCCGGTGCCGCTGGTGTCGGCGGCGGGCAGCAGCGCGCTGGCGGCAGCCGCCGCGAGCACCGGGACCAGCACCAGGACCGCACCGACCAGGACCGGGCGGGGACCGGCCAGGCGCTCCCACCAATCCGGGTGCACGGATTCGGTTTCCGGCTCCGGAGCCGGCGTGGGCTGCGCGTCGGGGGTCGCGGCGGGCTGCGGCGCGGTCGCCGGGGTCGGCTGTCCCGCGCGCAGGAACAGCGGAATCACCGTGGCCAGGTAGGCGATCCACGCCACCACCTGGAGCACGGTCATCTTCGGCGACAGGTTGGTGACGCCGGTGATGATCGAGACCCACCAGGAATTCGGGTCGACGTGCGCGCTCAGGTCGAACGCGATCCAGCGCGCCCCCGGCAACCAGCCCGCCTCCTGCAGGTCACCGAGGCCGTAGGCGAGCACACCGGCGGCGATCACGATGAGCAGCACGGCCGTCCGGTTGAAGAAGACCCCGAGGTTCAGCCGCACCGCCCGGCGGAACAGCAACCAGCACAGCGCGAGTGCGAGCACCAGGCCCAGCGCCGCACCCACCAGCGGTGCCACGGTCGATCCGGCCGCCTTGATCGCGGTCCACACGAACAGCGTGGTCTCGAGCCCCTCGCGTCCGACCGCCAGGAACGCCGTCACCGCGAGCACGCCCGCGCCCACTCCGGCGGCGCGAGCCACCTCGCCGCGCAACTGACCCGACAGCGAGGCTCCGGTCCGCCGCATCCAGAAGATCATGGCGGTCACCAGTGCCACCGCCAGCACGCTCAGCACCCCGGCGACCGCCGCGCGGGCCGAACTCGTCAGCACCGCGGTGGAATAGGTCAGCACGGCCGCGAAACTGCCCGCGACCGAAACGGCCCCGAGCACCCCGAGCCAGACCGGCGTCGTGGACACCGGGCGCTCGGGTGTGGACAGCCTCCGCACGGCCGCCAGCAAGATGGTGACGACCAGTCCGGCCTCGAGACCTTCCCGCAGGCAGATCAGCAGATTCGGCACAGCCTCGGCAACACTCACGGGTGCCAAGGTAAGCCATACCTATATGCTCGTCCATCCGGGTACGGGCAGCGCCCGGTCAGACGGCCACGCCGGGCAATCACATGGTCATGCCGGGCATCAGACCCTGCTGATGCAGCCACATCATGATCGCGTGGCACGCCTGCATCACCGGGGACTGCGTATCCATGCCGTTCATATCCATCGATCTCAACTCCTCGTACTCGGGCCGACACCCAGCGGCCGACTCGCATTCGACGATCGCACCGTGCAGCCGCCGCCAGCAGGGTCAGAGGACCTGATCATCGTGGCCGAAGTTCCCGCGGCCGCAGCGCCCGCGAGCCGGTACCGTGCGGCAGATGGCCACCGAAACCGGTACCGCCACACGCTGGCCCGCGTGGCTGACCCCGAATCTACGCGTGCTGTGCGGGGTCAGCTTCCTCGCCGATACCGCCAGCGAGCTGGTGTACCCGATCCTGCCGATCTTCCTGACCACCGTCCTGGGCGCGCCCACGGCGGCGGTCGGCGCGGTCGAGGGACTGGCCGAGGCCGCGGCGGCGGCCACCAAGATCCTGGCCGGACGGCTCGGCGACCGGTTTCGCAAACGCCCGCTGATCGCGCTGGGCTACGGATTGGCCGCCCTGGGCAAGGTCCTTGTCGCCGTGGCGGTCTCGTGGCCGATCGTGCTGGCCGGACGCTGTGTCGACCGGTTCGGCAAGGGGGTGCGGGGCGCGCCGCGCGACGCCCTGCTCATGGTCGACGCCGATCCCGCCGCCAAGGGCCGCGTCTTCGGCGTGCACCGCGCCGCCGACACCGCCGGGGCCGTGGTGGGGCCCGCGCTCGGATTGGCGCTGTACGAAGCACTCGACCATCGGATGCGGCCGCTGCTCTTCATCGCGATCGTGCCCGCCGTCGCGGCGGTGGCGCTGATCGCCGCCGTCCGCGAAAAGCCTTCTGCGCATGCCACTTCCGCGACGGCCGCGCTCGCACCCGTGAGCGCCGAACCCCTACCGGGGCGGCTGCGGGGTGTCATCGTGCTGCTGACGATGTTCGCGCTGGTGAACTTCCCGGATTCGCTGTTGCTGCTGCGGGCCCACCAGCTCGGGCTGTCGGTGGCCGGGGTGATCGGCGCCTACATCGTCTACAACCTGGCCTACGCGTTGCTCGCCTATCCGGCGGGCGCGCTCTCCGACCGCATCCCCCGCCACCTCGTCTTCAACTGCGGGCTGGCCTGTTTCGCGATCGGCTATCTGGGCCTCGGGCTGGCGTCCGGCCCGGCCTGGGTCTTCGTGGTGCTGCCGATCTACGGCGGGTTCGCCGCCGCCACCGACGGTGTCGGCAAGGCGTGGATCGCCGACCTCGCCCCGGCGGCCCGGCAATCCACCGCCCAGGGCCTGTATCAGGGGCTGAGCGGCGGAGCCATACTCATCGCCGGGCTGTGGGCCGGACTGGCCTGGGGTGGCGACGGACGCATCCCCCTGTTGATCTCCGGTGGCGTCGGCCTCGTCCTCGCGGTCCTATTGGTCCTCGGCGGACGCCGTGTGAGCGCTCCGGCTAGTTCCCGAGTGCGCCCGTCCGCGGATCGATCGGCAGCGGAAACCCGTTCGCCAGACACGAACTCCCGGCATTGACGCCCACCCGCGGACGAGTGGATCGAACCGGACCCGCGCAACAGCTTCCCCAGTATCGAGCACCGGCAGGCTAATCGACGCCGACCCGCGGCCGAGCCCCGGTGCGGAAAACGAGCAGCCGCATCGAGGCGTACATGAAAAGGCCCTCGCCGAGAGCGCCGATGACGCGGGCGAGGCGGTAGTCGAGGCCGAGCGCGGCCACGCCGCTGGTCACGCCGAGAATGAAGACCAGGTAGTTGACCGTGACCACCGCGAGGTAGACGGCGAACTGCGGGGCGAGGGCCGCGTGCGATTCGAAGTTCAGGACCCGGTTCAGCAGGTAGCTCAGTGCGAACGCGGTGACATAGCCGGCGGTCACCGCGATCGGCAGCGCCAGTCCGAGCATCCCGTGCAGGACGGTCAGCACCAAAAGGTCGGTCGCGAACGTGAATCCGCTGACCAGCAGGTATCCCACGAAGGTCGGCGCGATCAGCCGCGCCAGCCCGAACGGCAGCCGGGCGACCACCCGGTCGCACACCAGGTGAAACCAGCGCACCGCGCGTCCCGGCGGCGCAATCGTTTCGGTTCGCACCCGACCACGGTGTCATCGCCACATGTCCCCCGGGTGATCACCGGGCCAACTCCGCGCGGCTCGATGCCGCGCGAGCCCGGTCAGTCCTCCGGGTCGGTGTCCTCGATGAACAGATCGATGCGGGTCGACGCGCAGGATTCTCCGATGCGCGCGGCCAGCATGGCGCGCACGGCCGCCCGCGCATCGATGAGCGAGCGCACCCGCAGCGCCCCGAGTCCCGGGGCCGGGCTGTACCGCTTCACGATCCAGTCGCCGTCGAACAGGGCCAGGGTCACGATCATCCGATCCGGTGCGCCCGGCGGCTCGAAATCCGCGCTACACCGATGCATTGCCGTCGTCGTGGGCATTGCCGTCGTCATGCCGATTCCTGTTCGCCGATACCGAGGGTGCGCTGTGCCAACAACTGTCGGGTATATCGCTCCGGAACTGAAATCCGAATTTCGGCCGGATTCGAAAGCCCGACTTGTGAATCGGCGGACCAATTCATGTCCACCCGACACCAATATCCAACGATGCGCATCGGGAACCGACGCGGTAGCGTCTGCCGCGCCGCCGGGGCGTGCCCGACACATCGGCGGGGTGTGGGTCGAAAGTGCTGGCTGACAGGCGGAATGGAGATTTCGGATGGGGCGTGGATTCGGTACGTCGAATCGGCGGACGATGCTGGGTGGAATGCTGGCCGCCGGGGCGGCCGGGATGACCGGATTACCCGAGGGCATGGCGCAGGCACTGGCCGAGCCGGGGCGTTCGGGGTCGCTGGATCAGGTTCAGCACGTGGTGATTCTGATGCAGGAGAATCGTTCCTTCGATCACTACTTCGGAACCATGAGCGGCGTACGGGGTTTCGGGGACAAGCGCGCGGTGCGATTGCCCGCGGGCGGTTACGACCCGATTCTGCAGGCGGCCATGGACACCGCGCTCGCGGGCGGGCCGGGGACCGATCTGGGCAGCGGATCGGCGGGCACCGGCAGCGCCAGCGGATCGGCGAGTGGATCGGCCAGCGGATCCGCGAGCGGTTCGGGCAGCGGGAGTAGCAGCGGGTCGGCGGGCGGCGATACCCGCGACGCGTTCCATCAGCCGGATGCGTTCAGCAGCACCGGATTCCTGCTGCCCTGGCATATCGACACCGGCCGGGTGGACGGGCAGGACCTCGGCGATCTGGCGCACGACTGGAACACCACGCACATGGCGTGGGCCGACGGCGCGTACCACTCGTGGATCGCGGCCAAGTCCAAGATGACCATGGGCTACTTCACCGAGGCCGACATTCCGTTCCATCGTGCGCTGGCGTCCGCGTTCACCATCTGCGACCACTACTTCTGCTCGATCCAGGGACCCACCACCCCGAATCGCCTGTTCCACTGGACCGGAACCATCGACCCGGCCGGGCGCGCGGGCGGCCCGGCGGTCTCCAATCCCCCGGATTATCGGCCCGTATATTCCTGGACCACCTATCCCGAACGCCTCCAGCAGGCCGGGATCTCGTGGCAGGTGTACGCCGATTCGCACAGCGGCGGCGACTTCCTCGCCGACTTCGGCGACAATCCGCTGTGGCTGTTCCGCGCGTACCACGACGCGGCCGCCTCGCCGGATCCCGCGATCCGCCAGCTGGCCGACCGGGCCAAGGTGACCACCGCCGGAATGACGCCCGCACCGGCCGGAACCGACGGCACGAATGTGGATTACGTTCTCCAGCAGTTCATTTCCGATTGCGCCGCGGGCACGTTGCCGCAGGTTTCGTGGGTGGTCGCGCCCGCCGGATACTCCGAGCACACCGCCTACCGTCCCGCCGACGGGGCCGCCTACATCCAGCGCGTCCTGAAGGCCCTGTGGGACAACCCGAAACTGTGGGGGTCCACCGTCCTGCTCGTCAACTACGACGAGAACGACGGCTTCTTCGATCACGTGGTGCCGCCGACCGCGCCGCCCGGCACCCCCGACGAGATCCTGCCGTCCATCGAAATCACCGGCACCGACCTGAATTCCGGGTCGGCGACCCTCGGGCTGTCCTCCGGCTCGGCGGCCATGGACACCTTGATCAGCCGGGCCGGTGCGCTGCTGGGCGGGCAGTCGCCCATCGGCCTGGGGCCGCGGGTGCCGATGCTGGTCATCTCGCCGTGGAGCCGGGGCGGCTACGTGAATTCGCAAGTGTTCGAACACACTTCGGTGCTGCGCTTCCTCGAACAGTGGACCGGCGTCGTCGAGCCCAATATCTCGCCCTGGCGGCGTGCCGTGTGCGGCGACCTGACCAGCTGTTTCGATTTCGGCAGGCGCGACACCAGCATTCCCACCCTGCCCGACGCCGATGCCGAACGCGCCCGTGCGGCCGGGCAGAAGAATCTGCCCAAGCCGATGCCGCCTTCGCCCGCCGGACAGCAGATGCCGGTGCAGGACGGTGGCCGCGCCAAGGCCCGCCCGCTGCCGTATCAGCCGGTGGCCTGGCTGGAGGTGGCCGGATCGGCCGCGACGGTCCGGTACGGCAATCAGGGTTCGGTCGCCATGCCGTTCCAAACCTTTGCCTACCAAGACAATTCGATCCGGCAGACGGTGGTGGGGCCGGGCGCGAATGCCGAGGAGCGATTCCAGGTCGGCGGCTCGTACGACTTCGCGATCCACGCGCCCAACGGGTTCCTGGTCGAGGCCGCGGGTTCGGGTGACACCGCGGCGCTGACGGCCACCGCCGCCATCGGGGGCAGCGCCGGTCAACCGATTTTCGTTGTCACGGTGAGCAATTCCGGTGGATCGGCACTGACCGTCCAGGTCAGCGGCGGCTCCCCCACCACGATCGACGCCGGATCCAAGCGCGATATCACCGCGCCGCTGGATCAGGGCTGGTACGACCTGGCCCTCACACTGTCCGGAAACTCCAACTGGCGCAGGCACTTCGCCGGCCACCTGGAGAACGGGAGCGCGAGCAGTACCGCTTGATCAGGATTCGAAGGCGGCCCGCCATTCGGTCAGCGCCTCGGCCTCGGCACGCAGGTATCTGAGTGACTGTTTCATGTAGACGCGGGGATTCGTGTCGAGGTGGCGGGCCCACGCCGGTTTCGGATCCCCGCGCATGACCGTCCAGCAGGCCAGCGCGTACCCGTACCTCGCTGCCCAGCGGCAGGCCGTAGCCGGAGACGCCGCCGCCGAGGGCCTGGATCTTCTTGGCGGCGTCGGTGAGTTCGGCCCAGGTCTTGGGCGGTGCGGCGATCCCGGCCTTGGCGAACAGGTCGGTGTCGTAGAACAGGGTGCGGGTCGAGGCGAACAGCGGTAGCGCCCACTGGGTTCCGCTGATGGAGGCGTTCTTGGCGAAGCCGGGCTGGATATCGCCGATCACCGACGCGTCGACGACATCGCTTGCGGGATAGAGCTGCCCGTCGGTGGCGAAGGTGGAGTAGGCGTCGATGTTCAGGATGTCGGGTGTGGTCCCCTTGGACTGCAGCTTGGTGCGCACCACGTCATTGATCGAATCCCAGGACTCCATCGAGAGTTTGACCTTGACGTCCGGGTTGGCCTTCTGGAAGTCGGCGATGATGGCGTCCCACTCGGCCTTGGTGCCGTCGCTGTAGGTCGGGGCCAGGAAGCTGAGCGTATTGGGGTCCGAGTCGTCCGACTTGCTCCCGCCGAACCCGCAGGAGGACACCGTCAGAACCAGGCCGGTGATCAGCGCAACCGAGGAAAGTGCGCCGCGCAGTGGACGTTTCACGACAAGTGCCTCTCAATCTGCACACCCCGCGCCACGAATCGCGGATGATGGTGCGAACGATTCGAATTGTCTGAATCTAACCTGAATCCTGCTCGAATGTGATTGTTTGATCTGTAAATTGACAGTGAACGATCATCGGACCGATCCTGGGTACGTGTCCTCCGAAAGACCCGGATCGGCCACGCAACCCCAGCCGATCGGCCATATCGGGCCGATGGGTGTGCCAGAACGGTGTCCGACGTGATCCTCACGGTGACCATGAATCCCGCCTACGACATGACCTATCGGCTGGAGCGGCTCGAACCCGGGCGGGCCCAGCGGGTGCTGTCGGTCGAACAACGCCTGGGCGGCAAGGGCATCAATGTCACGCGCATCCTGTGCCAGCTCGGCAGCTATTCGCGCGCAACGGGTTTCGCCGACCACACCTTCGCAGCCGCGGCCGCCGACGAGTTCCCCGCCGATTTCGTGCCCGCCCTGCCGTGGGTGCGGCGCACGGTGGTGATCAGCGAATCACGCGACGGCACCGCCACCGGCCTGTGGGAGCCCGGCGCGTACGTGCACGAACTGCACGCGGTCGATCGGCTCCGGGATCGAATCCAGTTCCTGCTGCCCGAATTACGCGGGTTGGTGGTGTCGGGATCGCTGCCCGGGGGCATCGACGAGACGGTACCCGCCGCGCTGGCGCGCGCCGCCGTCGCCGCCGGTGTCCCCACCGTCTGCGATGTCGACGGCCCGGCCCTGAAGCTGGCCGCCGCGGTCCCCGGCGTCATCCTGATGCCCAATCGGGACGAACTCGAACGCCTCACCGGCGCGGTCACCGCACGCCCCGAGGCCGTGGTCGCCGCCGCCCGCCCGCTGCTCGACGCGGGCGTCGGGGCCGTGATCGCCACCCTCGGCCCCGACGGCATGGTCGCGGTGACCGCCTCTTGCGCCTGGTCGGCCACCCTCCCGGAACCCTTGGCGGGCAATCCGACCGGCGCGGGCGACGCCGCCGCGGCCGCGGTCGTCCGCGCCCTCGCCACCGGCGACGAACCGGATTGGCCCGCCATCCTGACCGACGCCGTCGCCACTTCCGCGGCGGCCGTGGTCATCCCGGTGGCGGGCGAGAGCGACCTGACCCTGCGCGACCGCCTCGCCCCGACCGTCCGCGTCAGAGGCTGGTCATTTCCGTAGTCGCACAGGCAGTTTTTTCAGGCCGTGAATGACCGGGTTCGAGTACCAGCGCAGCCAGGAGTCGTCGACGGCAAGCTCCAGGTCCGGAAAGTGTTGCAGCAGAGCGGTGAAGGCGATTCTGCCCTCGAGGCGGGCCAGGGGTGCGCCGACGCAGTAGTGGATGCCGTAGCCGAAGCCGAGGTGGGTGGCGCGGTCGCCGGTGGGGTCGAAGTCGTAGGCGTCGGCGAACTGGCGCGGATCGCGATTGCCGGCGGCGAGGGCGACCAGCACCAGCTCGCCTTCGGGAATGGTGGTGTCGCCCAGGGTGATCGGCTCCTTGGTGAAGCGGATCGAGGCCATGTTCACCGGGCCGTCGTAGCGCAGGAATTCCTCGACGGCGGCGGGGATGAGCGCGGGCTCGGCGCACAGTCGTTGCATCCGGGACCGGTCGCGCAGCAGGGTGAGGGTGCCGTTGCCGATCAGGTTGACCGTGGTCTCGTGACCCGCGACCAGCAGCAACAGCGCCATGCCGATGAGTTCGCCCTCGTCGAGTCCGGCATCCGCGTCGCAGACCAGCGCCGACAGCAGATCCTCGCCTGGCCGGACGCGCTTGCACTGCAACATCTTCCGCAGGAACGCCACCATCTCGTCGAACACCTGGACCCGGTCGACGCCCGGTTCCAGGGTGCCGACCAGCGCCTTGGTCCACTCGCGAAAGGTCCCGCGATCCTCGATGTCGACATCGAGCAGATGGCAGATGACCGTCACCGGCAGCGGCACGGCGAAGGATTGCAACAGGTCCACCTCGTCGTGGCCGGCCATGGCGTCCAGGAGTTGGTCGGCGGTCGCTTCGATGACCGGTTGCAGGGCCGCCACCCGGCGCGCGGTGAACGCCTGGGACACCGCCTTGCGCAGCCGGGTGTGGGTGGGCGGATCGGCATTGAGCATGTGCCGCAGGCCGTCGTGGGTGCGCGGGAGGTCCGAGGTGCGGCCGTACTTGCGCTCGATCACCGTCTCGAGGGCGTCGATGTCCTTGCCCAGCCGCGGGTCCGCCAGTGCGGCCCGGCACTCGTCGTAGCCGAGGACGAGCCAGCGCGGCACGCCGTCACCGAAGTGCACCTGCCGCACCGGCCCCTCCTCGCGCCAATGCCGGTAATACGCATGTGGATTGGCGAAGAACCGATCGCCGAGCTGCTCGCTCACCCTTCCGACGGTACGGGAATTCAGCGCCGGACGACGGCGCGGTCCCGAATGCGATTGAGCGTCAACCGCCAGAAGGGGGTGGCCAGATCCACCGGGATGCGCGGTTTGGCGGCGCGCTTGGTCATGTCCAGCCGGGCCTTGCGGAGCAGTTCGGCCGGGGCTTTGTCCGGGTGTCCGGTGTCGTAGGGCGGGTGCGGGTCGTATTCGATGGTCAGCTGCGTCAGCTGCGCGATCTCGTCGCCCGCGATCTGCCCGACCAGCCACAGCCCCAGGTCGATGCCCGCGGAAACGCCCGCCGCCGTGACGATCTTGCCGCTGCGCACGATCCGGTCGTGCGGCCGCGATTCGGCGCCGAAGGCGGCCAGGGCGGGCTGCGCGGCCCAGTGCGTGGTGGCCGGATGCCCGCGCAGGATGTCGGCGGCGGCCAGGATCAGCGCGCCACTGCACACCGAGGTCGTCCACTGGGTGTTCGGGTGCACCGCGCGCAGCCATTCGATGAGCTCGCCATTGGCCATCGCGTCGGTGGTCGCCGCCTCCGACCCGCCCACCAGCACCAGATCCGGCGCGGGGGTCTCGGCGAAGGTGTGGGTCGCGCCCAGCGCCAGGACACCGCTGTCGGAGACGATCGGACCGACTTCGTTGGAGACGAAGCGCAATTCACTGTCGGGGATTCCCCGCAGCACCTCGTAGGGCCCGACCGCGTCCAGGACGGTCATGCCGGGATACAGAACGATGGCGATCTGGAATGTCATGGGACACTCTCTCCTTCAGAACTTCGTGAACCGGGCGCGGTATTCGCCCGGCGGTATTCCCAAGTGCCGGTGAAAGATTCGATACAGGGTCTCCGGGCTCCCCAGCCCGACCGCGGCGGCCACCCGGTCCATCGGCTGATCCGTGGTCTCCAGCATTCGCCGGGCCGCGGCGATGCGCACCTGTTCCACGTAGCGGGCGGGCGTGGTCCCGGTCTCCCCGGCGAAAACCCGCGAGAAATGCCGGGTACTCATCCCGACCTGGGTGGCCAGCGCGGGCATCGACAGGTCGGAGGTCAGGTTCTCCTCCATCCAGACCTGAAGTGCCCGAAGCGAATCGCGCTTGGGCGGATCGGCGGCCAGCGGCGCGCTGAACTGACTCTGCCCGCCGGGCCGGTGCAGGTAGACGACCATCCAGCGCGCCACCTCCCGCGCCAGCTCGGGCCCGTGGTCGGCGGCCACGATCGCCAGCGCCAGATCGATCCCGGCCGTGACCCCCGCCGAGGTCCAGATCCGCCCGTCCCGCACATAGATCCGATCGGGCTCGGTGGTGACGGCGGGGAACCGCCGGGCCAGCAGCTCGCCGCCCGACCAGTGCGTGGTGACGCGGCGGCCGTCGAGCAGTCCGGCCCGGGCGAGCAGGAAGGTGCCCGAGCACACCGAGCCCAGCCGGGCCGCCTGCGCCGCGACCCGCCCGACCCCGGCCACCAGCGCGGAATCGTCCATCGCGGTGAACACCGTCAGCCCGCCGACCACGAGCAGGGTGTCCACCGGCCCGTCCCAGGTGTCGAGCCCGTGCGCCGCGGTGACCTCGATCCCGGACGACGAGCGCACCGGACCGGCCTGCGCGGCGGCCAGCTCGACCCGGTACCCCGGATCCGCCCCGAGCGCGGCGGCGCCGGTGAAGACGTCGGCCGGTCCGGCCAGATCCGTCAGTTGGAAGCCGTCGAAGACGACTATCAGGACCACCCGCATGTCTCCAGCCTGCGGCCCACCCGTGATGGCGTCAATGACACGACTCTTGCAGATTCGGCCATTCGGACGGTGGCCGGTCGGTTGCGGTAAGCG
Source organism: Nocardia seriolae NBRC 15557 (assembly GCF_007990715.1). GTDB lineage: Bacteria > Actinomycetota > Actinomycetes > Mycobacteriales > Mycobacteriaceae > Nocardia > Nocardia seriolae. Next base: position 8,175 of record NZ_BJWY01000027.1, on the reverse strand, counting down.
CGTGCTTGCCGTGTTTCGTCGAGTGATAAGAATGCCGGGTGGCCCGACATCTTTTCCTGTGTCCCCTGCGCTGGTCCGATATGGACGCGGACGGGCACGTGCACAATGCGGCGCATCTGCGCTACCTGGAGGAATCCCGGATCGACCTGTTCTGGACCCGCGGTTTCGGCGGCTCCAACGTGGTCGCGCAAATGGACATCGACTACCTGACGCCGCTGCGCTACCGGGCCGAGCCGGTGCGGATCGAGACCTGGGTGACCAGGATCGGCACCTCCTCGTTCGCACTCCAGCAGGAGATCCGCGACGCGGAGGTGGTCTACTCGACGGCCGTGTGCACCATGGTCGCCTTCGACCCGGAGACCCAGAAGTCGCGGCCGCTGCCGGAGGACCAGCGCCTGCTGCTCAAGGATTTGGAAGGCTGATGCACACCTACGAGATCCAGCTGCGCCGCACCGACATCGACGCGCAGCAGCACCTGAACAATGTGGTCTTCGCGCAGTTCCTCGACAAGGCGCGCGCGGACCTGCTGGACCGCCACGAATCCTCGGGCGCGCCTTGGCGAGTGGTGGTCGCGGGCCAGCGGCTGAGCTACCGGCAGCCGTTGCTCTTCCGCACCGCGCCGGTCACGGTGACCTCGATCGTGGAGCGCATCGGCACCACCTCGTTCACGCTGGCGCACCAGGTTCGCGATCATGAAAACCTGTATCTCTCGGCAACTTCCACCCTGGTCGCGGTCGGCGCCTGCGGCGAGCCGGGCCACGACACCACCGCGCCACGCCCGCTGACCGGCAGCGAACGCGAATATCTGATGACCTTGGCCGCCCCGCGCGCTTAGAATCGTTGGTATCGCCTGGTCAGCGTTGCAAGGGGTAGATCATGGCCAAGATGACCGTCGTCGAGTTGCTCGACGTATTCAAAGGTATGACGCTGCTGGAGCTTTCGGAGTTCCTCAAGGCGTTCGAAGAGGAGTTCGGCGTCTCCGCCGCGCCGCCGGTCGCCGTCGCCCCCGTGGCCGACGCCGCCCCGGCCGAGGCGGCCGACGAGCAGAGCGAGTTCGATCTCGTACTGGAATCCTTCGGAGACAAGAAGATTCAGGTAATCAAGGCCATGCGGGAGATCATTCCCGGCCTCGGTCTCAAGGAGGCCAAAGACCTGGTCGAGGCAGCCCCGAAGGCAGTCCTGGAAAAGGTCGACAAGGACACCGCCGAAGCCGCCCGCATCAAGCTCGAGGCCGCCGGAGCCCGCGCCGCCCTGCGCTGAGAGTTCCGGCCCCGCGCTGAGCCGCACCGGAAGGTCGGACTCGCCGCCGGGCGAGCAACTCGCCCGGCAGGTCTCCCCTCATTCCGCCACGCGGCGGCGGGCGGCTGTCTCCAGGTAGGCGCCGAGCTCGGCTTGCAGCACCTTGTCGAGGGCTTGATCGAGGCTGTCGCGGACCGAGCGGAGGCCGAGATCGCGTAGGTGGTTGAGCATTTCGGTGGTGGCGGCGATCTCGGCGTCGGAGTCGGGCAGCCAGCCGGGGCCGTGCTCGTCGACGATCTGGTCCTTGGCGGCCACCACCATCAGGGTGGCGATGTCCTCGAGGCGGGCGACGACCGCGGCGTAGAGGTCGATGAGGCCCGGCAGGCGGAAGCCGTAGGCACTCAGGGCCGCGAAGGTTTCGAGCAGGTCGGGGCGGGTGAGTTCGGCGGTGTCGCCGTGCAGCCGGACCAGGCCGAGCTTTTCGAGGCGGGCCAGCTGGTCGCCGTCGACCTGCTGCTCCTCGCCCTCGCCGAAGAAGGTGTCGACGAGCTCGCGCGGAATCTCCACCGGCGCTTCGGTTTTGCCCCAGGTATCGGTGACGGCGCTTTGCAGGCCGAGGATCTCGGTCAGATCCTTGCCGGTCTCCCAGCTGGTGATGAAGTCCGCGATATGCGCGATGGTGAAGCCGCGCTGCAGCAGCGCGTCGATGATGCGCAGGCGCGCCAGGTGCGATTCGTCGTAGATGAGCGCCCGCCCGCTGCGCCGGGTGGGCGTGGGCAGCAGCCCCTTCTCCTGGTACGCCCGCACATTGCGGGTGGTGATGCCGGCGGCCTGGGCGAGATCGTCGATGCGGTATTCCGCCATCCGTGTCCCACCCGTCCTTTCCGCCAGTCGGTCGCCGACGGCGCGCAGCGCCCGTGCCCCGGTGCGGTAGAGCACCGTAGGCACGGGCAGCGCGCCTCGTGACGACATTAGCGCAGGTCGAAGTCGGCCAGGCGCACCGTGGCCAACTGCCGGGCGTACTGGGTGCCGAAACCGGGGTACATGGTGGCGTTGAAGCCGTCCTCGGTCAGATACCAGCTGCTGCACCCGGAGTTCCAGGTGGTGGCGGTCAACCGGCGTTGCAGGCGGCGGTTGTAGCGGTCCTGGCGGTCCCGGCGCGGTTCGAGGGTGACACCGCGCTCCAGCACGATCTTGATGGCGTCGGTCAGGTAATCGATCTGGGCCTCCATGTAGACCAGCGCCGAATTGTGGCCGGGGCCGGAGTTCGGGCCGAAGGTGAGGAACAGATTGGGGTACCCGGCGACGGTGACGCTCTTGAACGCGTAAGCGCCACCGCGCCATTCGTCGGCCAGCACCCGGCCCGCGCGCCCGGTCACCGGAATCGGCGTGCCCTGCTTGGACACCTCGAAACCGGTGGCGAAGACAATGCAGTCGAAGCGGTGCTCGATGCCCTCGGCGGTGCGGATGCCGTGCGGCGAGATCTCCGCGATCGGCCAGGTGACGAGCTTGCAGTTCTCCTGTTGCAGCGCCGGGTAGTAGTCACTGCTCATCAGCAGCCGCTTGCAGCCCGCCCGGAAATCCGGGGTGAGCTGGCGGCGCAGCCACGGATCACGCACCTGGGAGCGCAGATGCAGCAGGGCAACCGATTCCACCACCCGGGTCAGCGGCGTATTCCACACCACGCCCAGCGCCACCGACTCGTGTCCCCAGAACCAGGCCTCGCGCGCCAGGGTCTGGGTGACCGGCAGCTGCCGGTACACCTGCTTGGTGATTCCGTTGGTGCGCCGGTTGACCCGCGGCAGCACCCAACCGGGCGTGCGCTGGAAAACCTTCACGGCCGCGGCCTGTTTCACCAGTTCCGGAATGATCTGCACGGCGCTCGCCCCGGTGCCGACCACGGCCACCTTCTTGCCGGTGAAGTCGTAGTCGTGATCCCAGCGGGCACTGTGGATCTTGTGGCCCTCGAACGTATCGATCCCCGGGATGTCCGGGAACCCCGCGTTGGCCAGCGGCCCGGAGGCGAGAACGACGTTGCGCGCCCGCACTTTTCGACGCCCGCCGGAGAACGACAGGATCCACAGCGCGGCATCCTCGTCGAAGACCAGCCCGGTGACGTTGTGCCCGAACCGGATGTACGGCCGGATCCCGAACTCCTCGACCATGGAGTCGATGTAGCCGAGGATCTCCCCACTGCCGGAATAGGTTCGGGACCAGTCCGGGTTGGGCGCGAAGCTGTAGGAGTACAACCGCGACGGAATATCACAGGCCGCGCCGGGATAGGTATTGTCGCGCCAGGTGCCGCCCACCCGGTCGCCGCGCTCGAAGATGGCGAAGTCGCCGATCCCCTTCTGCCGCAACCGAATGGCCGCGCCGATCCCCGCGAAACCGGCGCCGATGATCGCCACGTCCAGTGGCTGGTTCGCCGCGCTCATGCGACCGGCTCGTAGGTGAGTTCCTGCGACCAGCTCGGCTGCTGCGGCAGCAGCCGCTCGGGGATGGCCCCGGTCAGTTTGACCAGGGTATCCGCGAGCAGGTGGTACGGGTGATCGCGGTTGATGACCCAGCCCGCGTGCATCTTCACGATCCGGTACATGGGCACCCGGTTGGCCATCGGATTGCGCTCCCCGACCTGCTTGAACCGAGCCATGGCGGCGTAGAGCTTCTCCTCGTTCACGCCCATCTCGACAATGTTGTCGCGCATCTTGTTCAGCAGCGGCACATAGCTGAGCACCCCGATCATGAGCGATGGCTTGACCCAGCCGCCCACCAGATCGATGGCCAGCTTGCGCACCGTGGAGTGTCCGAGCAGCTCCATCACGGCGTAATCGGTTGCCAGGTGCCGGGATTCGTCATTGTTGATCTTCTTGAAGACCTCCTGCGCGACCGGATCGGAGATCTCGTCGGTGACGAACTTGATCAGCGCGCCGTCCAGCGCCACCTCGAGCATGGGAATGACCGTGCCCAGGAACGACAGCGACATGCCGTCGGAGTACTTGTCCAGGAAGTCGATCACGAGCTTGACATTGATATTGGGCTCGGGAATCTCGTCCCCGTCCAGCATCCCCCACCGGCGCATGAGCGCCAGCTCGGCATTGGCGTGCCGCTGCTCCTCGGCGTGGAAGTAGCGGTAGATCTCGGCCAGCGTCCGGGTCGGGGCCTTCTTGGCCATGGCCGCGAAGCCGCGCGCCCCCACATTCTCGATCCACATGAGATCGGCCATGAACGGCTTGAGCTTGGCGTGCAGCGCCGGGTCGATGAGCTCGGCTCCCGGTGCGTCCCAGTGGATATCGGCCAGCGCCCACTGCCTGGACTTGATCTTGGCCAGCATATTGTCGAAGTCGAAGGACATGTCAGACTCCCGTCATCAGGTCGGTCTTGTCCGGCGTCGCCGAATCCTCCTGCGGCAGAACGCGATTCAGGACGCCGAGGGCTTGGGTGTAGAGGGCGGGGAAGTGCCGCTTGAGATGCCAGACCACCCGGGCGTCCAGCTGCGGCAGCACATACAGCGCGCCCCGGTCGTGGGCGTCGAGGGTGGTGCGGGCGACGCGCTCGGGTGAGAACCCGCTCACCTTCATGAGCCCCGCCGCCAGCCGCGAGGATCCGGAGCTGATCCGGCCGTCGGCAACCACGTTGGTCTTGACGAAGGTCGGGCACAGCGCGGTGACCGCCAACCCGCTGCCCGCCAGTTCGGCGGCCATGGTCTCCGACAGCGACACCACCGCCGCCTTGGACACGTTGTAGGCGGCCATACCGGGTGCGGCGGCGAAGCCGGCGGCCGAGGCCACATTGATGATCCCGCCGCGCCCGGCCGCGCGCAGCTGCGGCGCGAAGACCTCGCAGCCGTAGACCACACCCCACAGGTTGATCCCGAGCGCCCATTCCCAGTCGCGGAAACCGATGTCCCCCAACGGCTTCCCGCCGATGCCGACACCGGCGTTATTGATCACCAGGGTGGGCGCGCCCCCGAACAGCAACTCGGCATGCATGGCGAGGCTCTCGACGTCCTCGCGCCGGGACACGTCGCAGAAGAACGCGTGTGCCCGGCGTCCGTACCGCTGCTCGATCAGCCGCACGGTCTCGTCCGCGCGGTCCTTGTCGATATCCGCGCACACCACTTCCCCACCGCGCGCGGCGAGTTCGAGCGCGAAGGCCCGCCCGATCCCGCTGCCAGCACCGGTCACCACGGCTCGCGCGTCCTGCGAGCGGCGCTTGCCGCCGAGGGCGAAGACCAGCTCGTCGATCGGCCACATATCAGCTCACCTGCTCTCGCACCGGCGAATCCGACCGCGCCAGTGTCGAAGTCACGAATCGCGCGGTGCGCCGCAGCGCGGCGGCCGCCTCGGGCACCAGCAACGGCAGCGCCTGGAAGACGTGGATGCGCCCCGGCCACAGCTCGAGCTCGCACGGAACCCCGGCCGCCGCGGCCATATCCCGCAGGTGGCGGGCGTCGTCGGCGAGCATCTCCCCCGCGCTGGCCTGCACGAACAGCGGCGGCAGGGCCGCACCGGCGGGAATCCGCAACCGCAGCCGCGGCGACTCCGCCGGTTCCGCGGCGGTGTACAGCTCGATCAGCCGCCGCCCGACCCACGCCGGGGCCATGGGATCGGGCAGCACCCGATCCCGCCGCTCTGCCAGGGTCAGCGTGGGATCCATGAGCGGCGAGAACATGAACGCCCCGGACGGCTGCTCGTCCCCGCCGATCGCGTTCTGCAACAACAGATCCAGCGTCAGATGACACCCCGCCGAGTCCCCGCCGATCACCAGATCGCCTGCCCGGTAGCCGTGTTCGAGCAGCCACCGGTAGCCCGCCACCGCATCGTCGGCGGCCGCCGGGAAGGGATGCTCGGGCGCGAGCCGGTAGTCCACCACGAACACCGGCAGCCCGGTCGCCTTCGACAGCCGCGAGGCCAGCCCCCGGTGCGTGCGCGCCGAGCACACCACGTATCCGCTGCCGTGCAGGTAGTAGATGGCCCGATTCCCGTGCCGCACCCCGGCCGCGCGCACCCATTCGCCGCGCACCCTGCCCGACCGCACCGGCATGACCGCGGTCCCCGGCAGGGTCGGCCCGAAGGTGCCCATGATCCCGGCGATGAGCCCGCGCCCGGCCTCGATCCCGATCCGATTGTTCGGCAACAACCCATTGACCTGCCGCAACCCCACCACCGACGCCGCGGCCGCGAAGCGCGTGCGCGCCGCGGGCCGGGTGGGAACCGCCTCGGACGGGAAGGTCGCCATTGACCTTGTGTTCATGCCCCGAGCATCGCCGCTCAATGTGCCAGTTGTCAATGGCACATTGATAACAACCTAGATTTCGAAGGTCGGTGACCGGGGTGAGCCCGGCCACATTTTCGCGTGCCGAGCTGATACCTTTCGGCTATGACGGACTGGGTGTCGACGGGTGGCGAGACGGGCAGTGCGCGAACGAAACCGCTGGCATGGTTGACCGCTCCGGTCGAACCCGCCGGTGACAACGGCTTCTTCGGTCCGGGGTCGGTGACCTGGAAGGTGTGGGGCTATCCGACCGGGCTGTCGGTGGGCTTCCAGCGGGCGGTGGTGATCGAGGAGCTGGATCCGTTCCTGGTCGCCTCGGTGCAGCACACCGGAAAGGTGTACAGCCAGGCCAGGACTCGCTACGACCACACCCTCGCCTACTTCGCCACCGTGCTGTTCGGGGATACCGAGACCGCCACCAAATCCTCGGCGGTGCTGATGAAGATCCACGCCAAGACCGGCGTGGGCACCGAGCCGGTTTCCGGATTGCCCTATGACGCAAACGATCCCGACTCGCAGCTGTGGATCCACCTGACCGCGTGGCACTCCATCCTCTACGTGTACGAGCAGTTCGGCCCCGGCCCGCTCTCCGACGCCGAGGAGCACCAGTTCTGGAACGAGTGCGCGATCGCCGCGGAGTTGCAGACCTGCGATCCCGACAAGGTGCCGCGCACCCGCGAGGGCATTCGCTGCTACTTCGAGAACATCCGGCCGCGACTGGCCGCCAGCGAGATCACCCAGCAGATGATGGACCACCTGCTCAATGCCCGGGTCATGTACCCGCCGCTACTGGGCAAGCTCGGCCCCTTCGCCTGGGTGGCGAACAAATTCCTGCGCACCGCGACCATCGCGACACTGCCGCACTGGCAGCGCGATCTGGCCGCCATCCGGCAGTCCCGGATGGCCGATCTGCTGGTGCGATTGCTGGCCAAGCCGGTCTTCTGGGGACTGTCCAAGAGCGGCCGCCTGCAGCTGGCGCTGCTGGCCTGGCTCTCCCCCTCGACGGCCCCGATCGCCGCGCCCTTCCTGCGCAAGATCCCGGCCCGGGAAGCCCGGACCCTCACGCCCGCAGCGGCATTCGCGCAGTGGCACGTGCAGCCCCCCGCCGAGCTGTTCACCCAGTTGCACCGGCGCGCCGAATAACTCGCGTGACTCCCGACGAAAACGCCGACTGCCCCGAGTGATTCGGGGCAGTCGGCGTTTGTACGGGAGTCGTGTTCCGGAGACCGGCCTCAGCGGTGGGGGTGCACGCCGAGTGCGGCGCTGTAGATGGCGGCCTGGGCACGCGAGGCTCGGAGGTTGGCACGCTCGGACGCGGTCAGCGCGGACCGCGAGCGGCGCTCGCCGAGTACGGACAGGACGGTCAGCGGGTTACGGGAGAAGTTGATGAAAGCCATGACAGCCCTCCTTCAGGGGAACGGCCGGCTCACCGGGCTACGAAGCAGCAGCTCCGCAACGACGGGCCGGGAACGATGAGGGTGCGTGAATCGGTCTCGAACACGGACAGTCGCCGTGATTCATTCGTCCCTCACCTCCTCGCACCAGCCGTGACACCGATTACATGCCCCGCAGGTCACGGGGCGCAGAACGACCATTATTACCGAGATTCGACCGTCCAGTCAAACTTTGTTCACCTTCCGTTCACCAAAATCCCCTAGTACT
>NZ_BJWY01000026.1 GCF_007990715.1 Nocardia seriolae NBRC 15557 | reverse complement strand
GTACTAGGAGTTCCCGTGGCCACGTCCTACGCTCCCCGTTCCGGCCTGAACACCGGTGCGCTGGCTCTCCCGACCACCGCCATGTGGCTGGTCGGCACCACCCTGATGGCGCTGCTGGCGCTCTACTTCATCGGCATCGACCAGGGCGCGGTGTCGATCTTCGGCAGCGACATGCACGTGCACGAGTTCGTCCACGACGGTCGGCACTTCCTCGGTTTCCCCTGCCACTAGTCACGGGAATCGAGTCAGCACAATGGAAAAACGGATCATCGGCCGAGGCGTCCTACTGGGCGCGCTCGGTGGATTGCTCGCGTTCATCTTCGCCCGGATCCTGGTCGAGCCCATCATCAATCGGGCCATCGATTACGAGAGCGGGCGCGACGACGCGCAGATGGCGCTGGACAAGGCCGCCGGTAAGCCGATGGCGGACATGGCGTCCGAGCTGTTCACCCGCAGCCAGCAGGAGAACGCCGGTTTCAGCTTCGGCATGATCGTGTTCGGCGCGGCCATGGGCGCGCTGTTCGCGGTGGTCTACTACCTGGCCCTGCGCCAGGCCGGGAAGATCACCCCGCGCAATCTGGCGCTGCTGGTGGCGGGCGGCATGTTCCTGGTGTCCTACGCGGCGCCGTTCCTGAAGTACCCGGCCAACCCCCCGGCCATCGGCAACCACGACACCACCAAGCCGCGCACCGCGCTGTACCTGGGCATGATCGTGATCAGCGTGATCGCACTGCTGGCCGCCATCTGGCTGGGTCGCAAACTCGCTGCCCGCCTGGGTAATTGGACCGCCACCGTCGCCGCGGCGGCATCGTTCACGGTGGTCATGGGTGTCGTCATGGCGATCCTGCCCTCCCTGGGGCACCTGTCGGCCAATCGGGAACTCGGCGACTTCGCCACCGAAACGCCGCAGCCCCTGAAGGATCCGTCGGGCACCGTCGTCTACCCGGGCTTCCCCGCCGACGACCTGTACCACTTCCGGCTCTACTCCTTCGCCGCGCAGCTGATCCTCTGGGTGGTCATCGGCGTCGGCTTCGCCTGGCTGGCACCCCGCCTGCTCGGCGAACGCGCTTCCACGGCAACATCTTCGGCAGTCTGAGCTCCGTAACCCGCCTCACCCTGATCACCCACGCGATCACCGATGCGGTCCTGGCCGCCCGCGTCCCCGCCGACGAACCGCTCAACCCCCTGGGCGAGCGGTCCGTCGCGCGGGCGGGCGGCCTCCCCCGCCCCGCCCCGACCGTGGTCCTGCACGCCCCCGAGCTGCGCACCGAGCAGACGGCGAAAGCCCTCGGCCTCGACGCGACCGCCGAACCCGCCCTGCGCGACCTCGACTGCGGCGCGTGGTCCGGCAAGTCCATGGACGACATCACCCCCGGCGAACTGATGGACTGGCTCACCAACCCCGCCCACCGCTCCCACGGCGGCGAATCCATCACCGATCTCCTTGCCCGCGTGGGCACTTGGCTCGACACCCTGGCCGGATCCGGCGACCGCATCATCGCCGTCACCCACCCCGGCGTCGTCCGAGCCGCCATCCTCCACTCCCTCAACGCCCCCGCGGAATCCTTCTGGCGCATCGACATCCCCCCGCTCACGGTCACCACCCTGCACCACCGCGCCCCGGCCTGGACCCTCCGCACCGCCGCCCACGAACTCTCCGATTGAAGCCCGAAGGTTCCGGCAGAACTCGACCGAGGCCCCTCGGCCAAGGCTCCCACCGGATCATTCGGCGACTGAAGGACCGAAAACTCCTATGGCTCATACGCGACGGGCAACTCCGGCCGACAACGAGCTGGACCCCGGCTTCTTCGACCGGGAGGCCCAGCGATCCCCGGCCTGGCTCGCATGGAGTGATCGGGCCGCGATCGAGGCGCGTATCGAGACGCTGTTCACCGACTCGCTGCCCCGGCTGGAAGCAGCCCGGGGCGGCGAGACCCGTCCGCCGGTCGACGACCGATTCAGCGAGGATACGTTCGACTGGGTCGTTTCCCTCATCGGTGCCGACGAAAACAACTCTGTCGCAGAACAATTCATCACCTATATCGGTGAGTGGATGGTGCGCGGGGTCGAGGGCATCTGGTTCAACTCGCCCGACGACGGTGCGCCGATCTTCGACCTGTTCGGTCCGGCGATCGGCTACCGGTGGTCGCGGGAGTCGGCGAACGACCTGCTGGTCCCGCTGTTCATGATGGCCGTCAACAGCGACGACGACCCGTTCGGCTACTTCGTGGATCTGCTGCAAGGGCGTGTGCTGACGTTTGCGGAGGAGAACACGGATGAATTCGGCGAGGGGCGTAATGTCGGCGAACATGACCTTTCGAAACGAGAGCAGCTCAGTTCCGTCGATTGTTCTGAATGACAGCCAGGCGATTCCGTCGCTCGGTTTCGGGGTGTGGCAGGTCGGCGATGCGGAGGCGGTCGACGCGGTCAGCACGGCACTCGAGGCCGGGTATCGGAGTGTCGATACGGCGGCCATCTACGGGAACGAGGCGGGGACCGGGCAAGCGGTTCGGGAGTCGGGGTTGCCTCGGGACGAGGTGTTCGTGACCACCAAGCTGTGGAATTCCGAGCAGGGGTACGACTCCACGCTGCGGGCCTTCGATGCCAGCATGGAGCGGCTCGGGCTCGATTACCTGGACCTTTACCTCATTCACTGGCCGGTGGCCCAGGCCGGACGGTTCGTCGATACGTTCCGGGCGTTTCAGAAGTTGAAGGCCGAGGGGCGGATCACCTCGATCGGGGTGTCGAACTTCAATCGGGAGCATTTGGAGCAGCTGATCGCCGAGACCGGTGAAACGCCGGTGCTGAATCAGGTCGAGCTGCATCCGGGGCTGATCCAGGCCGAGTTGCGGGCCTTCCACGCCGAGCACGGGATCGCCACCGAGGCGTGGAGTCCGCTGGGGCAGGGGTCGGCGCTGAAGCATCCAGCCATCGCGGCCATCGCGGCCGAGACCGGCCGCACCCCGGCGCAGGTGATCATCCGCTGGCACCTGCAGCTGGGCAATGTGGTGATTCCGAAGTCGGTGACGCCCAGCCGGATTCGGGAGAACTTCGACGTGTTCTCCTTCGAACTGACCGACGACCAGATGCAGGCCATCAGCGCCCTCGACACCGGCACCCGCGTCGGGCCCGACCCGGCCACCTTCACCGCGGGACTGCTGTAGGCAGTCCCGCGGCGGCTTCGAACCCCGGCGCTAGTCGGGGATCGAATCGGTCAGAGGCACATTGACCCAGCTCGGGGCGTCGGGGTCCGGGCGCACATGTTCGGGCTTCAGGCCGGAGTCGGCGAGGAAGAACAGGGGCGGCAGGGCCTTCGGGAAGTTGCTGGCGTAGACGTCGACGCGCAGGCGGTGACCGGGCTGCAGGACGGCCTCGATCGGGGTGAGCGCGATGTCGAGGGTGACCGGGACACCCGGGACCGTCGGCTGGCACCTGGCCAGATCGAGGAAGTAGTGCGGCTCGGTGTAGTCGCCGTTGGCCGAGGTCTTGCTGGCGTCCTCATCGATCTGCCGGATCGAGGCGACCAGCTGGCCGGTGGCGATCTCACGCGAATCACCGTCGGGGCCAACGTCGTTGACCGTCGCCACCCAGTACCCGTCGGTGGCGTCGTGGACCACGTTCAAGTGCACGTTCACCGGGCCGGACAGGGTGGTCGCCTGCGCCACCGGGCTGCTGGTGAAGGTCAGGCCGTCGTTCTCCCAGATCCGCGAGTCGTTGCCGCACGCCTCGATGACGGCGAGCGCCCCCGCCGCAATACGCGCGCCGTCGCGACTGCACAGACTCAGCAGGCCGGGAGCCACGGTCAGGTCGTTGACGGCCGCCTGCCGCGGCGTCTCGGACAGTCCACCGTCGTACCGCGAATTCGGGCTGGTCCCGCTGGGACTGTCATCGAGGTAGAGCCGCCGGTAGCCGACCTCGGAGCGCGGGAACTCCGGCACGTCGGTCCGGCCCGCGCCCTGCTGTTTGACGGTGCGCGGCGCGTATTTCTCGATGCCATTGCCGATTCCGCGCAACCAGTGGTCGAACCAGGCCCGCTGCAACACATCCAGTCGCGGCGGCATGCCGGGATGACCGAGACCGGCGACGCCGCTGCCCAGGTGGTAGCCGTCGCCCATGATCAGCTTCTTCCGCTCCTCCGGCAGCGGAATCGCGTTGAAGGTGTCGGTGGGCGTGGTGCCGAAGATGTCGAACCACGCGCCGACCATGAACGTCGGGACCTGGATGTGGGTGAGGTCGGTCTTCAGACCGCGCCGGAACGGCGAGTCGGGATCGACGAGTTGCTTGGTCCGCGCGGTCAATTGATCCGGGCTCAGCGCGGTGTAGCCATTGACGACCATGTCGACCAACGTCAGCGGGTCGGCGACCCGGTCCTTCAGCCACTGCAATTGCTGTGCGGGATCGAACCTTCCGACGAGTATCGAGGTGATGTCGGGAATCATCTTGAGCGCGTTGACGCCGATCAGCCAGGGCACCAGGAACCCGACGCCGACCGCGCCGCCCGCGCCCGCGATGTCGTTGAAGATGTCGCCGCTGCCCTCGTAGGCGAAGACCGCCTTCAACCCGGGCGGCCTTCGATCGGTGGCCTCGAGCGCGCTGATCGCGGTGAACGAGATGCCCATGGTGCCGACGGTGCCGTCGCTCCAGGACTGGCGGGTGATCCAGTCGATCACCTCGGCGGCGTCCTGCTTCTCACGATCGCCGAACACCTGCCAGTCACCACCGGAAGTGCCGGTGCCCCGCAGATCGACCTGCACCAGGGTGTAGCCGGCGTTGGCGAGCTTCCAATCCTGTAGTGCGGCTTCGATGGCTCCCGAGTAGGCCTGCCGGGTCAGATCGAAGATGCCGTCCAGTCCGACACCGGGCAGTTTCAGCGAGCCGACCCAATTCTCCAGGGGCTGCTTGATTCCCAGACCGTCCGCGGCGCTCAGCACCGCCTGGCCCACCAGCATCGGCAGCTTCCCGTAACCCTGGAACTGCAGCACCACCGGTCGCTTCCCGTCGGCGATGCGTCCGTTGTTCGCGGGATGAATTATGTCGGCCTTCAGCACCGTGCCGTCGCTCATGGTGATCGGCACCGCGAGATCCGTGCTGACGCCGTTGTACGGCTGCGGGCCGTCGACCGCGGCGGTCCAGCCGGGCGCGTAGCCACCGCCGTCAATGCCGGTGAACGCGGTGTCCGACAACGCCATCGGGGTCAGGAACGGGGTACACGCGAGGATCGCGGACACGACCACGAGCCCCTTCACGGCGATTCTCGCCCGCCGCGTCCAAGCTCGCCTCACCGTGTCCCACCTCTCACAAAGTCCACGGGCCAGATTGTTGCTACCGACGGGTAATAGGGACTCGCCCCAGGGCGACATCGTTTTACCCGCAGGCGACAAGGCCCTGTCGACTCTTGCGTCCCAGACAATTTCCGGGTTACGGTCCTGGCTCCGGAGCGGGGCGGGAGGTGGAGGGCCGATGGCGGTCATGGCACGGGCGGCGAGTTTGCGCGGCTATCGCGAACTGGTGGACGAGCTGGGCGGGGACGGCCTCGGACTGCTGCGGCGATTCGGCCTCACCCCCGAGGCCATCGAGAGCGACGACGCCGTGGTTTCAGCGGAAGCGCTGGGCTGGGCGTTGGAAATCGCAGCGGCCGAACTGGATTGCCCCGATCTCGGGCTGCGCCTGGCGGACCGCCAGGACGCCGACGTGCTCGGCCTGCTGGCGGTCGCGTTCACGAATGCCACCACCGTCGGCGAGGCCATCGCCTGCGCGTCGCGATTCCTGTCCGTCCAGCACGCGGGCGTCTCGATCGGGCTGGTCCCGGACCCGTACGGGCACAACGGAATACTTGCGCTGAACTATCGCGATACCGCGGAGCTCTCGCAGATGAGCCAGGGCATCGATCATGCCGCGGGCCTCATCCACCGCCATCTGCTGCGCGGCGCGGGCGACTACGGCCTGCGGACCGTTCACCTGCCGCATCCGGCCCGCGCGCCCCGCGCCCGCTACACCGAATTCTTCGGCGCCGACGTATGTTTCGACATGCCAACCACCGTGTTCCGAATCCCGGCGGAGCTGCTGGAGCGGCCCGTCATCGGCGGCAATCCGATGCTGCACAAGCTCGCGATGGACTTCCTCGAACGCAACTACCCCGAGCCGGACCGGAGCATGACCACGCGCGTGCGGGTGGCGATCGATCGCGCGTTTCTGGAATCCAAGGCCGATATCGACACCGTGACCCGCATGCTGGCCGTGCACGAACGCACGTTGCAACGCGCCCCGGCCGCCGAGGGCACGACCTTCACCGAGGTCCTCGACGCCGCCCGCCGCGATTCCACCTACCGGCTGCTGTGTGAGACGGATCTGCCGATGAGCCGGATCACCACCTTGATCGGCCTGCGCGAGCAGTCCGCGCTGACGCGGGTGGTGCGCCGGTGGTACGGCATCACGCCGCAGCAGGTCCGCAGTGCGGCCCGCACGCGGCGAGCGAACCACCCTGGGCAAGAACGTGTTTCGGATGCCCAGGGCGGCGTCTCGGCTCAGCCCGCGAGCTTCGCCAAGTTCGGGAAGTTGGACAGCTCCCAGCCGCCGTCCACCACCATGTCGATGCCGGTGATGTAGGAGGCGTCGTCGGAGGCGAGGAACAGGCTGGGGGCGGCGATCTGTTCCGGGGTGGCGGCCGCGCCCATCGGGATGCGGTCCAGGAACATCTGTTTGGCCGGTTCGTAGCCCATGACCGCGGCCACCAGCGGGGTGTCCACCAGGCCGGGGAGGATGGCGTTCACCCGGATCCGGTGCTGGGCCAGCTCCAGGGCGGCGTTCTTGGTGAACATCACCACGCCCGCCTTGCCGGTGGAGTAGGGGCTGCCACCGGGCATGGGAACGCGGGCGTCCAGGGACGAGATGTTCACGATCGCGCCGCCGCCGCTCGATTTCATCAGGCGGGCTTCATGTTTCGTGCACAGGAAGACCGACTTCTGGATCAGGTCGATGGTGAAGTCCCAGTCGGCCTCCAGCAGATCGGTGACCGCGCCGATGCGGGAGGCTCCGGCCGCGTTGAAGGCGGCGTCCAGACCGCCGAAACGTGTTGCGGCGACCGCGATCCCGACTTCGACCTGGGCCTCGTCGGTCACGTCGGCGACCGCCGGGACGAAGGACTCCCCCAGTTCGGCGGCCTGCTTCCGGAGTCCGGCCTCGTCGAAGTCGAGTCCGACGACATTCGCGCCCTCGGCGATCAGCGCGGCCGCGATGGCGGCGCCGATGCCGGACGCGGCACCCGTGACGACCGCCGTGCGACCGTCGAATCTATTGGCATTCACAGTATTTCGCTCCTCAGCGGCGTCCGGCGCGCAGGAATTCACCGGTGCGCTCCTTGCCCAGCCCCGCCGCCTTCTCGCCGAGTCCGAAGACGTACTCGCCGTTGACCAGCACCGCGGTGACGGTGTCGTCATTGCGGTTGACCATGCGGGACAGGTTGTCGAATTCGGGAATCGGGTTCTCGGCGTAGGCTTCCAGGCTCTCGTCGAGGCGGGCCGGATCGATGATCAGCACATCGGCCCGATCGCCCTCGCGCAGGTGGCCGGTGTCGAGGTCGTACCAGTCGGCCAGCTCCCCGGTAACCCGGTGCACGGCGTGCTCGACCGTCATGAACGGCCGCCCCTGCTGCTGCGCCCGGTGCACCCGCTTCAGGAACCGCAGCCCGAAATTGTAGAAGGCCATGTTCCGCAGGTGCGCGCCCGCGTCCGAGAAGCCCAGCTGCATACTGGGATCCGCGGCCAGCACGTCGAGCACCTCGGGACGGTGGTTGGAGATGGTGGTGCGCCAGCGCACCCCCGAGCCGTGCTCGACCAGCAGGTCGAGGAAGGCGTCCACCGGGTGGATGCCGCCGCGATCCACGCCGACCTGACCGAAAGTCTTGCCGACCACGCTCGGATCCGGGCATTCGGTGATCTCGGCGTCGAAGAAGTCCCGGTGCCACACGCGCGGGCCCCACTTCTTGTCGTAGTCCTTGCGGAACTGCCGCCGGTATTCGGGATCGGCGAACAGCTCGTGCCGCTTCTCCAGCTGGTTGGACAGGTGCAGAGCCGCTGCGCCGGAACCGAATTCCTCGAACACGGGCAGGTCGATGCCGTCGGAGTACACCTCGAACGGGACCGGCAGATGCTGCCAGCGGAAGTCGCCGCCCAGCCGGTTGAGGACCTTGCCGATCAACGGGAAGATCTTCACCACGCCGGGAATCGCCTTGATGTCGGCCGCCGACAGCAGGCTCACCTTCAGCTCGGGCCGGAAGATGCCCAGGCTGCCGGCCGCCATGGCGATCAGGCTCTGCGGCCGCGCCACGTCGGGACCGCCCTGCAGCGCCCGCTTGCGGTCGCGCAGTATCCGATTCAGCCGCCGCCGCTCCTTGGCGGTGGCATAGGTCGAGGGCAGCGTGCGCGACCGGCACACCTCGCCGTCGAGCTTGTCGAACAGCAGCTGCTGCGAGGACATGCCGACGAAGCCCGCGTCGAGGGCCTCGCGCAGCTTGTGCTCCATGGCCGACAGCTCCGCCTCGCTGGGCTTCACCGCCGGATCGGTCGCCCGGCGCAGACCCAGCTGGGCGGTGCGAATATCCGAATGTCCGATGAAGGCGGCGATATTCGGGCCCAGCGGCAGCGACTCCAGCGCCTGCACGTACCCGTGCGCGCTGTTCCAGGTCTTCAACCCGTCGACCGCGGCGACCACGTGCTTGCGCGGAATCGCCTCCACCCGGCCGAACAGGTCACCCGCGTCCTGCCCCGCCACGTGCACCGTGGACAGCGAGCAGGAACCCAGCACCAGCGTGGTCACCCCGTGCCGCAGCGACTCCGACAGCGTCGGATCCAGCAGCACCTCCACGTCGTAGTGGGTGTGGATGTCGATCATGCCCGGCAGCACCCAGCGGCCGGTCGCGTCGATCACTCGCGCGCAATCGGTCTCGTCCAGCGGCGCGGCCGACACGGTCGCCACCCGCCCGTCCCGGATGCCCAGATTGCGCAGGGCCGAGGGCGCGCCCGTCCCGTCGAACCAGCGCCCGTTCTTGATAATGGTGTCGTACACAGGAATTCACTCCCCGAGCGATAGATCGCGGCGCAGCACCTTGCCGGTGGCATTGCGCGGCAGGGGTTCCGCGGTGATCAGCCAGCGGGCCGGCACCTTGAAGTAGGCCAGCTGCCTGGCCACGTGATCGCGCAGCTCGTCCGCGGTCGTCGAATCCGGTTGGTCCACAACGACGATGGCGGCCACCTCCTGACCGAGATCCTCGTGCGGGACGCCGATCACGGCCGACTCCCGCACCGCCGGATGCTCGTCCAGGACGTTCTCGATCTCCTGCGGGTAGACGTTCTCGCCGCCGCGCAGGATCAGATCCGACCGGCGGCCGGAGATGTAGAGCTTGCCCGCGCGCAGGGTGCCGAAATCGCCCGTGCGCAGCCAGCGGTGCTCGTCGATGGCCGCCGCGGTGGCGTCCTCGTTGTTCCAGTAGCCGAGCATGACGTACGGGCTGCGCACGCAGATCTCGCCCTCCTCGCCGTCGGGCACCACCTTGCCGTCGGGATCGCGGACCTCGATCGAGACCCCGACCACCGCGCGGCCCACCGTCTCGTTGTCCGCGGCCAGCTCCGGCGGGGTGGCGACGGTCGCGGCGGTGCCGGACTCGGTGCAGCCGTAGCTGGTGGTCAGACCCTGGAGCGCGACCGGGAACCGCTCGCGCAGCCGCTGCACCAGGGCCGGGGAGGCCGGTGCGGAATTCAGCGAGAACGCCGTCAGCGAGGACAGGTCGTACTTCGAGATGTCCACGCCCAGAATGCGACTCGCCAGCGTCGGCACCGCCGCCCAGTTGGTGACCCGCTCGGTCTCCACCAGCTTCAGCAGCGATTCGGCATCGAACTCGCCCGAGGTCGGGAACACCACCGCATCACCGGTGGTGAGCCGCGGGATCGACAGATTGTGCAGGCTCGCGATGTGGAACAGCGGCATGGTCGCCAGGTAGCGGCGCGCGGCCGGGGAGCCGTCCCAGACCTGGCCGCGGAAACCGGCGGCGAGCGCGTCCATGAATCGGTGGTAGTCCGCGACGGCCACCAGGTTCCGCTGGGTGTGCACCACGCCCTTGGGGCGGCCGGTGGTGCCGCTGGTGTAGAGGATGATCGCCGGATCATCCTCGCTCAGCTCCGCGCTCGGATTGCCGCCCGCGAATTCCGCGAGCAGCGCGGGCACGTCGGTCTCCATGGTGAGCACGGGGATATCGGTGCCCGTCTCGGCGGCCAGTGCGGCCCGCTTGGCGTCGGCGATCAGCACCTTCGGCGCGGAATGCTCCAAGCCGTAGGCGATCTCACGCGGGGCCCACCAGGCGTTATAGCCGACGGGAATCGCGCCCAGCCGCTGTGCGGCCCAGAAGGTCAGCACCCACTCGGCGGCGTTCGCGGCCAGGATGCCGACGCGGTCGCCCTTGCCGACGCCGTAGCGTTCGGCCAGCGCCGCGGCCAGCGCACCGGCGGCCGCGTAGTGCTCGGCGAAGGTGTAGCGGGTCCGCGCGGACACCAGGTAGTCGAGGTCGCCCAGCTCGCGGGAGGCTTCCAGCAGCTCGAGCAGCGAGCCGTGGCGATGCTTGAACACCGGCTGCGGCGCGCCCAGCACCTGCTCGACCGTCATCTCGAACGGCCCGCCCGGACCGGTCAGCTTTCCGGCGATCTGCGCGGCGAATGCCTGGAGGTCAACGGCGTTGGTCATGAATCAAGTCCTCGAATCCGATTGCGGCAACCTTCGCAGCTTGCCCGAGTGAAGCGCGTCACGCACGCCCCAGGACTGTGTCGAAGGTCGCTTTCAGATAGGCGTCGGCGCGGTCGGAGCCGATCAGGCCCGGCGCCATCCGGTTCATGGCGTAGGCGAAGGTGACCCGATGCTCCAGGTCGTTGACCACGTGCGCCCCGCCGAGCCCGTTCCACCAGCACACCTTGCCGTCGGGCACCTGCGGCGCGGTCTGCGGCTGCGGCAGGCCGTAGCCGATGCCGAAGCGCAGCGGCATCATGATGGCCAGATCCACGCCGTCGGACTGCGGCTCGAAGATGAGCTCGATGGTCTTGTCCGACAGGAACTTCCGGCCACCCAGCGCCCCGCCATTGCTGATCAGCGACTGCAACCGGGCGATGGAGCGGGCATTGCCGTGCCCGCCCATGCCGCCCAGCTCGGCCCGCTGCCACTCCGGCGTGCCGACCTCGGCGAAGTCCAGCAGCGGCTGGAACAGCGTCTTGAACATGACGCTGTCCTGCGGCAGCAGGGACCGGTCGAACTCCGGCAGCTCCGGCGGCACCAGGGTGGCGATGCGATCGAGATCGCCTGCGGCCATGCCGATGTGGAAGTCCGCGCCCAGCGGACCGGCCAGCTCCTCGGCGAAGAACCGGCCCAGCGGACGCCCGGTGATCCGCTTGATCACCGCGCCCATCAGGTGGCCGTAGTTCATGGCGTGATAGCCCGACGCGGTGCCCGGCTCCCACCAGGGTGCCTGCGCCGCAAGGCGATCCGCGGCCGCATCGGTGTCGTAGATGTCCGACAGCACAATGGGGGCCTCCCAGCCCGAGACTCCCGAGGTGTGCGAACGCAGGTGCCGCACTTCGATATCGGCCTTGCCATTGGCCGCGAACTCCGGCCAGTAGTGGGCCACCTGCTGGTGCACGTCCAGCTCACCGCGATCCACCAGCAGCAGCGCGCACAGCGCCACCATGGTCTTGGTGATGGAGAAGGTGTTGACCAGAGTGTCCTCGGTCCACGGCCGGGCCTTTTCCGGGTCGGCGTAACCACCCCAGAGATCGACCACAGTCTCGCCGTCCACGGTCACACAGACCGAAGCGCCCAGCTCCGCGCCCGACTCCACCTGCTCGGTGAATGCCGCACGGACAGACGAGAATTCGTCGGCACAGAATCCAGCGACGTTGCTCATTCCGCTACCCCTCCCCTAGACCCGGACCGCTGCCCGGCCCGGTACCGGCAGCGGGTTCCCCGCCGCCGCAGCGCGCCGCGCCCCGTCCGCGAGCTCCTTCTTCTGCTCCCGGACGTAGATGTCGAAGTCGGCCTGGATGGTGTGGCGCGGCGAGCTGTAGTAGCGCGCGGCGCGTTCCGCCTCGACCCGTGCCGCGTCCGCGGCCATATCGGCGGGTGAGGGCAGCGCGTAATTGCCGGTCAGGTATGCCGCGACCAGCTTGGACTGCTGCTCGGCGAAGTTCACCAGGGTCGGCATCGCCTGTGCCAGACCGAGATAGAACAGATTGTCGACACCGGGCAGCGCCATTTGACGCCACAGCGGCAGCTTGTTGTTGCCATCGGGCCGCAGCGCCGGGTCGGTGAAGAACGGGAAGCTGATGTGATACCCGGTGGCACACACCACGACATCCACCTCCTCGGACGTGCCGTCCGCGAAATGCACCGTCCTGCCGTCCAATCGGCTGATGGCGGGCTTGAAGGCGATATCGCCGCAGCCGACCCGGTGCAGGAACTCCTCGCTCGCCGACGGATGCGCCTCGAACGGCAGGTGATCCGGCTTGGGCAGGCCGTAATCCTCCATGCGGCCGCGGTTCTTGACCACGAAGCGCTGCTTGAGCTTGAGCGCCACCTTCGGCGGCATCCAGGCCGGCACCACCTGGGTGTCGCCGACCTTGCCGTTGACGTACTCGGGCAGCACCCACACGCCGCGCCGCGCCGACACCCACAGCTTCTCGGCAATGAACTTCTGCGACAGCTCCGAGGCGATGTCCAGGCCCGAATTGCCCATGCCCACCACCACGACCCGCTTGCCGCGCATATCGACCGGGTCGAACGGGTCGTTGTAGGCGTGCGAGTGGATCAGCGTGCCGTCGAACTCGCCCGGGTAGTCGGGGGTGCGCGGATCCCAGTGGTGGCCGTTGGCCACGATCAGCGCGTCGTAGGTCTCGACGCAGCCCTGATCGGTGGTGACCGTCCACAGGCCGTCGTCACCCCGCTCGGCCGAGATCACCTTGTTGTCGAACAGGATTCGATCCCGGAGGCCGAAGTGGTCGACGTAATCCTGGAAATACCGGTGCAATTGGCTGTGATGCGGGAAGTCGGGCCATTCCTCGGGGGCCGGGAAATCCTCGAACTGGAGCCGGAACTTCGAGGTGTCGATGTGCAGGCTCTGGTAGCAGGCCGACATCCCGTTGGGGTTCTTGTAATACCAGTTGCCGCCCACCTCGTCCGAGGCCTCGTAGCAATCGAAGGGAATGCCGTATTCGGCCAGCCGCTTCGCGGCGGTGATGCCGGACGGTCCCGCGCCGATGACGCAGACCCTGGGCAATTCACGATTCTGTGCAGATAGCGCAGCCAATTCACTCTCCTGGTGCGGCCATGGGTCACATTCCCCTGCCGGACGTGATGTACCACACACGCTAACACTAACTAGACACCGTGTCTAGTGAGTCGACTTACGTCTATCATTCAGGCGTGACCCGATCCGACAGCGACACCTCTCGCCGCACCTCCCTGCGCGACGAACAGAAGCGGCAGACCCGCAGCCGGCTCATCGAGGCCGCCAAGGGACTGTTCACCACCCAGGGCTACGCACCGGTTCGCGTGGATGACATCGCCGCCGCCGTCGGCTGCAGCCGCGCCACCTTCTACCTGCACTTCACCGGCAAGCCGGATGTCTTGCGCGCCATTGCCGAACAGGGCACGCTGCCCAGCGTCCAGCACTTCTACGCGGACCTCGACCACGTGCTCGACACCGGCTCGCGCGAGGAGTTCGCGGCCTGGATGCGCCGGGCGATCGACTGGTTCCAGGACTACAAGGATCTGCTGCCCGCCTGGGACGAGGCGACCGCCCTGGAACCCGAATTCCGCGAGGTGGCAAGGGAAGGCATCATGGCCCTGCCCAATGTCATGAGCTCGTACCTGTCCCGCTGGCCCGCCGACCGCCAGGAGGAGGCGCGCCTGCGCGTGGAACTGCTTGTGGCCCAATTGGAACGGTTCTTCACCCGGTGGGCCATGCAGGGCACCATCGAGGTCTCGGCCGAGGAAGCCGCGAACGTCCTCACCGACATCTGGTATCCGGCGTTGCAAACGCCGAAGGGCTGATCCGCCCGACGATCGGACGCGGCGGTTCCACTCAGCGGGAACGCGATTCGGTCGGCGATGCAGTCCCGTGATAGGGGCCGAAAACGTTGCATTGCGATAGCAAACGGCTAGCGACCGTGGCGGAGATCACAGGCCCCAGCAAACGATTCGGGTCGGCACCCGAAGGTGCCGACCCGAATCGAATTGTGAAATTTGAGCGTTTCAGTGAACGCCCACGTTGTAACCGGTCCACGCCTGGCCCTGAACGGTCATGCCGACGCCGGGCTGCAGCGCCTGCTGGCACTGCTCGGGGGTCAGGTGGTAGAAAGCGCACGCACCCGCCGGGTCCACACCCACGACGACACCCTGGTCGTCATCGGCGGCAGCGGTACCGAAAGTGCCTGCGGCACACGCCGCGATCAGCCCTGCGGTGACAGCGAATTTCTTCAAGACGAGGTCCTCCCAATCAATATGGAAATGTCGCTTGAAAGACTGGCACGTATTTCCGGAACCGCCAAGCCATCGTAGTTTCGGGCGATTCGTTTCAGGCGGCTTTCGCGACCGAAAGAGCATGTGCCGCAGAGGTGTAGCGACTTACCAGCAAACTAACGATGGCGGGGTGGACGCCGATCGGCTCGGCCACACCGTCCGCACCGGCCTCGTGCAGGCGCTGGTGGAACAGCCCGTGCGCGAGCAGGTACGAGGCGATGAACACCCGGCGCGCGCCCGAAGCCCGCACGGCCGCCACCACTTCCGGCACCCGCGGCTCGCCCGTGGCGATGTAGGCCAGGTGGGCGGGGGTGCCGAGCCGCTCCGAGAGCAGGTTCGCCGACCGTTGGACGTCCCGGCGCGCACGGGCATCCGAGGACCCCGCGGCGGCGAACACCACCGCGTCGCCCGGCTGCCAGCCCGCGGCCCGCAGTCGCAGCCGCATGACCTCCGCCAGCGCCGGGTCCGGACCCATGGCCTGGGTGACCGCGACCGCATCGTGCGCACTCGCGGCCACCTCTCGCGGCACATCCTGATACACGTGGTAGCCCGAGGCCAGGAACGCCGGGACCACCACGGCGGGAACCGGATCCAGCTCCCGCAACACCTCGGCCGGGGACGGCCCCAGCACATCCACGAACGCGGTCCGCACCGTCGGCGCGGCCGTGATCGCCAATTCACGCAACGATGCCGATGCGGCCCCGAAATCGGCACCGGCACCTGTCTCGGGGATCCCGAACCGGGCCGCGTCCGAGAAGGCCGAGGCACTCAGCTCCCGGGTCACCGCGGCCGCCAGATCGGCGATCATCTCCACGCCCCGCGTGCTCCTGGTGCCGTGCGCCACCAGGACCAGGGCGGGGGCACTCACCAGACGCCCCGGGCCGGGCCCGCGGAACCCGCCGGACCGAACGACCGTGCCGGAAAAGACTGCCGTACAGCACCCTTGGGCTGGCGCACCATGCCGCCGGGCTGCCGCACCGCACTATCGGGCTGTCGCACCGCGCCGCCCGGCTGCCGTACTGCGCCGCCGGGCTGTCGCACCGCGCCGTTGGGCTGCGCCTCGGCGGCCGAGACCGGCCGGGCGACACCGTTTCCGGCGACCGTCGGGGCCATCGCGGGACGCGCGGCACCGTTGACCGCGCTGGGCGAGCCGGGCCGGCGCGGCGCCGCACCGGCCGGGGGCACCTCGGGCACCGGGCGTCCGCCGAAGCCGCGCGACGGCATCTCGCGGCGTGCGCCCAGGCCCGCCGAGTGCGCCGGGGACGGCTGGCGGCCGGCCGGACCCGCCGGTTCCGGGTGCGGATTGTCGATGCGTTCGGCCGGGTCCAGCGCCAGCCGGTAACCGCGCTTGACCACGGTCTGAATCGCCTTGGGGGTGCCCAGGCCCGCGCGCAGGCGGGCGATGGCGGTCTCCACGGCGTGGGTGTCGTCACCGCCGCCGGGCAGGGCGGCGAGCAGATCCTCGCGCGAGACCACGCGACCGGGCTGGCGGGCCAGCGAACGCATGAGCGCCATCGGCGCGGGCGCCAGCTGACGCACCTGGCCGTCGACGACCACGCAGCCGCCGCGCACGCTCAGATTGTGGCCCGCGGCCTGAATCCGATTGGCGCGCCGGGGCAGTTCCTCGGCGACGTGCCGGGCCAGCGCGCCCAGCCGGGCGCGGCCGGGCATGGAGGTGGTCACGCCCAGCTCCTCGAGCGGGGCGGCCGTGATGGGCCCGACGCAGGCGGGCAGCACCCGGGTGCGGAAGGCGTGCAGGACGGCCTCCAGCAGCCCGGTCTCCTTGGCACGCATGAGCAGTGACGCCACGGCGGGGGCGCTGGTGAAGGTCACGCAGTCCAGTCCGGCGGTGACGATGCCCTCGATGAGGCGGTCCATGGGGGTGCGGTCGTCCGGCGGGACCCACCGGTAGACCGGAACCGGGACCACGTCGGCCCCGGCCATGCGCAGCACCTCGCAGAAGTCGGGAACCGGCTCCCACTCGGTGGTCGCGCCGTGCAGCTGCACCGCGATGCGGACGCCCTCGACGCCCTCGGCCAGCAGGTGATCCAGCACCTCGGCGCTGGATTCGGAAGCGGGAGACCATTCCTCGCGCAGTTCCGCGGCGCGGATCGCGCCCTTGGCCTTGGGGCCGCGGGCCAGCATGCGGGTCGAGCCCAGGGTGTCGCGCAGCTCCTCGGCCAGGCCCCAGCCCTCCGCGGCCTCCATCCAGCCGCGGAAGCCGATGCCGGTGGTGGCCACCGTGATCTGCGGCGGGTCGTCGACCAGCCGGCGCGTCACGCGCTCCAGCTCGGTGTCGTCGGCGAGCGGAATGATCCGGATGGCCGGGGCTGAAACGATGTTCGCGCCCCGGCGGGCGAGCAGGGTGCCGAGTTCGTCGGCGCGTCGGGCGGCCGTGATGCCGACCGTGAATCCAGCGAGCGGGGTACCGCCGTCGACCTCGGTCATGCCGGACCGCCGGGGAACTGGACGGGGTCGTTGGACACAGCGACCACACCGTCCACCACGCGAACCGCGTACACCGGCAGCGAGATGGATCCGTCGTCCAGGCAGCTCCCGTCGATCAGCGAGAACGCCTGCTTGAGCAGCGGCGAGGCCACCACCGGCACGCCGCCGCGGTCGCCGACCAGGCCGCGCGACATGACCGCCGCCCGGCCGAAGGGATCGATATTGCCGACGGCGTATAGGGTGCCGTCGGTGGTGAGGAACAGGGCCGCCTGCCGGCCACCCTTGAGCAGAACCGCCACGCCGCGGCCCGGAATCAGAGAATCCAGTCGGCAAGCCTGGGTCCAGCCGCTGATGCTGGTCGCGGTGCCTGGTGTGTCGATCACGGTCATCGGTAACTCTCCTCCGAACGGCCTGTACCTATTGGTACCGACGTCCTGTTTCCAAGCGGTTAAGCAGTCATTTCCCGTGCGTGGCGGACTCGGCGACCTGGCCTGTTGCGGCAGAGATATCAGTCATGCCGACCGGAATGTCCGGAATGCCGAGCAGCACCGGCACCTTGCGCTCACCGGTCTCGTCGAACCCGATGGTCGGATCGGTCTCCTCGGGCGCGTTCACGAAGGACACGAAGCGCGAGAGCTTGCCCTCGTCCTCGAGCACCGCGGCCCACTCGTCCTTGTAGCCCTCGACGTGCTTGGCCATGGCAGCCTCCAGGTCGGCGGCGATGCCCAGGCTGTCCTCGCAGACCACCTGCTTGAGGTAGTCCAGGCCGCCCTCCAGGGCCTCCTGCCAGGGCGCGGTGCGCTGCAACCGGTCCGCGGTGCGGATGTAGAACATCAGGTAGCGGTCGATGTACTTGATCAGCGTCTCGTCGTCCAGATCGCCCGCCAGCAGCACCGCGTGCTTGGGCGTCAGGCCGCCGTTGCCGCCCACGTACAGGTTCCAGCCGTGCTCGGTGGCGATGACGCCGACGTCCTTGCCGCGCGCCTCCGCGCACTCGCGGGCGCAACCCGAGACCGCCAGCTTCAGCTTGTGCGGGGAACGCAGGCCGCGGTAACGCTTTTCGAGCAGCACCGCCATGCCCACCGAATCCTGCTGGCCGTAGCGGCACCAGGTGGAACCGACGCAGGACTTCACCGTGCGCAGCGACTTGCCGTACGCGTGACCGGATTCCATGCCCGCGTCGACCAGGCGCTTCCAGATCAGCGGCAGCTGCTCCACCCGCGCACCGAACAGGTCGATGCGCTGACCGCCGGTGACCTTGACGTACAGGTCGAATTCCTTGGCCACCTCGCCGATGGTGATGAGCTGCTCGGCGGTCACCTCGCCGCCGGGCATGCGCGGCACCACCGAGTAGGTGCCGTTCTTCTGCAGGTTCGCCAGGAAGTGGTCGTTGGTGTCCTGCAGCGACGCCTGCTCGCCGTCGAGAATGTGATCGCTCGAGGTGGAGGCCAGGATGGAGGCCACCGTCGGCTTGCAGATATCGCAGCCGGATCCCGTGCCGTACTTGGCGATCAGGCCCGAGAAGGTGCGGATGCCGGTCGACTGAATGATGTGGAACAGCTCCGCGCGCGACTGTGCGAAGTGCTCGCACAGCGACTTGGAGACCGCCACACCCGACTGCTCCAGCAGCTTCTTGAGCATGGGAACGCAACCGCCGCAAGACGTTCCGGCATTGGTGCAGCTCTTGATGGCCGGGACGTCGCAGGCGCCGTCGGCGATCGCGCCGCAGATCGAGCCCTTGGAAACGTTGTTGCAGGAGCAGATCTGGGCGTCGTCGGGCAGCGCGTCCGCGCCCAGTTCGGCACCGGCCGGGGAGATCAGCGCGGCCGCGTCGGCGGGCAGCGGGCGACCGACCAGCGGGCGCAGCGCCGAGTACTGGGTGGCGTCGCCGACCAGGATGCCGCCGAGCAGGGTCTGGGCGTCATCGGAGACGACGAGCTTGGCGTAGGTGCCCTTGGCGGCGTCGTGCAGCACCACCGACAGCGCACCCTCGGTGCGACCGTGCGCGTCGCCGAAGGAGGCCACGTCCACGCCGAGCAGCTTGAGCTTGGTGGACATGTCCGCACCCGGGAATTCGCCCGCGCCGCCGAGCAGGCGGTCCGCGACCACCTCGGCGGTGCTGTAGCCGGGGGCCACCAGGCCGTAGCAGACGCCCTCGACCGCGGCGACCTCGCCGATGGCGTAGATGTTCGGGTCCGAGGTCTGCAGGCCCAGATCGGTGATGACACCGCCGCGCTCGCCGACATCCAGCCCGGCGCTGCGGGCGATCTCGTCCCGCGGCCGCACACCGGCGGCGAAAACCACCAGGGCCGAACGCAGTTCGCTGCCGTCGGAGAAGGTGACCTTGAGCCGCTCGGCGGCCGAACCGTCCTCGATGGTCTCGATGGTGGAGGTGCCGACGCCGGTGTGCACGCTCAAACCCAGCTCGGAGACCAGCTTTTCGAGGATGGCGCCGCCGCCCTCGTCGATCTGGGCGGGCATCAGCCACTTGTTGAACTCGACCACGTGCGGTGTCATGCCCAGCAGCCGCAGCGCATTGGCCGCCTCCAGGCCGAGCAGACCGCCGCCGACCACCACGCCGACCGCGCCCGGACCGGCCGCCTCGGCCGCGGCCCGGATGCCGTCGAGATCCTCGAGGGTGCGGTAGACGAAGTTGCCCTCCAGGTCGTGACCCGGCACCGGCGGCACGAAGGCGTAGGAGCCGGTCGCGAGCACCAGTGCGTCATAGGCGATCACGTCGCCGGTGGAGGTGGTGACCTTGCGGGTGGCCTTGTCGATGACGTCGGCCTTCACGCCCAGGCGCACCTGCACCAGCTCGTCGCCCTCGTAGGCATTGCCCGGCAGCGCCAGCGCCGAGGTCTCCCAGATGCCGACGTAGGAGGACAGTCCGACCCGGTCGTAGGCGGCCAGCTTCTCCTCGCTGAGCACGATGACCTGCCAGGTCCCGGCCTCGTCACGGGAGCGCAGCGCCTCGACGAAGCGGTGTCCGACCATGCCGTGGCCGACCACGACGACGGTCTTGCGTTCGATGCTGTGGGTCATGACGGTCCCTTTCGAGAATGGAAGGGTCAGGCGCGAGCCGACGAAGTGGACGGGGAATCGCTTGCGGTGGAGCCGGATTCGGCCTCCAGGACCAGAGCCTCGGCCTCGACGACGACGTCGGAGTCGATCTCGGTGTCCTTGGCCTCGGTGCCCTTGGCCAGGGAGCGGGCGGAGGGACGGCGCAGGAACACCGCCCAGCACACCGCCGCGCACACCACGTAGAAGGCCATGAAGATCCAGAACGCGGTGGTGGCGGACTTGGTGGAGGCGTAGGAGCTGCGCAGCACCAGGTTGATGCCGACACCGCCGAGCGCGCCGATGGCTCCGACGAAACCGATGAGGGCGCCCGAGGTGTTCTGCGCCCAGGCCGCACGGCTCGCCGAATCACCGGGCAGGCTGCGGGATTTCGCGGCGAACACCGACGGGATGATCTTGGTGACCGAACCGTTGGCGATGCCGGAGATGACGAACAGCGCCACGAAGCCGCCGATCATCAGGGCCAGCACCGGGCCGGTGGGCCGGCCCGCGTGATCGCCCATGGTGCTGGCCAGGGCGACCACCACGGTCGCGGCCGTCATCGCGCCGAGCATGTAGAGGGTGACCCGGCTGCCGCCGATCCGGTCGGCCCACTTGCCGCCGTAGGGGCGGGCCAGCGAGCCGAGCAGCGGGCCGATGAAGGCGATCTGCGCGGCGTGCAGCGTGGCCGCCGCGGCCGCCGCGCCACCGGCCTTGAAGTTGATCTGCAGCACCTGGCCGAAGGCGAAGCTGTAGCCGATGAACGAGCCGAAGGTCGCGGTGTAGAGGAAGGCGATGGCCCACGACTGCGGCACCTTCAGGGCCGTGATCATGTTGGACAGGTCGGCCTTCTGGTTCTTGACGTTGTCCATGAACAGCGCCGCGCCCAGCGCCGCCACCACGACCACGACCAGGTACACCGCGCACACCACCGACGCATTGCCGTAGGCGTTGCCCAGCGTGGCGATGACCGCCAGGCCGATCAGCTGCACCACCGGCACGCCGATATTGCCGCCGCCCGCGTTCATGCCCAGCGCCCAGCCCTTGAGCCGCTGCGGGTAGAAGACGTTGATGTTCGCCATCGACGACGAGAAGTTGCCGCCGCCCAGGCCCGCGAAGGCCGCCACGATCAGGAACGTGGTGTAGGAGGTCCCGGGCTGGTTGATGAAGTACAGCGTCAGCAGCAGCGGAACCAGCAGCGCCAGGGCGCTGACGATGGTCCAGTTGCGGCCGCCGAACTTGGCGGTGGCGACGGTGCAGGGGATTCGCATGATGCCGCCGACCAGCGTCGGCACCGCGCCCAGGAAGAACTTGCCCGCCGGATCGATGTGGAAGACCGCGGTCGGCATGAACAGCACCATGACCGACCAGATCGACCACACCGAGAACCCGATGTGCTCGGCGAAGACCGACCAGATCAGATTGCGGCGCGCGATGTCCTTACCACCGGCTTCCCAAGCCGCGACATCCTCGGCATCCCAATGCTCGATGTCGTGCTTGCGGGTCAGCGTCTTCAACAAGGGGCCCTCCTGAAATCTGGATAGGCCCAAGGTAGGAAACGGGTATTGCGCGAATGCTGCGCGAAATGACCGTCAAATCAACGGTTGCTCACGAAATCCGGTCGCCGGGCGTGAGAAGTGACCATATGTTTCGGCCGTGTGACACAACGGTTTCCACTGGTCACAAAGTGCCTGAAAACAAGAATTCGAGCCGTGAGGTGAGAGCCCTGCCACAAAGCATGGACCCAACCTCACGGCTCGGCAACTCGAACCGTGAATTTACTTCCAGGTGTCCTCGAGCAGCTGCGGTTTGCACGCCACCCACGCGCCGCCGACCAGGACGCAGACCGCCACCGTCAGGAAGGCGAAGGGTGCCAGCCAACCTCCGGTCATCGTGTGCAGCGCGCCGAACAGCAGCGGGCCCACGCATGCCACGGAATAGCCGACGCCCTGGGTGAAGCCGGACAGGGCGGCCGAACCGGCGCCGGTGCGGGTGCGCAGATTGATCAGCGTCAGGGCCATCGGGAAGGTCGAGGGCCCCAGGCCCAGGGCGAGCACCCACACCAGCGGCGCGCTCATGGGCGCGATCAGCAGCCCGGCGAATCCGATGAAGAAGAACACCGCGCAGCCGATCACCACCGGGAACGGATTGGCCATGCGCCCCACCAGGGTCGGCGCGCTGAGCGCGGCCACCAGGCCGATCAGCGCGAAGATGCCGACCATGCTGCCCGCGAAAGAGGCGCCGGCGCCGGCGTCACCGAAGATCGTCGGCATCCAGGTGAACAGGGCGTAGGTGATCAGCGAGGTCATGCCGAACATGAAGGCCATGCCCCAGGCCAGCGGCGAGCGCCACACCTTGCCGGTGGGTTCGTCGGTCTCCGAGGGCATTTCGCTGGTGTCGAAGCGGGCGTGCGCGCGCCGCACCCGCAGCACGCCGATCCACGGCAGCGCGGCGGCGAAGGCCAGCGCGGCCCACATGCCCAGCGAGAGCCGCCAGCCGTGCGCATCCGCGAGCGGCACCGTGATCAGCGCCGGGAACACCGTGCCCAGCTGCACCATCACGATGTAGATCGAGCTGAGCAGCGCCAGCCGATCGGAGAAGTACCGCTTCACCAGCGGCGGGATCACGATATTGCCGATACCCATGCCGGCCAGCGCCAGCGCCGAGAAGGCCAGTCGCTCCCAGGTGTCGGGCACGATGGCCCGCAGCGCCGAACCGAGTCCGGTCATCAGCATGGCCGCCAGCGCGGTCCGTTCCAGGCCGAGGCGGCGCGACAGGATCGGGGTGATCAGACCGCCGAGGGCGAACATGGCGGTCGGCAGCATGCCGAACACACCCACCACGGCGGTGGAATAGCCGATGTCCTGGCCGATGCGGGCGGCCAGCGGGGAGAACGCGGTCACGGCGACGCGCAGGGTGAGCGCGGACATGACGATGGCGGCGAACACCAGCAGGCGGCCCTCGAAAAGGGCGCGGCGCGAAAGTTCGTGCGGTGCCTGCTTCCGGTCGGCGGGGAGCGGGACGGGTTCGCGATCGACGGGTCGGGGGCGGGCGGGGGCGCTCCCCCGCGGGGCGGTCATCGTCTCATCCATCGTCGCGGTCACCGCGAAATCATAGGATGACCCGATGATGTGATGCAACGAATGTGAGGCAAGGTACTCTGTCCCCGTGCAACCAGTCCGTCGCACGAGCCTCATCGCCCAGGTGACCGAGCAGCTTCGTGCCGAAATCCGTTCCGGCCGTTGGGCCGTCGGCTCGCGTATCCCCACCGAGCCCGAACTCACCGAACTCACCGGCACGGGCCGCAATACCGTGCGCGAGGCGGTGCAGGCGCTCGTGCACGCGGGCATGCTCGAGCGCAGACAGGGCTCGGGCACCTACGTCATCTCCACCTCCAGCCTCGGCGGCACCCTGTCCTCGTACTTCGCCGACGCCCAGCAGCGCGATCTGCTCGAGCTGCGGCAGGCCCTGGACACCACCGCCGCCCGGCTGGCCGCCACCCGCCGCGACGAGACCGACATAGCGACCCTGCGGCGACTGCTCGACAAGCGAACCCGCTTCTGGGACACCGACTTCGAGGCCGCCATCGAGGCCGACGTGCAAATCCACCGCGCCATCGTCGTCGCCAGCCACAATGCGGTATATCTGGAGTTCTACGACTCGCTGCTGCCCGTCATCGCCGCGGGGATCCGCTTCCGCTCCGAGCGCGAGGGCGAGAGCTACCACGACGAGCACGCGGAGTTGGTGCAGGCGGTGATCGACGGCGATCCGGAACGAGCGGCCTGCACCGCCAACTGCTTCCTCGACTCGCTCATGGCCGAATACCGGACGCTTGATACGAAATTCGAGTAACCGGAAGGTCACCGCGCGTAACACCGGAAAGTGAGCGGGAATTACCGCTCCCGTCACCGAAAGCCATTCAGGCGTAAAGAGCTGTTCCTACGGTTGACGCGACCGCAACGGATCCCCTCCAGTACCGGGGACCGACGATGAGGGCGGTCGCGACAGCCGAGAGGACAGCTGCTCATGGCAACCGTAGTAGAGGCACCCGATACCGCCTTCAGTTATCAACGACGTGGGCGATGGATCGACCGCTGGGAACCGGATAACAATGAATTCTGGGAAAACGGGGGTAAACAGACCGCCCGCAAGAATCTGATCTTCTCGGTATTCGCCGAAAACCTCGGATTCAGCGTCTGGGTGCTGTGGGCCAGCGTGGTGACCGCCATGGGCTCGGCCGGATTCGCCTTCCTGGGCAAGAACAATCCCGACGCGGTGAACAACGCGCTGCTGCTCACCTCCACCCCGACCCTGGTCGGCGCGGCGCTGCGGGTGCCCTACACCTTCGCCATCCCGCGCTTCGGCGGGCGTGCGTTCACCGCCTTCAGCGCGGCCATGCTGCTGCTGCCCACGCTGGGCCTGGTGTACTTCATCAACCAGCCGGGCACCCCCATGTGGGTGTTCATGCTGCTGGCCGCGACCGCCGGTGTCGGCGGCGGCAGCTTCTCGTCGTCGATGGCCAATATCAACTTCTTCTTCCCCGAGGGCAAGAAGGGCGCCGCGCTGGGCATCAATGCCGCGGGCGGCAATCTCGGCGTGGCACAGACCCAGTTGTTCGTGCCGCTGCTGATCACCCTCGGCACGCACATCTTCGCCAAGAACCCGGGCGGCTACCGCTTCGGCATCACCCTCGCGGTGCTGGTGTGGATTCCGTTCATCCTGATCGCGCTGTTCGGCGCGCTGCGCTACATGGACTCGCTGCACGGCGCGAAATCCGATGGCAGCTCCTACAGGCTGGCCCTGAAGAACCATCACACCTGGGTGATGGCCATCCTCTACATCGGCACCTTCGGTTCCTTCATCGGCTTCTCCTTCGCCTTCCCGACCCTGCTCAAGGCCAACTTCCCGAGCCTGGCCAAGATCGGCTGGATGAGCACCCTGGGCAACCTGGCCTTCCTGGGCGCCCTGGTGGGTTCCTTCAGCCGCCCGTTCGGCGGGTGGATCGCCGACAAGCTCACCGGCGCGAAGATCACGGTGTACGTCTTCGGCGGCATGGCGGTGGCGACCGCGCTCATCGTGACGGCGCTGCACGCCAAGAACTTCCCGCTCTACCTGGCCTCGTTCCTGCTGCTGTTCGTGCTCACCGGCATCGGCAACGGCTCCACCTACCGGATGATTCCGTCGATCTTCGGCGCGGAGGCCCGGCGGCACGCCGCGGAAACCGAGCAGGACATCACGGTCGCCCTGGCTTCGGCGAAGCGACAGGCGGGCGCGGCCATCGGCGTCATCGGTGCGATCGGCGCGGCGGGCGGCTGGATCCTGCAGCAGGCGCTGCGGCTCTCGAACACCCACTACCACACCATGGTTCCGGCCTTCTGGGCGTACGCGGCCGCGTTCCTGGTCATGGGCGGGATCACCTGGTGGTTCTACCTGCGCTCCTCCTTCGCCGTCGGCCGGGCGCCCTCGCTGGCCCACGCCAGCGTCTGACGAAGGAACCGAAAGCTTTGGAAGCCACGCTCTTCCAAAGCTCCCCACCCCTCGGGGAGTAGAAAGGCCGCGCCGGATTCGTCGCCCGGCGCGGCCTTTCATTTCTCGTTTCCGATCAGAGCATCAGGCGGATCATGTCCGCGGTCCGGGACAGTCCCGGGAACGCCTCCGGTGTCGACCGCGGATGCAGGGCGTGCACCGCGAGCCGGAACATGACCGCCCGCACCAGCATCTGCGGCCATTCGGGCAGATCGGCCCAGCGCTCCAGCAGCCCGTCATCGGCGCCGCCCCAGGACAGCGCGTCCACCACGATGACCGCCGCGGCCCACGGCGCGGGCCGCCAGTACGGGGTGATATCGGTCAGGCCGGGCGCGAAATTGCCCGAGAACAGCACGGTTCCGAAGAGATCCCCGTGCACCAGCTGCGACGGCGTGGTCACCGGCTTGCGCAGGGTGGACAGCTGGGTGATCAAGATCAGGCTGCGGTCGCCGTCGGGCGAGGTCGAGGGCAGCAGGCCGCCCATCTTGAGCGTGCGCAGCGGAACCGCTTCCCACGCAGCACGATCCGCCGCGGCGAAGACATCCATATCCACCCACGGCGCGACCGGCTGCGCGGCCAGAAACCGTGGCCGCTCCAACTGAACCGTCACCTGGTGTAATCGCAGCGACAGCGACACCACTTCATCGTGCCGAGGCTCCGGCACCCCTTCGAGATAGGTGTCGGCCCGCCACCCGGATACGACGTATCGCCCATCGGTGGCCCGCACCGGCCGCGCCAGCCGGATCCCGTCCACCCGCAGCGTCTCGCGCACCTTGGCCGACCAGGCGGCCCGCGCGTGATCGGTCACCGGGCTGAGCACCACATCACCCAGCCGCCAGCCACCGTCCCAGTTCCCCAGCGGAACCGGCGCCTCCTCGCGCAACCCGAAGGTCGAGCGCACATGCTCGGGAGGTTCCACAGCAGTCATGGTCACGCGCGTACGCTACCGCTGTCCCGCCTCCCCGCGACTTAAGGCCAGACTGGGAGCCGTACGGAGTGTCGCACGCGCGTTGCGTTCGGGCATGTCCCCAATTTCGGACGTTCCCGATGAGTTACCCGGATCCTTCCGAAATCAGTTGTCACGTCCCGATCAATCAAGACCTTCGCTCAGTAGACCGGCAGGCTGGGGTCAACCTGGTTGGCCCAGGCGATGATTCCACCCTGCAGGTGGGTGGCGTCGGAGAAACCGGCGTTCTTCAGCGCCGCCAGGGCCTCCGCGGAACGGATTCCGGTCTTGCAGTGCAACACGATCGGGGTGTTCTGCGGGAGCTCGGCCAGGGCCTCGCCGGACAGGATGCGGTCCTTGGGAATCAGGGTCGCGCCGTCGATGCGGACGATGTCCCATTCGACCGGCTCGCGCACATCGACGATCGCCACATCCTTGCCCGCGTCGAGCATCTCCTTGAGTTCGCGGGCGGTGATGGTGGAACCGATCGCGGCGGCCTGGCCCTCCTCGGAGACCACGCCGCAGAAGGCGTCGTAGTCGATGAGTTCGATGATGGGCTGACGCTCCGGGTCGCGGCGCAGCTTGATGGTGCGGTAGCTCATGTCCAGTGCGTCGTAGACCATGAGACGGCCCAGCAGCGGGTCGCCGATGCCGGTGATCAGCTTGATGGCCTCGGTCACCATGATCGAGCCGATCGAGGCGCACAGCACGCCCAGTACGCCGCCCTCGGCGCAGGAGGGGACCATGCCCGGCGGCGGGGCCTCGGGGTAGAGATCGCGGTAGTTGATGCCGCGACCGTCGGGGGCGTCCTCCCAGAAGACCGAGACCTGACCCTCGAAGCGGTAGATCGAACCCCACACGTACGGCTTGCCCGCCAGCACGGCGGCATCGTTGACCAGGTAGCGGGTGGCGAAGTTGTCGGTGCCGTCCACGATCAGGTCGTACTGCGCGAACAGCTCGATCGCATTGTCGGGCTCGAGGCGAATCTTGTGCAGCTCCACATTGATTCCGGAATTGATCTCCAGAATCGAGTCCCGCGCGCTGTCGGCCTTGGAACGGCCGATATCGGACTGGCCGTGAATGATCTGGCGCTGCAAATTGGAGGCGTCGACCTCGTCGAACTCCACGATGCCGAGCGTGCCGACACCGGCCGCGGCCAGGTACAGCAGCGCCGGGGAGCCGAGCCCGCCCGCGCCGATCACCAGCACGCGCGCGTTCTTCAAACGTTTCTGCCCGTCGACCCCGAGGTCCGGGATGATCAGATGGCGGCTGTAGCGGGCGACCTCGTCGCGGGTCAGCTCCGCCGCCGGCTCCACCAGGGGCGGCAGGGAGGGATGCGATGACACGTCTTCGGACTCCTCAATCGAATTCGCCGGATACTCGCGGCCACTTCTGCAACACCGGGGCAGGCTGCGTTATTCCCCAAGACTAGCCGCGGGCGCGAGCGTGCCGGAG
The DNA here is from genome assembly GCF_007990715.1 of Nocardia seriolae NBRC 15557. GTDB lineage: Bacteria > Actinomycetota > Actinomycetes > Mycobacteriales > Mycobacteriaceae > Nocardia > Nocardia seriolae. The sequence continues at coordinate 36,389 of NZ_BJWY01000026.1, read as the reverse complement.
CGGGGCCGAAGCCCTGTCGGAAGGCCGAACACAAGGAACAGGCCGGGGAGTCTCAGCCCCGGGGGTAGGGCCAGGGGTTGAAGCGGCAGGACTTTCCGTCCATCGGCACCACGCCTTCGGGATCGAGCTTCGCGATGTCGTTGTTCTTGATCCCGAAGGTCTGCTGCATCATCACCGGGACCAGCCCGCCGTCGGTCTCGCACGGCTGGTGCTCGTGATAGCCGATGGCATGGCCCACTTCGTGATTGATCATGTACTGCCGGTAGGACCCGACATCCCCTTCGTCCGAGAGCGCCCCGCGCACCCAGCGCACCTGGGACAGCAGCACCCGGCCGAGATCGGCGTTGTAGCAGGAGGAGTCGACCGGGATTTCGAAACCGCAGGACTTGCGGGTGCTGTCGCGCGAGGTGAACGAGATGCGGAAGTCCGGATTGCCGGTGTCCACGCGATGGAAGGCGAAGCGCGGATCATGGGTCCAGGACTTGGGATTGGCCAGCGTCGCGTCGATCATCTTGCCGATGGCGTCGTCGCCGCCGAGGCTCGCGGTGTCCACTCCGTCCTCGACCTCGATGGTGTAGTTGAAGACGTGTTCGGAGCCGGTCCCGACCTGCCCGGTGGTGCCCGGCACCAGATGCCAGGTGCCCTTGCCGGTGTCGGTGTAGGGCCCGCCCGCGGGGACCGCGCCCGAGGGCAGATCCGCGGCGTACTTCCCGTCCCCCTTGGGCGCGCCGCCGATAATGCCGCTGGGCTTGTCGGTGTGCTCGCTGAGGCGGCCGAAGCCGGGCAGTCCGGCGGCGCTGTCGCCGGTGTGGCGCAGGGCGTCCACGGCCACCACGATGGTGATCACCAGCAGCACCGGCAGGGCGTAGGCGCGCCAGCCGTAGGTATTGACGAAGCGGCCGAGCGGGCTCTGCTTCTTGGCCTCGCGGTCGGGCCGGGGCCGGTTGGGGCCGTCGGCGGGCGGGGCGGTGGGATCCCAGCGGGCCCGCAGGGGCTGATGCGAGGAGACGGGCTGCGGAGGCGATACCGACGGGCCGGTCTGCGAAGTGCCGCTGTCGGAGTACAAACCGAGCGGATCGTAGATCGGCCCGGTGGGTCTTCCCCGTCGCGTGGATCCGGCGCTTCTCGGCACGCCGGCCCCCACGGGGCGGCGTGGATCGCGTCCGCCGGAATTGCTGCCCCCATGGTCGGTCACGCCTGACAGACTCTCACAGCGCGAGGCCGCGCACGCGGGCGCCGTCGGGACGGCTTCCATTGCTGCGAGATATCTCACGCTAATGCGGCAGATCTCACAAATCGGAACATGTGCTACACAGTTGTGATCGGCCTCGCATAATCGACGCCACAATATTCGGAACCTGGATCGGCACCGGCCCCCCGAGCGAGTATCGTTCGGGGGATACCGCCCGGTGACATCCTTCCCGCCGGGAATCAACTGGGAGATCGGAAATGACTGACCTCGTGGACCGGATGACTTCGCACCGTATGTCATCCGAGGCGACGAGCAAGCGCGGCACCCGCCTGCCCCGCGAGGCGCGCCGGGCGCAGCTACTCGCCGCAGCCAGCGAGGTCTTCGTGCACCGCGGCTATCACGCCTCGGGCATGGACGAGATCTCGCAGTGCGCCGGAGTGAGCAAACCGGTGCTCTACCAGCACTTCTCGAGCAAGCTCGAGCTGTACCTGGCGGTGCTGCAGAACTACGTCGACGCCCTGGTGTCGAGCGTGCGCCAGGCGCTGCGCTCCACCACCGACAACAAGCAGCGCGTGCGCGCCGCCGTGCAGGCCTACTTCGACTTCGTCGATCACGAAACCCAGGGCTTCCGGCTGGTTTTCGAATCCGATCTGACCAATGAGCCGCAGGTGCAGCGCCGGGTCGAGCAGGCCACCGAGGCGTGCGTGGACGCGGTCTTCGACCTGGTGGCCCACGATTCCGGCCTCGAGCCCTACCGCGCCCGCGTGCTCGCCGTCGGACTCGTCGGCGCGAGCCAGCTCAGCGCGCGCTACTGGCTCGAAGCCGACCGCCCGATTCCGAAGGACGACGCCGTCGACACCACGGTCGCGCTGTGCTGGGGCGGCCTCAAGCACGTGCCCCTGCACCCGATCGATTGAGAGATAAGCTCTCTCGCTGAATCAAAAGAATTGGCCCGCCGCCTCAGTCGGCGGGCCAATTCTTTTCGTTCGATCGAAACTAGACGGCGGCGAAGCCGACGCGGCCCGAGGAGGGCGTACCGATCTCCACGTAGGCTACCTTGGAAGCCTGGATCAGGAACTTGCGGCCCTTGTCGTCGGTCAGCGACACGACGCCGCCCTCGCCCTGGAGCGCGCCGGTGACGGCCGCCTCCACCTCGGCGGGGGTCTGCGAGCTGTTGATCACGAGCTCGCGCGGGCTATCCGAAATGCCGATCTTGACCTCCACGGCCAACCTCCGAACCTAGAGTCCTGTAGCTGTCTTTGATCAGGCTAGTGCAGGCGAGACGGCGTCCGACCGCCACCGCCTGCGCTGTCAGCGAACAGCGACCTCGGGCCGGACCGCGACACCTCAGGCCAGACCGAGCACCCGCATGCGCTCGGCGTGGCTGTTCTGCATGTGCTCGAACAGGGTCGCGATGCCGTTCAGGTCGCCGGTCGCGACCAGCACCAGCTCGGTGAGCTCGTCGCGCTGGGCCATCACGTACTGCGCCTGGGTGATGGCCTCGCCCAGCAGGCGGCGGCCCCACAGCGCGAGCCGGTCGCGCTCGGACCGGTTCTGCGCGACCGCGGTCCGCACCTCCTCGATCACGAACTCGGAGTGGCTGGTCTCGGCGAGCACATCGCGCACCACGTCGGCGACCTCGGGAGCCAGGGCGCCGGCGATCTCGGTGTAGAAGTCGGCGGCGATGCCGTCGCCGACATAGAACTTCACCATCGACTCCAGCCAGGTGGAGGGGTCGGTGGAGGCGTGGTAGGCGTCCAGCGCACGCACGAACGGGGCCATGGCGTCGAAGACGTCCACGCCGCGGTCGGCGAGAGCCTGCTCGAGGGTCTTGAAATGCTCGGACTCATTGCCCGCCATCTTGGCGACGGCCACCTTGCCGCGCAGCGTGGGCGACAGCTTCGCCTCTTCGGCGAGACGGTAGAAGGCGGAGATCTCACCGTAGGCGAGGACGGCGAACAGATCGGTGACGCCGGGGTGTTCAGCGGGGATACGGCCGTCGGAAGATTCCGACGCAGCGCCGAGCGCGGTGGACGAGTTTGCTCCCATGGGTCCCCACCCTAGCGGCAGAAAACGACCGGCATTCACCCATCGGCGACACGTCATGCGTCGTACGCTCGAATTGTTCGAAAGACCATGTGCCACTTAGTTATTCGTAGTACATACCGAGCGGCTCGGGGCATCGGTATCCGTCACCCTCGCGGAGTCACTCATGCCCACCGCAATCCAGAATCTCATCGTCCTCGGCGATTCCCTCTCCGACATCGGCATCAAGCGCGAATCCCCGGCCGGAATGTTCGCCCGCGCCGCCGGAATGATGCGCACCAATGAGGTGGGTCGCTACAGCGACGGCAAGAACTGGACCGACTACCTCGTCGAATGGATCGGCGGTCAACCGCTCATCCGCGCCAACAAGAAGGAGACCGAGGAGGCCACCGCACCGCACCGCAAACTCACCACCGACTCGATGGTCCTGGGCGCCACCGCCAATGCCCTGCAGTTCCCGGTGTTCTACGCCAATTACGCCGAGGGCGGCGCGGTCGCGGCCGACGACACCGAGGACAAGGGCGGCGCGCTCGGCCACCTGCGCGCCCAGGTCGAGAAGTACATCGCCGCCCGCCGGGAACTGCAGAAGAATCCCCCGCCCGCCGCGCGGGGCATGACCCAGGAGCAATTCCCGGGGCCGACCCTGCACATCATCTGGATCGGGCTCAACGATCTCATCACCGTCGCCCGGCCGGTCCCCGACGCCACCACCACCAAGCCCGGCACCGGAATCGGCCCGATGATCCGCGACATCTGCGAGCTGGTGAACCTGATCCCGAGTTCGCTGTCCACCAACCCGGCCCTCGAGCACTTCATGCTCATCGACCTGCCCAGCCCGATGGTGTCGGTTCGCTTCCAGGACAAGGCCTCCGACAAGGGCGAGGCCTCGGTGGAACAGGCGGTGAAGAACGTCGCGAAGTTCAACGACGCGCTGCAATACCTGGCCGGGCACTGGCCGTCACCCGGCCCGAAGGACGGGCCCGGCGCGACCCCGGCCAATATCAGCTTCGTGTCGATGGACCGGTTCATGCAGCACGTCTCGACCCACCAGCCGGCCTTCCAGCTCACGCCGCTGGCCCAGGACCACGGCCCGGTGCCGTACCTGGGCATGACCGACACGACTCCGCCCGCCATCCGGCGCGCGCTCACCACCAGCGACCTCGCGCACCCGACACAGGCGGTCTATCAGCTCATCGCGCGCGAGATCGTGGACGTCATGGTCCCGAAATACAGTGTGGGACGGCTCGATCGGCAGTCGTGGCCCGCGTTGCGGCCGTACCCGAACGCGTGATCGGGCAACGACGTTCGATCAGGCGAGGTCGCGCAGGAACTTGTCCAGATACGTCCACGTGGTGTCGCGGGCGATGAGAATGCCGAGGTGAGAACCGGGTGCGGTCTCGTACCGCACCTCCGCGGCACCGGTCAGCGTCTTCGTGCCGTGCTCGACGGCGGCGGCCGCGGTGATCACGTCGTTCGGCCCGCCGACCAGCAGCACCGGCTGGGTGATGTCGGCCAGCGCGACCTGTTGATCACCCAGGTGCACAACGCCCTTGCCGATGTCGTTGTTGAGAATGAAACGGCCCCACAGCTGGTTGTAGAACCGGCCCGGATAACCCGGCAGCGAGTTCTGGAACCGGTCGATGGTCTCCATTCGGGCCAGCGTCGCGGTATCCGACAGATTGCTCGCAATGAAGAAGGGCCGCTTGAGTTCCCGATCCCACGCGGTGGCGCGGTAGGCGAAGCGGGTCAACCGCGCCGAGACGCCGCCGACGGCGCGGATGGCGGCGGTCGCGGTGCGGCCGCCGTCGAGCCGGGCCAGGCTGCGCAGTTCGCGCGCGCCGATCATGTGGTCGTAGCTCAGCGGCGCGCCGACCGCGGTCACCGAGCGGATCGGCAGGGTCTGGTCGGCCGCGGCGGTCAGCAAGGCCAGGGTGCCGCCGATGGACCAGCCCACCAGATCCACCGGGCGGCCGCCGCGATCGGCCGACACCTGGCGGATGGCCTCGGGCAGGATGTCGTCGATCCAGGTCTCAAAGCCCATGCGGCGGTCCTCGAAGGTGATCTCGCCGTAGTCGACCAGATAGGGCGCACAGCCGGACTCCAGCAGGAACCGGGCCAGGCTCTGATCCGGGCGCAGGTCGAAGCAGAAGGCGGGCGCGGCCAGCGGCGGCACCAGCAGCACGGCCGGGTCGTCGTCCCCCGAGCCGTCGTAGCGGCGCAGTTCGCGGTGGGGTGTGTCCGACAGCACCGTCGACGGGGTCGGTTCGGGGGCCTCGATGCCATCCCCGAAGGTCAGGGCCCACAGATTCTGGGCGGCTTTTGTCACGGTGTCTGCCAAGCTCACGGCACAACCTTCGCAGATAGTGGTACACGGTGTATCACACATGTGAGCAACTCAACTGTCCGGCGCGTGACCGGCGCGGCCGCCCCCGACGAATTATGCTGCGCCACAATCATTAACGGCAATGCGAAACCGGAGATCAGCCCCGCGCGACCGTTGATAAGCACGCCCACCAGCACAATAACGCCGCACATTAGCGGTGGCGGAAAACAGGGCGAAGGACGTATCACGCTACAATCTCCGCGGACGCGGAAATTCCATGCCCGTAGTCCAATGGAAAATGTGCGCGCACTCCGATCCGCAGCACTGCACCGCCGCGCCAGGTCGACGCCCATCCACCGGAGAGGCATCCCGCAGCGGCGAGAAACGGATCAAGTGGTCGTCGCGGACCGACCGGGTCCGCCCCACGCCTCGTGCGCGCGAGACGCGATAAACGAGGAAAGGCAAGAACCCTGAGCAAGATCACCGTAGAGCAGGAACCTGGTGTCGCGGACACGCTGCTGACCGCCGAACTCGACGACACCCACCTGGCTCCCACCTTCGCCGAATTGGGCGTGCGGCCGGAAATCGTCCGGGCCCTCGCCGAGATCGGCATCGAACGCACCTTCGCCATTCAGGAACTCACCCTGCCGCTCGCGCTGGCCGGTGAGGATCTCATCGGCCAGGCCCGCACCGGTATGGGCAAGACCTTCGGCTTCGGCGTGCCGCTGCTGCACCGCATCGCCACCGGCGGCTCCGGCACCAAGGCGCTCGACGGCACGCCGCGCGCGCTGATCATCGTGCCGACCCGCGAGCTGTGCATGCAGGTCACCGAGGATCTGGAGAACGCCAGCAAGTACCTGGCCGACAACGGCGGCACCAAGGTGCGGGTCACCTCCATCTATGGCGGCCGCCCCTACAACTCGCAGATCGCCGCGCTGCGCGCCGGTGTCGACGTGGTCGTCGGCACTCCGGGCCGCCTGCTCGACCTGGCCCAGCAGAACCACCTGATCCTGGGCAAGGTGCAGGTGCTGGTCCTCGACGAGGCCGACGAGATGCTCGATCTGGGCTTCCTGCCCGATATCGAGCGCATTCTCAATATGGTTCCCGAGCAGCGCCAGACCATGCTGTTCTCGGCCACCATGCCGGGCCCGATCATCACCCTGGCCCGCACCTTCCTGAGCCGGCCGACCCACATCCGGGCCGAGGAGCATCACGAGTCCGCGGTGCACGACCGCATCGCGCAGTTCGTCTACCGGGCGCACGCACTGGACAAGAGCGAGCTGGTCGCCCGCATTCTGCAGGCCGAAACCCGCGGCGCGACAATGATTTTCGCGCGCACCAAGCGGACCGCGCAGAAGGTCGCCGACGATCTGGCCGAGCGCGGCTTCGCGGTCGGCGCGGTGCACGGCGACCTCGGGCAGATCGCCCGCGAGAAGGCGCTCAAGAAGTTCCGCGAGGGCAAGATCGACGTGCTGGTCGCCACCGACGTGGCCGCCCGCGGTATCGATATCGACGACGTCACCCACGTGGTCAACTACCAGTGCCCGGAGGACGAGAAGACCTACGTGCACCGCATCGGCCGCACCGGCCGCGCCGGCAAGACCGGTGTCGCGGTCACCCTGGTCGACTGGGACGAGCTGCACCGCTGGGCCTCCATCGACAAGGCCCTCGAGCTCGGCATCCCCGAACCGGTGGAGACCTACTCCCGCTCCCCGCACCTCTACGAGGAACTCGGCATCCCCGAGGGCGTGACCGGCATCGTGCGCAAGCGCAAGCCCGAACGTGACGAGGACGCCGTCGTCGTCGAGCGCGAGGCCCGCACCGCCCGCAGCCGCAACCGCCGCCGCACCCGCGGCGGCAAGGCCGAGGATGAGGCCACCACCGCGACCACGGTGACGGAATCCCCTGCCGCCGAAACGGACTCGACCGCCGACCCGGCGAAGTCCGGTCGCCGTCGTCGCCGCCGCCGTCGTGGCAAGGGTGGCGCCACCCCGGTCGAGGCCACGGCCGCTACCGCCACCGCCGAGGTTGCCGCCGAAAGCGACAGCGCGGCAGAGGATTCCGTCGCCGAGGACTCGGCCGATTCCTCGAACCGCCCCCGCCGCAGCCGCAATCGCACCCGCCGCGGCAGGGGTTCCGGCGACTCGGGCGCACCCGAAATCGCCGCCACCGGCCGGGAATCGGCCCCCGCCACCACGAACGGCGTGGCCGCCGGTGCCGACGGGACCGCCACGGCGCTCTTCTCGGACGCCCCGGCGCTCTTCTCGGATGCTCCGGCCCAGGCGGTCGTGGCCACCGCGCCCGCCGTGGCGAGCCCCGAGCCGACCACCACCGAGGCCGACGCGGCCGCGCCCCGCAAGCGCACCCGCCGCAGCGCCAAGGCGGCCGAATCCGCTTCGGCCGCAGACGCTTCGGCCACCGCCGAGAGCTCCACGGCCACCGCTGAAAGCGCCACGGTCACTGCCGAGAGCGCCTCGGCCACCGAGCCGGTCGCCGAGGAGGCACCGCGCAAGCGGACCCGTCGCGCCACCAAGGCCGCCGGATCCGAGACGGCCACGGGCGATTCGAGCGTCGCCGACGCTGCGGCACCGGCCGCCGAGGCCGTCGCCGAGGCACCGCGCAAGCGCGCACGGCGCAGCACCAAGGCCGAATCCGGTTCGGCCGCAGACGCTTCGGCCGCCGTGGTGACCACCGCGGACGCGGCGGAGATCGCCGCCGAGCCGGAAGCCGCCGTCGACGCACCGCGCAAGCGCACACGCCGCACCAAGGCCGAGGCAGCCGAGACGACTGCGAACGGTGCTGCCGCCGTGGCCGATTCGGCACCCGCCTCCGACGCGGTGTCCGAGGCGCCGCGCAAGCGCACGCGGCGCAGCACCAAGGCCGGAGCGGCCGAATCCGGTGCCACTGCTGAGGGGGCGGCCGTGGTCGCGGTGGAATCGGCTGCCGCCGGTGGCGATTCGGCCGAGCCGGTGCTGAGCACCCCGCGCAAGCGGACCCGCAAGGCCACGAGCGCCGAAGCCGAGCCGGCCGCGGCCCTCGAGTCCGGTGACGCGGACGCACCGAAGAAGGCCACGCGCAAGCGCACTGCCAAGGCCCTCGAGGCAGCCGCGGTGGACGGCACGGCCGGAGCCGATGCGGGCGCGCCCGCCGAGGCGCCGAAGAAGCGGACCCGTAAAGCCGCGAAGCCCGCGGTCGAGGCGGCCGAGTCCGGTGCTGCGGCAAACGGATCCGAGGCCGCCGCGGCGGCTCCGGTGAAGCGGACGCGGCGCAAGAAGGTCGAGGCGGAGGTCGTGGTCGCGGCTGACACCGCGGTCGCCGCCTCCGCGTAATCACCCGGATCGGCTACTCTCGCTGTCGTGCTCGCACCCGAGCGGCGGACGCGCGCCGATATTCTCACCGCTGTCGCGATCGCCGCTCTGGTGGCGATCGCGACAGCGGTCGTGGTGCTGACCAGTGGCGTGCGCGGCACGCACGCACAATCCGCCACCGTCGATCTGCCCGTGCCGAGTACCGGCGGGCCGGTGCCCGGCCAGGTCAGGGAGCTGTGGCAGCAGCCCGACGACGCGGCCATGCGCTCGCTGGTGGTGGGCGGGGTGGCCATCACCGCCGACGGCGGTGCCGTCACCGGGCGCGATCCCCGCACCGGCGAACAGGTTTGGAAGTACGAGCGGGATCTGCCGCTGTGCGCGGTGGAGGTCCAGTTCGGGACCGTCATCGCCACCTATCGGACCGAACCCGGCTTCAAGGAAGACCGCGGTTGCAGTCAGACCACACTGCTGAACGCCGAGCAGGGTTCCCGGGTCACCGCGCGCTCCAGCTACATGGACGACAAGATCACCCTGTGGCCGGACGGCACCTACGTGCTGGCGCTCGGCGCGAACCGGCTCGAGCTGTGGCGCTCGGATCTGGTCCGCACCCTCGAGTACGGCTACGTCGACGCCCCGGTCAATCCGCACACCCAGCCGCGCAGCGACTGCCGTCTGATCTCGGCCGGTTCCGCGCCCAGCCGGGTGGCGGTGCTGGAACGCTGCGGGAAGGACACCGCGGACCGGCTGTCCATCCTCAATCCCGCGCCCAAAGACGGCACCATGCCCGAGGACTACAGCTCGCACGTGCTCAACGAGCCCGGCGGCGCGGTGGACGGCGCGCGGGTGCTGGCGGTGTCCGACACCCGGGTCGCGCTCTACCTGCCGGGTACCCAGACCAGCCCGCCGGTGCTGACCATCTACGACGTCAGCGGCAATCTGCTTGCCACCCAACAGCTTTCGACCCCGCTCGCGGACGACGCCATGGTGGCGCGGCTGTCGACCGGCTTCTTCGTCTTCACCGGCGAGAACCTCATCGCCCTCAACCTCACCACCCTGGACCCGCTGTGGGGCACCCAGCACGTGCTCGGCACGCCCGCCATGATGGCCGGTCAGCTCATCGTCCCGGTCGCCGACGGCCTGGCCGTCCTGGATCAGAACACCGGCGCGCAGACCAGCCGAATCCCGTTGCAGCGCAGCGATTACCACAACGAGCCCATCTCGCTGGCGGTATCGGGTCAGACCTTCCTGGAGCGCCGCGGCGCCCGGCTCTACGGCGTCGGCGGCCCGGCCGCCTGACCGTCCGGCATGCTCAATGCCATGAGCGCTGGCGAGCACCGGCTGATATTGCTGCGACACGGGGAGACGGCCTGGTCGGCCGCGCGCCGCCACACCGGCCGCACCGACTGCGCGCTCACCGAGGCCGGCGAGGCGCAGGCCCGCGCCGCCGCAAAACTCCTGGCGGGCTTGAATTTGCGCGACCCGCTGATCCTCACCAGCCCTCGGGAGCGCGCGGTACGCACCGCCGAGCTGGCCGGGCTGCGCGGGGCCGTCATCGATGACGACCTCGTCGAATGGGACTACGGCGACTACGAGGGCCTCACCACGCCCGAGATCCAGCAGCGCTCCCCCGGCTGGACCATCTTCACCGGCGAGACCCCCGGCGGCGAGACCGCCGAGCAGGTCGGCAAGCGCGCCGACCACGTGCTGTCCAGGGTCGTCCCGGAACTGTCCGCCCGCGACGTGCTGCTGGTCGGCCACGGCCACTTCTCGCGCGTACTCATCGCCCGCTGGTGCGAATTCGAGGTGATCGAAGGCCGCCGGTTCTTCATGTCCACGGCCGCGGTTACGGTGCTGGGACATGATCACCAGGCGCGAACCGTGGTCCATCACAACCTGGTTCCGCCGCTCGACCCGCAGGAAGGTTCCGCCGCATGATCCGCCGCGCCACTCCCGCCGATCTCCCGGCACTCGTCGATCTGGTCTACGACCTGGCCGAATACGAGAAGCTGCGCGAGGAGTGCACGCTCACCGCGGAGCAGTTGCGAGAGGCGCTCTTCGGGCCGAAGCCGGCGCTGTACGCGCACGTGGCCGAGAACGATCGGGGCATCGTGGGCTGCGCGATCTGGTTCCTGAACTACTCCACCTGGAAGGGCGTGCACGGGATCTTCCTCGAGGATCTCTACGTCAAGCCCGAGGCCCGCGGCCACGGCCTGGGCAAGAGCCTGCTGGCCGCGCTGGCCCGCGAGTGCGTCGAGCAGGGCTACGCCCGCTTCGAGTGGTCGGTGCTGACCTGGAACACCCCGAGCATCGACTTCTACGAGTCGATCGGGGCGGTGAACCAGCACGAGTGGACCGGCTACCGGCTGGCCGGTCCGGCGCTGGCCCGGCTGGCGGCACACGCGGACGACTGACGACTCGGGCAAAGCGCTCGCTCAGGCCATGTGGGCGAGCGTCCAAAAATCCGCCTGCGGGCTACTGAGCCGCCCTTACGACCCAATGCAGCCCGGCCGAGCCGGGCCCTACTCCGGAGTCCCGTACCCCGCGGCCATCCACTTGTTCGACTCCGGCGCGAACAGCGACCCCAGCGCCCCGAGCGCCAGCAACCCCAGCGGCGCGCCGAATTCGGGCCGGTCCGAGGTGAACATGTAGTACGCGACCCCCAGCAGCAAGAGCTGCGTCAGCGTCGCGATGGCCCGCCCCCACCGCTTCCCGCGCATCAGCCCGATCCCCGCCGCCAGCACCGCGCTGCCCAGAATGGCCGCGTACCCGGCGGTGAGATAGCTGTTCTTCGGGCTCTGCGCCGACCCGTTCGCCCCGACGACGATCAGCACCACCATCGCGACCAGACCCAGCGCGCCCTCGAGCGCGACCAGCGCGCCCGCCACCCGCACGGTCGTCGGCACGACCTCGGTCTTCTTCTCGCCGCCACTCTGCTCAGCCACCCCGCCAGCCTACGACCGAGCGTCGTTGTGCGAAGCACCCGCACGGCATAAACCAGTTCGGAACTGGCACTTCGAGGTTCGCGGCCGTCTCGTTCTGGACTGTGCTCCGCCTCCCCGCGCTTGGAGCGGAAGACGGGAGCGAAGCGGAGGAGCGGAGGAGCGAAGAACGAGACTTAGGGGCCGCGAACCCGCCGGAGCGAAGCGGAGGCAAAATAGGCACTGTGCGGACCCTGCTGATCGTGAATCCGAATGCCACCGCGACCACTCGGTCCACCCGCGATCTGCTCGCTCACGCGCTGGAAAGCCGCACTCAGCTCACCGTTCGACAGACCGAGCACCGGGGGCACGCCGCCGAATTGGCGCGCTGGGCCGCCGACACCCGCATGGATCTGATCGTGGTGCACGGCGGGGACGGCACGGTGAACGAGACCATCAATGGCTTCCTGCCGCTGCCCGGCCAACCGCAGCGCGAATGGCTGCCGCGCCTCGGCGTCATTCCCGGCGGTTCGGCGAATGTGTTCGCGCGCTCGCTCGGCATCGAGCCGGATCCGGTGACCGCCACCAATCAGCTCATCGATCTGCTGTCCGATGACGCGGACCGCCGCATCGGTCTGGGCGTCGCCGACGATCGCTGGTTCTGTTTCAGCGCGGGCGTCGGCCTGGACGCCGATGTGTGCGAGGTCATCGACGGCAAGCGCGCGAACGGCAAGGCCGCCACGCCCGCTCGCTATCTGCGCACCACGGTCAAGCAGTTCTTTCGCGCGAAACGCCATGCCCCGCAAGTGACCCTGAACATTCCAGGTCACGAACCGGTCACGGACGTGCATTACGCATTCGTGACCAATGCCAGTCCCTGGACTTATCTCGACAACACGCCCGTGGTCACCAACCCGGGCACCACCTTCGAATCGGGTCTCGGGGTGTTTGCCATGCGCACCATGGGTGTCCTGCCCACCCTCATGATCGCGCGACAGTTGCTGTCCGCCCAGGGGGATCCCAAGGGCCACAATTTGTTTCGGGAAGACGACGTACCTGCGGTAACCGTCACGGCAGAGGAACCGATCGGCTTGCAAATCGACGGCGACTTCATCGGGCGACGCAACATGGTGAATTTCACAGCCGTCCCGGATATCCTCGATGTGGTCGCGCCGAAGCCCTAGCCGGTTCGACACACCTGAGAAACATCGCTGTTGCGCTGCGAAAACCCGCTAGACCGAGTACAAATGACACGGCGGACCCCCATGTAGGGGTCTTACAGCGTGAGCTTCCCCACGGTGCACCAGGTATCTATTGACATCTACGGTGTTCGTGAAAGCATTCACAAGCAACCGTGCGGAAACATTCGAGTCGCACAAGTGAACGGACCACAAACCCGAGGGGCAGCGCTATGAGCGCGCCCTAGCAAAGGAGCAGAGGAATGGACTGGCGCCACAAGGCCATCTGTCGCGACGAGGACCCCGAGCTGTTCTTCCCGGTGGGTAACAGTGGTCCGGCGCTCGCGCAGATTGCCGATGCCAAGCTGGTCTGCGCGCGCTGCCCCGTCACCGCTGACTGCCTGTCCTGGGCCCTGAAGTCGGGTCAGGATGCCGGCGTGTGGGGTGGTATGAGCGAAGACGAGCGTCGTGCGCTGAAGCGTCGCAACGCGCGCACGCGTACCCGCAGCGTCGTCTAACCAGCTAGACGACAAGGCGTTACGGCCCAACCCAGCCTCGGGGCCGCAGCGCGATTCGGCCCGGCACCAATACAGGTGCCGGGCTTATGTGTGCAAAGAACCGAATTCTCGGTGAGCGGGATTCGCTCTTTCGAACGAAAGTTCGGGCGCAAATTTTTCACTACGCCCGAACTTATGCGCCGCAGTTGATATTTCAGCGGGCGGAACGACGTCCCAGGGGAACGCGCAGGACCGCGTCGGTGCCGACATCGGCTCCCGGATGAAGTCCGATCGACCCGCCCAATTCGGCCGTGACCAGTGTGCGGACAATTTGCAGGCCCAGCCGGTCCGAGCCTTCCAAACTGAATCCGTCGGGCAGACCGCGGCCGTCGTCGCTGATGATGACGTCGAGCCAGCGGGCCGAACGCTCGGAACGGATTGTGACCGTACCGTTCTCGCCGGCGTCGAAGGCGTGCTCGATGGCGTTCTGCACCAGCTCGGTCAGCACCATGACCAGCGGCGTCGCGCGTTCGGCGGAGAAGACGCCCAGCGATCCGGCCCGGCGCACCTTGATACGGGCGGTGTGGACGGTCGCCACGTCGGCCATTATCGGCAGCAGGCGGTCCACCACCTCGTCCAGATCGACCTCTTCGTCAACCGACATGGACAGCATTTCGTGTACCGAGGCGATGGAGGTGACGCGGCGGACCGATTCGGTCAATGCCAGTCGCGCCTCTTCGTTTTCGGTGCGGCGGGCCTGCAGCCGCAGCAGCGCGGCCACGGTCTGGAGATTGTTCTTCACCCGGTGGTGGATCTCGCGAATGGTGGCGTCCTTGGACAGCAGCGCGCGGTCGCGCCGCTTCACCTCGGTCACGTCGCGGACCAGCACCGCGGCCCCGGCCAGCTCGCCGTGCGGGCGCAGCACCAGGGTGCGCAGCAGCACGGTCGCGCCGCGCGCCTCGACTTCCATTCGGCGCCCGGCCTTTCCGGCCAGGGCCGCCTGGATATCGCCGACCACCTCCTGCGCGTCGAACGGGTCGGTGATGAGGGAACGGGTGGTCAGGGCCAGATCCTGGCCGACCAGATCGTTCTGCAAACCCATGCGGTGATAGGCCGAGAGCGCGTTGGGGCTGGCATAGACGACGGTGCCCTCGGTATCGAGGCGGATGAAACCGTCGCCCGCGCGCGGGCTGGAGTGCGCGCCGGTGCGGTCCTCGAGCGCGGGCCAGGTGCCGTCGGCGACCATCTGGCACAGGTCGTCCGCGCAGGACATGTAGGCGATCTCCAGGCTGGAGCGCATCTTGCGGCGCTGGGTGTCGGTGTCGCGGCCGAGCACGGCGATGATGTCGTCGCCGACCCGGACCGGGATGGCCTCACGCATGGCGTGCACGGGATGCGGGTGGTAGACGCCGGTGAGCACGGTGTCGGTCTCGAAGCGCACGATGTCGTGGTTCAGCAGCGCCTCGAAAACGTGCGGGTTGGCTTCCTTGGCGGCCAGGGTGCCGACCAGGTCCTCCGGGTGCACGGTCGGCGCGGTGGTCGGGCGGCACTGGGATACGCACACCACTTCCGCGCCCTCGCTGATCGGGCCGGTCCCCACCCAGAGCAGCAGATCCGCGAAGGACAGATCCGCCAGCAGCTGCCAGTCCCCCACCACTCGCTGCAAATGGTCGACGGCCGCACCCGGTAGATCGGTGTGCTCGGCCAGTAGATCACTCAGTGTCGACATTCACCCACGCTCCTCTGTTCCCACGTCGAGGGTATGTTCCCACGCGGTACGGACGCGAGGCGGTAGCGGGCGGCGCTTCTCGCTTTAAGAGATGACGGCGATCAGATCGCCGGGCTGGAGCACGTCGCCGGGCTTGACGTTGATCGAGCTGACCTTGCCGGCGGACTCGACGATGACCGGGATCTCCATCTTCATCGACTCGAGCATGACGACCGGATCGTCGACCTTCACCTCATCACCGACGGAGACCAGGATCTCCTGCACGGTCGACACCATCTCGGCCTTCACTTCCTCAGCCATGCACACCTCTCGCGTTGAGTAGCCCGTAGCCCCTGAAGGTACAGCCAACCACACGTGAAAGAATGGCGACCGACTGAAGGGAGATTACCTAATGGGTAAGCGTGGACGTAAGAAGCGTGGCCGCAAGAAGAACGCAGCCAACCACGGCAAGCGGCCGAACGCCTGAGCTGTCTCGATAAGCTCGAAATATGCTGAGCGGCACCACTTCCCACGGGAAGAGGTGTCGCTCTGTTCCGCCTCCCCGAGACTTCAGCGGACGGCTACGTGCCGTTCCAAGTCCCGCACTCGTACCGGCGGTCGGGTGCCGAATCTATTTTGGACGTACCCGGGGAGTTACCCCGGTCGCCACTAAATCACTTCTCCGGATCCGTCACGATGCGCGTTTCGACGCTCGTGTAGCTGGTGCGGATCTCCATGGTCAGGCGCTGACGCAGCGAGTCCGGGGCGCGGTCGCCGCCGCACTTGCGGTTGAGCAGCGACTTGAGCTTCTCCTCCAGGCCGTAGGCCTCGATGCACGGCGAGCAGCGGTCGATGTGCTCGCGCAGCCGCTCCTTGACCGCCGCGTCACACTCGTTGTCCAGCAGCAACCAGACATCGGCGAGCACCGCCGAGCAGTCCAGATCGTCCATGTCATCGCTCACTGGGTTACCTCCTCACGAGCCGCGTCGTTGCCCGATCGATTGAATCCACGTTCCCGCGCCACATCCGCGAGCAGGCCCTTGAGCTGCTTGCGGCCGCGGTGCAGCCGGGACATGACGGTACCGATGGGAGTTCCCATGATCTCGGCGATTTCCTTGTAGGGGAAGCCCTCCACGTCGGCGTAGTACACCGCCATCCGGAATTCCTCGGGCAGCTCCTGCAGAGCGGCCTTGATGTCGTCGTCCGGCAGCGCCTCGAGGGCTTCCATCTCCGCCGAGCGCAGACCCGTGGAGGTGTGCTCGGCGGTGGAGGCCAGCTGCCAGTCGGTGATCTCGTCGGTCGGATACTGCGCGGGCTGGCGCTGCTTCTTCCGATACGAGTTGATGTAGGTGTTGGTGAGGATGCGGTACAGCCAGGCCCGCAGGTTGGTGCCCTCGCGGAAGGACTTGAACCCCTGGTACGCCTTGGCGAAGGTCTCCTGCACCAGGTCCTCGGCATCGGCCGGGTTGCGGGTCATGCGCAACGCCGCACCGTAGAGCTGGTCCAGCAGCGGGAGCGCGTCACGCTCGAATCGCGCGGCCAGTTCCGCGGCGGATTCGGTGCTCCTGGCACCGGATTCGCCCACTTCGTCGTAGTCGACCGCTTGGTCTTCCCCGGCGTCGATGCTCTCGCTGTCCGAGTCGTCATCACGCAGGCGATCGACCGTTTCGTCGTCGCTCGTCACACTGATCCCTTCGATCGCCGTAGCACTCGAATCTACCGCGAGCAGGGATTCGGCCAGGAAACTGGTCCACACCGGGGGCTCCTCGACCAGAACGGTCACCCGACTTCCTCCTTTGTGAATGGCTGCCTGCGCTCGCCTACCGTGGGCCCCGCGGTTGCTGTGAAGCGCGTATCGCATGCAACAGGCAGGGCGGTCGCCCTGTTCCCAGCACCCGAAATCCGGTTGCGCGCGGTGGTTAGGGTGAGGCCATGGCTGCTGCTTCGACCCCGGCGATCAAGGCATTGGTGCAGGCGGAAGTGGATCATCGGGTGCACGCGTATACCCATGACCCGCGCAGTGATTCGTACGGTGCGGAGGCCGTCGAAGCGCTGGCGGAAGAGCTCGGGGTTACCGCCGGGCAGATTTTCAAGACGCTGGTGATCGAGCTGGGTTCGGGCGGGCTCGCGGTGGCGGTGCTGCCGGTGCCGACCACGCTGTCGCTGAAGGCGGCGGCCGCGGCGCTGGGCGGCGGGAAGGCCGCCATGGCCGACAAGACCAAGGCCGAACGCACGACCGGCTATGTGCTGGGCGGGATTTCGCCGCTGGGACAGAAGAAGCGGCTGCCGACGGTCATCGACGAGTCGGCGCTGGGCTGGGACCGGGTGCTGTGCAGTGCGGGCAAGCGCGGGCTCGAGATCGAGCTCGCACCCACTGACCTGGTACGACTCACGAATGCGGTGACTGCTCCGGTCGCGAACGGCTGAGAGCGGAGACACAACCTCCGGAAAAACTTGCTATTTGGCGATCATGCGGGAATACTTGCGCCGTACAACTAGTTGACGCATACAAGCAGTTGCCTGATACAAGGAGGTGAGACCGACCGTGATCGACGATGGACCCGCGACTACCTGGACCGACATCGACGACGGCCTTGTCGACGCCATCGCCTACGAGATCGCCCGGCTCACCAAGCTGCGTGACCGCACCAATGCCCAGATCGCGACCCTGACCCAGGGCGAGATCGAACCGGCCGCGTTCAGCATTCTTTTCCAATTGATCCACGGCGGCCCGATGCGCTCGGGCGCACTGGCCGAGGCCCTCTACTCGGACGCCTCGACCATCAGCCGCCAGGTCGCGAGCCTGGTCAAGCGCGGACTCATCGAACGCCGCGCCGACCCGGCCGACGGGCGGGTGAGCGTGCTCGACGTGACCGAGTCCGGCCGGGCGGTGGCCGCCCAGATCCGGACCCGCCGCAACGACTCGCTGCGGCGCATGCTGGCCGACTGGGCCCCCGGGGAACGGGAGACCTTCTCGGAACTGCTGCGGCGCTTCGTCGACGGCTACGAGGCGACCCGGCAGCGCATGCTGGCCGATATCGCGGCACACAAAGACCTTCAGTCCTATTACGCACCCGCGGAGAACAATTCGTGACTACCACAACGGAAGCGGCGGAGCCCGAAGTCAATTCGGCGGGCTTCACCCACAAGCAGATCCTGGCGATCATGAGCGGCCTGATGATGGGCATGCTGCTGGCGGCCCTGGATCAGACCATCGTGTCGACCTCCATCCGCACCATCGCCGATGAGCTGCACGGCTATTCGGCGCAGGCGTGGGTGACCACCGCCTACCTGATCACCTCGACCCTGGCCACGCCGCTCTACGGCAAGCTCTCGGACATGTACGGCCGCAAGCCGTTCTACCTGGCCGCCATCTCCATCTTCGTGGTCGGCTCGCTGGCCTGTTCCATGGCGACCTCCATGTACGAGCTGGCCGCCTTCCGGGCCTTCCAGGGCCTGGGCGCGGGCGGCCTGATGTCGCTGGCGCTGACCATCATGGGCGACATCGTGTCTCCCCGGGAGCGCGCCCGCTACCAGGGCTACTTCCTGGCCGTGTTCGGCACCTCCAGCGTGGTGGGCCCGGTCGTGGGCGGCCTGCTCTCGGGCACCGACCAGATCCTGGGCGTCACCGGCTGGCGCTGGGTGTTCCTGGTGAACGTGCCGGTCGGCATCATCGCCCTGGCCGTGGTGACCCGCGTGCTGCGGCTGCCCAAGCGTCCCGTCACCAAGGTGCCGATCGACTGGATGGGCATCTCGGCGCTGATCGTCGGCCTGGTGCCGCTGCTGGTGGTGGCCGAGCAGGGTCGCGAATGGGGTTGGACCAGTGGACATTCCCTGTTGTGCTACATCCTGGGCGCGGTCGGCATCCTGTCCTTCATCGCGGTCGAGGCCAAGCAGGGCGACGCGGCGCTGATTCCGCTGCGCATGTTCAAGAACTCCACCTTCGCCCTCGGCGTGGTCATCTCGGTGGTGGTCGGCGCGGCCATGTTCGGCGGCATCACGCTGCTGCCGCAGTACCTGCAGGTGGTGCAGGGCGCGAGCCCGACCAAGGCGGGTCTGCTCATGCTGCCGCTGGTGGCGGGCATGATGACCGGTTCGATCCTGGCGGGTCAGCTGATCTCGAAGACCGGGCGGTACAAGTACTTCCCGCCGGTGGGCGCGGCACTGCTGACCTCGGGGCTGTTCCTGCTGCACCTGGTCTCGGCCGACACGAAGCTGTGGGTCGTCATGATCTTCATGGCCATCACCGGCTTCGGCCTGGGCAATCTGATGCAGCCGCTGACCCTGGCGCTGCAGAACGCGCTGCCGCCCAAGGACATGGGTGTGTCCACCGCGGCCGCGACCTTCTTCCGGCAGATCGGCGGCACGCTGGGCGTGGCGGTGTTCCTGTCGGTGCTGTTCACACAGCTGGCCCCGAACATCACCACCTCGCTGGAGGGCGTGCGGAACGACCCGGCCTACATGCAGGCGGCACAGGAAGCGGTGAAGGGTCCGGACTCGGTCGACAAGAAGGTCGTGCTGGGCCTGTCCAACCCGCAGACCGCGCCCGCGGTGGTGAGCCAGGTGCTCAGTGACAGCTCGGTGGTCCAGCAGCTGAATCCGACGCTGGCGCATCCCTTCAAGGAGGGCTTCGCCGATTCCATGGACCGGGTGTTCCTGTCGGCCACGGTCGTGTCGCTGATCGGCTTCATCCTGGTGCTGTTCTGGAAGGAAGTGCCGCTGCGGACCGCGGGCGGCATCCAGGCCCGGAAGGAAGCCGCCGAGGAAGCCGCGTAAGTCCGGGCACTGTCATTTCACAATTCGGGTGGTTTTCTGTGAGTTACTTGGGAGCGAGCAGAGAGCTGGTTGTGAACCTTTTGTCCACAAGGTCCGATTCGAACCCGAGGATGTGATGAGGTTGTCCATTCGCATCGCTGTTGCGGCAGGAGCGCTGACGCTGGCACTGGCGTCCGGCCCGTTCACGGTCGCCACCGCGACTGCCGCACCGGTCAATCCGAGTTTCCCCAACCCGGGAGCACCGGACAACGGGCAGCAGCCGAAAAAGGACGAACATCTCGACAAAGCGGAGAAGCTCGGCGGTGGGCTGATCACCAAGATGATCGACTCGGCGGCCGACACCCTCAAGTGCACCCTGAATATCCCGCTCCCGACCGTGAAGTGCGGGTAGCGGGCGCGAACACCCCCTTGCGGGCCGGTCAGATCAGGCTGATCTGACCGGCCTGTTCGTCTACCGTGCCCAATAGCTCGGGACCGTTGTTCTTGACGCTGTTCACCAGCGACGGCACCTCGCGCACGAGAATGTCCGAAACCGCCTCGGGCGACGGCGTTTCCAGCAGTTCCTCCGGGGCCGGATGGTCCGGGTCCAGCCACGCGTCCCAGTGCTCGCGCGGCATGGGCAGCGGCATGCGGTCGTGGATCTTGGTGAGATCACCGACCGAATCGGTGGTCAGGATGGAGCACGAGAGCAGCGGTTTCGCCTCGTCCCCCAGGCTGCGATCGCGCCAGACCGACCACAGCCCGGCCATGTACAGCCGCCCGCCGTCGGACTTGGACATGAAATACGGCCGCTTGACGGCCTTTCCGAGCGAGTCCGCCTCGGTGACCCACTCGTACCAGCCGTCCATCGGCACCAGGCAGCGGCGCTTCTTCACCGCGTCGCGGAAGGAAGCCGTGGTCGCGGCCTTGTCCGCGCGGGCATTGAACAGCGGCTTGCCCTTGACCGGGACGCCGGGCTCGGAAGCCTTGGTCCACACCGGGATCAGGCCCCAGCGCATCGCCCGGATGCGCAGTGTGGCCGGGTCCTCGGGATGGTCGCGGTCGTACCGTTCGACGACCGTGAGCACCTGATTGGTGGGGGCCACGTTGTAATTGGGGTTGAACCCCTTGTCGCCGGTCTCGTCGATAGCGTCGAGCTCGACGGCCAGCTTCGCGGGATTCGTCGTTGTCGCGTACCTACCGCACATGTCGACCATGCTGCCACCAGAGACCGACAAAGGGGCGTCACCGGTGATCGCGAGATGAATCGCCCGCGATGTGATGGCAATTGACATCACTTGGGTGGTGTGAGACGTTCGTCTCATCACACTCTCATCCGCAAGGGATTGCCGCCAATCATGACTGCCACCGAAACCGCCCCGCTCGATCAGGCCGACACACTGACTTCGGTCAACCCCGCCACCGGCGAGACCCTCGCCACCTACCGGATCGATGATGAGGCGGCGGTGCACGCGGCCGTTGCCAAGGCCCGGACCGCCGCCGCCACCTGGGGCGCACTCACCTACGCCGAGCGCAAGCGCCACATTCTGCGCTGGGGCAGCAAGCTGGTCGAGAAGTCCGACGAGCTGAGCGAGCTCATCCACGCCGAGAACGGCAAGCCGCTCGACGACGCTTTTCTGGAGTTGATGCTGGCCCTGGAACACATCAAGTGGGCCGCCTCCAATGCCGAGAAGGTACTGAAGCCCAAGAAGGTCGCGCCGGGCATGTTCATGTCCAACTTCGCGGCCCATCTCGAGTATCGCCCGCTGGGCGTGGTCGGCATCATCGGGCCGTGGAACTACCCGGTGTACACCCCCAACGGTTCCATCGCCTACGCGCTGGCCGCGGGCAACTGCGTGGTCTTCAAGCCGAGTGAATACTCCACGGGCATCGGCAATTTCGTCGCGAAGGCGTTCGCCGAGGCGAATCCGGAGCTGCCGGACGGGGTCTTCGTCGCCATCAACGGCTACGGCGCGACCGGTGCGGCGCTGGTCAAGTCCGGCGTCGACAAGCTGGCCTTCACCGGGTCCACCGCGACCGGCAAGAAGATCATGGCCGCGGCCGCCGACACGCTGACCCCGGTGCTGCTCGAGTGCGGCGGCAAGGACGCGGTGATCGTGGCCGCCGACGCCGACATCAAGGCCGCCGCCGACGCGGTCGCCTGGGGCGCGACGGCCAACTCCGGCCAGACCTGCGCGGGCGTCGAGCGGGTGTACGTGGACAAGTCGATCGCCGACGAATTCGTGGCCGAGGTCAAGCGCATCCTCACCGACATCAAGCCGGGCTCGGACGCCAAGGCCGCCTACGGCCCGATGACCATGCCCAGCCAGATCGATATCGTGCGCCGCCACATCGAGGACGCCATCAAGAACGGCGGCAAGGCGGTGCTGGGCGGACCCGAATCCGTCAAGGGCCCCTTCATCGAACCGGTGGTGCTGGTGGACGTGGACGAGTCCTCGGACGCGGTGTGCGAGGAGACCTTCGGGCCGACCGTCACCATCCGCACGGTCAACGGCGTCGACGAAGCCGTGGAGCTGACCAACAAGAGCAAGTACGGGCTCGGCTCGGCGGTGTACTCCAAGAAGCAGGGCATGGAGATCGCCCGGCGGCTGGAAGTGGGCTGCACGTCGGTGAATTCGGTGCTGTCCTACGCCGCCATCTCGGGCCTGCCGTTCGGCGGCGTCCGGGACTCCGGCATCGGCCGCATCCACGGTGCGCCGGGCCTGCTGGAGTTCTCGCGGCCGCATTCGATCGCGGTGCAGCGCTTCACCATTCCGGGCATGGCACTGCTGTCCTACACCCGCACGGACCGCACCATGAAGCTGCTGCGCAAGATCGTGCCGTTCGTCCACGGGCGCGCCAAGTAACGAAATAGCCTGTGCGGCAACGCCGGTCACCGTCAAGGGGACCGGCGTTGTGCGTTATGAATTGGGCGGCAGGGGCGTCGGGCTGAAGAACTCCTCGAGCGGCGTCGGGCCCGTGTAGCGCTGGCAGTTGCACGGGGCCCAGGCCTTGATGCCCGCGCCGGTCTTGCGGAAGATCTCGGCGTGACAGTGTCCGGCTTCGCGGTCGTGCAGCGCCAGGTCGTGACCGCAGCCGCACAGCGCCGGAGCCTTCGCCTCGGCCTTGGTCCGGCGGGACCCGAACCGGCCCGCGAGCCAGCCGCCGCCCACGAGCGCGCCCCCGATGACGAGGCTGATGGGATCGATCACCGACCCAGTATACGTACCCATATACGTATATATCCAGGGCGAATCGGGCAGGCGAGAAAGGGACGGGAGGCCCGCGCGCCGCCGATCGTTTGGGAAGATGGGCAGGTGACTTTCTGGCCCGCGCCCCACGTCCGAGTTCCCGTCCACGCGACCGTGACCCTGCCCGGGTCCAAATCCATTACCAACCGGGCGCTGATCCTCGCCGCGCTGGCGGATCGGCCGTCCACCCTCACCGGTGCGCTGCGCAGCCGCGACACCAACCTGATGATCGAGGCGCTGCGGGCCATGGGCGTCGGGATCGAGGGCGAGGCCGAGACGCTCACCGTCACCCCGCTGGCCGAATTCACCAGCGCCATGGTCGATTGCGGGCTGGCGGGCACGGTCATGCGGTTCCTGCCGCCGGTGGCGGCGCTGGCGCACGGCGATGTCGCCTTCGACGGCGACGAGCAGACGCGGGCGCGGCCGCTGACCACCATCCTGGACGCGCTGCGGACGCTGGGCCTCGACATCGACGGCGACCTGCTGCCTTTCGTGGTGCACGGCACGGGCTCGCTGCGCGGCGGGCCGGTCACCATCGACGCCTCGGGTTCCTCGCAGTTCGTGTCCGGGCTGTTGCTCTCGGCGGCGCGGTTCGAGCAGGGCGTCACGGTCAACCACGATGGCGCGGCGCTGCCGTCCATGCCGCACATCGAGATGACGGTGGAAATGCTGCGGCGGGCCGATGTTCGCGTGGACGCGCCCAATGATCCGCGCAAGGCGCAGACCTGGACCGTCGCGCCCGGCCCGATCCGCGCGGTGGACTGGGAGATCGAGCCGGACCTGTCCAATGCCACCCCGTTCCTGGCCGCGGCCGCGGTCACCGGCGGCGAGGTGAGCATTCCGCACTGGCCGCGCTACACCACCCAGCCCGGCGATGTGATCCGGGAGATCCTGGTGCGCATGGGCGCGGAGACGCGCATCTTCGACGGCGTGCTGACCGTGCGCGGCCCGGAACGCCTGGCGGGCATCGACATCGACCTGCACGATGTGGGCGAGCTGACGCCGACCGTGGCCGCCCTTGCGGCACTGGCGGATTCGCCGTCGCGGCTGCGCGGCATCGCGCACCTGCGCGGGCACGAGACCGACCGGCTGGCGGCGCTGGCCACCGAGATCAACCGCCTCGGCGGCAAGGTCACCGAGACCGAGGACGGGCTGGCCATCGTGCCCAATCCGCTCACCGGCGGGCAGTGGCGTTCCTACGCCGACCACCGGATGGCCACCGCCGGAGCGATCATCGGCCTGGTCACGCCGGGCGTGGAGATCGAGGACATCGGCACCACGGCCAAGACGCTCCCCGGCTTCGTCGAACTGTGGGACGGCATGCTGGCCGGAGCGGGTAACTCCGGCAAGCCGGGAGCGGAGCGCTGAGCCGCCGCGAGTACGACGAGTCCGACGTCCGGGTCCGCCCCGGCAAGGGCTCGCGGCCGCGCACCAAGACCCGGCCGCAGCATCTGGATGCCGAAGCGGCCATGGTGGTTTCGGTGGACCGCGGCCGCTGGGGGTGCGTGCTGGACGGGGATCCGGACCGGCCGCTGACGGCCATGCGGGCGCGCGAGCTCGGGCGCACCCCGATCGTGGTCGGCGACCGGGTGGACGTGGTCGGTGACCTGTCCGGCAAGCCCGACACCCTGGCCCGCATCGTGCGGGTGGCCGATCGGCGAACCGTCCTGCGCCGCACCGCCGATGACACCGACCCGTTCGAGCGGGTGGTGGTGGCCAATGCCGAGCAGCTGTTCATCGTGGTGGCGCTGGCCGACCCGCCGCCGCGCACCGGGTTCGTGGAACGCGCCATGGTGGCCGCGTATGTCGGTGGGCTGCAACCGATTCTGTGCCTCACCAAGCACGATCTGGCGGCCGATTCCGAATTCGCCTCGGCCTTCGAGGATTTGGATCTGACCATTGTCTACGGCGGCATCGAGGATCCGGTGGAGCCGGTGCTGGAGCTGCTGGACGACAAGCTGACCGCGCTCATCGGGCACTCCGGGGTCGGCAAGTCCACCCTGGTGAACCGGCTGGTGCCGGACGCGGATCGGGCGGTCGGCGAGGTCTCGGGCGTCGGCAAGGGCAAGCACACCTCGACGCAGTCGGTGGCGCTGCCGCTCGCGGACGGCGGCTGGGTGATCGACACCCCGGGTGTGCGTTCCTTCGGCCTGGCCCACATCACGCCCGACGATGTCATCCAGGCGTTCTCCGATCTGGCCGAGGCCATCGAGGATTGCCCGCGCGGCTGCACCCACCTCGGGCCGCCCGCCGACCCGGAGTGCGCGCTCGATCAGCTGCCGGGCAAGGAGCTGCGGGTGGCGGCCATTCGCCGGTTGCTCACGGCCCTGAATTCCAATGACCCGTGGTTTCGCGGCAACACCGAACCCTGAGTTAGCCATAAAATAGCTCATTCGATACCTTTTGCGCATAACCGGCACGAAGGGATGACATGAGCAAGGAAATCCCCGAGCCGCCGCCGAGTGAGCGGCGGCATCGAATCGCCAAAGCCGCACGGAACGAACCGGCCGCACGGGACGAGAACCGGGACGCGAACGAGAAGTTGCCGCGCGAGCACGACGAGGACCGCTCCCCCGCCGACCCGCACGATTGGCAGGACGAGTGGGATCGGGCACGTTGGGCCCCGTGACCACCGTGCCGCAACGCCGTCGCGGCCGCGCAGCAACATAATCGGTGCATGGTCTTCGCTGACTGGCGTCGCCGCCCCGACGCACCCGCGCGCTGGAATCCACTTCCCAGGCTGGGCCGGGCCCTGGCCCGCCGCCGCACGGTCATGCGCATGGCCCCGGCCGTCTTCGCCCTGGAGCGATTCACGCGGCGGGTGACCGAGGACCGCAAGGGCATCCTGGATGTGGCCGGGCTGCCGGCGCTCGAGCTGACGGTGCCCGGCCGGCACACCGGCATTCCGCGCACGGTCACCCTGCTCTACGTGCCGGATCCCCTCGACGAGAAACGTTTTCTGATCGTGTCGTCGAATTGGGGTCGCCCCGGACAGCCCGCCTGGTCGGCGAATCTGCGCGCCGTCGAGCGCGCCGAACTGCGGGTGCGGCAGGAGCGCTTCGCGGTCCGGGTCACCCGGCTGTCCGGCGGTGACCGGGATCGGGCCTGGCGGCGGGCGCTGGACTTCTGGCCGGGCTACGCCATGGAGCAACGACTGGCGGGCGAACGCCGGTGCCGGCTCTTCGAGCTCACCCGCATCTAACTTGCCGAGAATTCGCTGACATCGATTTCACCGTGGCCGCATCAGCCGCATCCCATTGTCGAAATCGATGCCACGCAATTCGGAACGGCCGGTGAGGCCGAGCTTTTCGAGAATGCGGGACATGTGATGCCCGACCGTGCGCGGGCTCAGGAACAGCTCCGCACCGATCTCGCGATTGGTGAGGCCCTGCGCGGCCAGCCGGGCCACCTGGGACTCCTGCGCGGTGAGCGGCGTGGCGCCGCCGGCGGGCTTGGCGCCGGTGCCGGTGAGCTCGAGTTCGTTGCGGGCGCGCCCGACCCAGGCGCTCGCCCCGATGAACTCGAAAGCGTCGGCGGCGGAACGCAATTGCTCGGCGGCATCACGGCGGCGACGAACCCGGCGCAGCCACTTGCCGTACAGCAGCTGGGCGCGGGCGCGGGCGAAGTTGGTGGGCCGGGGCTCGCTCAGCGCCAGGGCGCGCCGGTAGTAATACTCGGCCCGGTCCTCCTCGGCCAGCAGGGCGCGACCGATATCGGCGGCGGCCAGGGCCCAGCGGGCCCGGGAGTGCTCGGCCCAGGCCGTGATCAGCTCGACGCCCGCGGCGGCGTCATCGAAACGGCCGGTGCGGCAGGCCGCCTCGACCATGTCGAGTGCGGCCAGCCGGGCCACGGTCGGATGCGCGGCCTCGTGCCCCGGCAGGTACAGCCCGCGCAGGCGGCGGTAGGCGGCCTCGGCGTCGCCGGTGGTGAGCGCGTGGAATCCGTGGTTCCAGTAGGCGAGTCCGGTCAGCGACGGGATCTCGTGGCGGCGGGCCACGGCCAGCGTGCGTTCCATGCCCTGCGCGACCACCTCCGTCTCGCCACGCTGGGCGGCCAGCCGGGTGCGCACGGCCCAGCACTCGGCGAGGATATTGTTGTCCGGGCCCGAGCCGCGGGTCAGGTCGAACGCCTCGTCCAGGGTCTGCTCCCCCGCTTCCCAACGGCCACAGGCCAATTGGACGATGGCCACCTGCGGCAGCAGTCCGAACGCCGCGGCGCGGGTCTCGGCGTGGCGCAGGCCCGCGGCCACCGCCAGGTACGGTTCCAGCGCCCGCCCGGCCAGCCCCCACTCCACCAGTTGCATTGCGGGCAGCAGCAGCCGGGCCGCCGCGGCGGGCGAGGATTCGGCGTCGATGTCGTCGAGTTCGGCGAGGACGGCCGGGTCCTCGTCCGCTCCCAGCACCCAGTTCACCCGGTCGGCCAGCAGCCGCAACCCACCCGCTGCGGCTGAATCGCGCACGCCAATGGCCGTCTCGCGCATATCAATCGCCTTGTCGCGCACACCGATGGCCGTGCTGTGCGCATCGATTGCCTTGTCGCGCGGTTCGATTGCCGAATCGCGCTCGTCGATCGCTGCGGCGTCGCGCAGCAGCAGCTCCCGCGCCCGCGCCGGTTCGCCTACGAAGAGTTCGAGCAGCCCGGCCAGGCCGCCGCTGGCCGCCGCGGTCTCCGGCGGGGTGGTGCGCTGATCGGCGAGTGCCAGCAGTCGGCGCGCGGATTCGAGATCGCCACCCTCCCAGGCGAATCGAGCCGCGCTGGCCAGGCGCGCACCCGCCACCGCCGGATCGGGGGTGATGGCGGCCGCACGACGCAGCACGGCCGCGGCGGCCAGCGCCCCGGCATTGCGGTACACCCGGTCCGTACCGTTCGAGAGCGCAAGGGCCAGTTCGGGATTCGAGCCGTCGACGACGGCGGCCAGGTGCCAGGTGCGCAGTTCCGCGTGGTCGGCCCCCGGCAGCGCGGCCGCCAGGGCGAGGTGGACGGCACGCCGCCGGGCCGGGGCCGCGGCGTCGTAGGCCGCGCCGCAGAGCAGGCGCTGGCGCATCTCCACGCGGCCGTCGGTGACCGCCACCAGGCCGCTGTCCAGGGCGGTCTGCCAGTCCGCGGCGGTGACGCCGAGCTCGCTCGCGGCGGTGGTGACCGCGTCCAGCATGCCCCGATCCTCGGCGGCCACCACGGTCAGCAGGGTGCGGACCGGCTCGCTCACTTCGGCCAGCCGGGCGGCGAAGGCGAAGCGCAGCTTGGGCCCGAACGGCACCGGGCCCCAGCCGATTCCCGCGAATTCCTCGGCATCGACCGGCAGTTCCCGCAGGGCCAGCGGATTGCCGTCGGCCACCCGCAGGATGCGGACCGCCCGCGGGTCACCGAGCTCGCCCACCCGCCGGGCCAGCAGCCGCCGCGCCGGTGCGTCGGCGAGCCGGTCGATGGGCAGCACCGGCAGCGCCTGCCACACCGAGACCGCCGGGCAGTCCCGGGTCGCGGCCAGCAGTGCCACCCGGCTGCCGGTCAGCCGGCGCATGGCGAAGGACAGGGCGCGCGCGGTCGCGGCGTCCACCCATTGGGCGTCGTCGACCACCAGCAGCAGCAGCGGCTGTTCGGCGGCGACCGATGCCAGCAGCGTGACCAGCGCCGCGCCCACCAGGAAGCCGTCCGCGGGGCGGGTGTCGCGGCCGAGAGCCGAGGCCAGCGCCCGCGCCTGCGGGGCGGGCAGCGCGGCAATGCGATCGGTCAGCGGGAGCAGCAGTTCGTGCAGGGCCGCGAAATCCAGCTCGGATTCGGCCGGAAATCCCCGGCAGGCGATCGATCGAAAATCGGTGGCGCGCTGTTCGGTATCGCGCAGCAGCGCGGTTTTCCCGATCCCCGGTTCGCCCCAGAGCACCATTCCCCGGCCATGGCCGCCGCGCGCCTCGGTCAGGAGACGAGACAGGTCGGCCTGTTCCCGCTCCCTCCCCAGGAGCTCCCCGATCTCGCGCACATAGCAAGTTACCTCGATTCGCGAGACGCCGACAAATTCCATATCGGACGTGTCCCAGCGGGTGAGATTGCATGGGGGATATGCGATTCCGAGTCTTGCGGACAATGACAGATACGGTGACCGATACAGCGACCGATTTTGCGGCGACCGGGTACGCGTATTGTGCGGGCACGAATTTGGCGACCGAATTGGGAGCAGCCGCGAATATCCCGTCCATTGCTTTCCCAGAAGATCGCCGGATAAACATTCCGCGCCCGCATCCCACGCGATCCCGGATCGACGCCGAAGGGGGTCGCCGATCCGGATCGCGGTCGCCGTCCCCGGAGAACGAGGGATGCGGGCGCGGCCGGAAGTCGTTAGCCTGCCGAGGTGGAAGACCGTGAGCGCAAGGAATTTTCGCCGCTCCTCGACGATGCCCTCGGGCCCGGCGCGCCCGTCACCCCGGAGGTCCGGATCGGGCGCAACGATCCGGGAGCACCGCTGCCGGAGTGCGTGCGCTGCGGGCGGCCCGCGACGCTGAACCTGCGCGCGGTCTGGCTCTCCACCCGGGCCGTGCTGGCAGGTGACACGGACGTGGACAATGTGATCCAGGTGCACGCGTGCGGCGGCTGCGCGGGCAGCGTCGCCGGGATGATCCTGATCAACTGGGATCCCCGCTATTGGGGCGAGTCGGTCCACCTGGAGTGAACCGACCCCGAACCGCTCAGCGCCAACCCGAACAGCTCAGCGCGGCCGCACGATTCGCATGCCGTTGTCGAAATCGACATCGCCGAGATCGGCGCGGCCGCTGAGTCCGAGCTTGCCGAACACCCGCGACAGATGGTGCCCCACCGTGCGCGGGCTCAGGAACAACTCGGTGCCGATCTCGCGATTGGTCAGCCCCTGCGCGGCCAGCCGGGCGACCCGCTGCTCCTGCGCCGTCAGCACCGAGGTCTCGCCGTGCGCGGTGACCGGTGCGCTGCGCCGTCCGGTGAGCTCCAGTTCCTGCCGCGCGCGCAGCACCCACTGATTGGCGCCCATGCGCTCGAAAGCCTCCGCGGCCGAGCGCAATTGCTCGGCGGCGTCGGCCCGGCGGCGCACCCGGCGCAGCCACTTGCCGTAGAGCAGCTGGGCGCGAACATGATTCAGGTCGTGACGGGTGCCGCGCACGGCCAGGGCACGCCGGAAGTAGCGGTCGGCGCGATCGTCGGCGCGCAGCAGCGCCCGGCAGGCGTAGGCGGCCGAGACCGCCCAGTCGGCGCGGGAGCGCACGGCCCAGTCCCGGATGTCCGTGTAGTACCCCAGCGCCTCGGCATGTCGGCCCACCCGGGTGGCGGCCTCCACCAGATCCACCGCGGCCAGCCGGGCGTAGGTCGGGTGGCAGGCATCATGCCCGGGTTGCGCGAGGCTGCGCAGGCGCAGATAGGCGGTCTCCGGATCACCCATGCTGAGCGCGTGGAAGCCGAGGTGCCAGTGCGCCGAGGCGACCAGCGACTGCGCCCGCCGCGGCCGCGCCAGCGCCAGCGTCCGCTCCGCGGCGTCCAGCACGGTATCCGAATCACCGCGCAGCGCGGCGATTTTCGCGCGCAGCGACCAGCACGTTCTCCACGCCGCCCGCGGTGGCCAGCTCGAACGCCTCGGCCAGGGTCTGCTCGGCGGCCGGGAAGCGGCCGTTGGCGAACTGGATGATGGCCAGCTGCGGCAGCAGCGACACCGCGGCGGGGGCGGCACTGCCGCGTAGTCGCGCCGCGGCCTGCGTGTAGGGCTCGAGCGCCGGACCGGCCAGCCCCCACAGCAGCACCAGCGCCGCCGGCGGCAGCGGCCGGATCATGGTGTGGAAGCGCGAGATACCTTCCCGCAGGCCGATTTCCGAGCGGTCGAGCTCGAAGATGGGGTGCCCGGCGGCCCAGCGTGCGCGTTCGGCGTCCACGCACAGGTTCGCGGCGGTCTCGGCGTCCACCAGTTCGGCGTCGCGCAGCAGCAGCCGGCTGGCCCGTTCCGGTTCCCCCGCAATGAATTCCAGCAGTCCGGCCAATCCCTGCCCGGCCGCCGCCGCCCGCTCCACGCCCAGCCGTTCGACGGCGCGATCCAGCAGGCCGCGCGCGGAGGCGATATCGCCACTGGCCCAAGCGAATCGACCGGCCGCGGCCAGCCGCTCCCCGGCCTGCTCCGGGCCGGGTGAGATGGCGGCGGCCTGGCGCATCATGGCGGCGGCCGCCAGCGAGCCGTGGCTCGCGTCGGCGGCCCGCGTCGAGAGCACCTCGGCCAGCCGCTCGTCGGGCCGGTCGGCCGCCATGGCCCGGTGCCAGACCCGCAGATCGGCCTCGCCCGGCGCGGTCAGGGCGGCCGCCACGGCCAGCTGGGCGGCACGCCGTTCGGCCGGTGCGGCGGCATCGTGGACCGCGGCGCACAGCAGGGCGTGGGTGCGTTCCACCCGCCCGTCGCCGACCGCGAGCAGGCCGGTGGCCGTGGCGAATTCCCACGCGCCGGGTCCGGCCCCGAGCGCGGCGGCCGCGTCGGTCACGGTGCCGCGCACGCCGCGGGTCTCGGTGGCGGCCACGGTCAGCAGCACTCGCACCGCATTCGGCAGCCCCGCGACCCGGTCCCGGAAGGCCGCCCGCAGTCCCGGGCCCAGCGGTGTGGGCTCGGGCGCGGTGCCCGCGAGATCGCCGACCACGCCCGGCAATTCGTGCAGGGCCAGCGGGTTGCCGCCCGCCACGGAGAGGATCCGGGCCAGGCGCAGCGCGCCCAGCGGACCGAACCGGTCGTCTATCAGGCGGCGCGCCTCGGCGTCGGGCAGACCGGTGATCGGCAGGGCGGGCAGTTCACGCCACAGCGTGTCCGCTGGATCGTCGCGCAGCGCCACCAGCAGCGCGACGGGCATCGAGGACAGGCGGCGGACGGCGAAGATGAGGGCCTGCGCCGATTCCGGATCCACCAGCCGGGCCTCGTCCACCACCAGCAGCACCGGCCCCGCGGCGCTCAGGTCCGCCAGCAGCCGCACCAGGGCCGCGCCCACGAGGAAGACATCGGCGGGCGCGGAGTCGACGCCGAGCACCGTGCCCAGGGCCCGCGCCTGCGTCGGCGGCAGCGTGTTCAGCCGGTCCGCGACCGGCAACAGTAGTTCGTGCAGCGCCGCGTAGCGCAGCTCCGACTCCGTCCGTATGCCCTGGCAGCGCAGCACGCGGAAGTCCGCGGCGCGTTCGACGGCGGCGCGCAGCAGCGCCGTTTTTCCGATGGCCGGGTCGCCGTACAGCACCAGTGCCGTACCCCGCCCCGACCGTGCCGCCGCGAGAACTCGATCCAATTGGATTCGTTCTCGGTCCCGCCCGTACAGCACTTGATCCACCCACACACACGGAAACTTAGACGAGCTAATAGCCTGCAACCAAGTCGGCCCTCACAACTGGCACAAATTGTCCTCGAATGGCACAGATCACAATCTCGGGCACCGAATTGAATTAACACACAGGCCCGTTCGTACGATATGAGTGCTCAACTTATTACGCCACCAGAAAGTGGAATAAGCCCGAATATGATTCGGGCGGGGCGGCCGCCGTCACGATACCCGAAAACCGAAGCGCTCCCGGCGAATTCGCCGGGAGCGCTTCGGAAGCCGATCGGATCAGCGGAACAGGGTCAGGTTGACCGTGCCGTCGGCCTGCGGATCGCAGCTGTACCGCCAGCCCTGGGCACCGTCGATCGCGATGCCGTCCGGAGTGGTCCAGGAGCCCTTCGAGCCGTCCGCGACACACGCGTCCATGGTGGCGTAGTTGCCACCGAAGTAGGACTCGGCGTGCGCGGTGGCAACACCGAAACCGGCGATGCCCAGAGCCATGGCGGCGACAGCGAAAGTCTTGCGCATGATGGTGATCCCTTCCTTCTCGATCGCCCTGTGGCGACCGGACCGGGATCATTCCACCGCACCGTTCATGACCGTTTCATGATCGAGCCGAACATGCTGGTCCGGTAGGGAAATGGGTGAGCCCCGGGTGTAAGCACCCGGGGCTCACCATGTTTCGCTCGCCTAGTGCCGACGCTTGCTGCGGGGCGCGCGGGCCGGACTCGTCGATTCCCTTGGCGCGCAAGGCAGCCGGAGCGCCATTGCCCGCGGCCGCGGCGTCCTCCTCAGTGGGCAGCGGACGGTTGCCAACCGGGGACTGCAGGCCCGCGGCCACGTTCACGCCGACCGGCTGCGGCTGCTGCACCTCGACCGGGAGGTTGAACAGGAAGCCGACCGACTCCTCCTTGAGGCCCTCGAGCATGGCCGCGAACATGTCGAAGCCCTCGCGCTGGTACTCGACCAGCGGGTCGCGCTGCGCCATGGCGCGCAGGCCGATGCCCTCCTTGAGGTAGTCCATCTCGTAGAGGTGCTCGCGCCACTTGCGGTCCAGCACGCTCAGCAGGATCTGGCGCTCCAGATTGCGCATGCTGCCCTCGCCCGCGAGACCGTCGATCTCGTTCTCGCGGTTCTCGTAGGCGGCGTGCGCGTCCTCGAGCACGGCGTCGAGGAGTTCCTCGCGGGTCAGCTCGCCGACCTCGCCGGTCTCGCTCTCACCGGTGAGGTCCTTGTAGCCGATGCCGATGGGGTACAGCGTCTTCAGCGCGCCCCACAGCTTCTCCAGATCCCAGTCCTCGACGTAGCCCTCGGCGGTGGCGCCGGTGACATAGGCGGTGATCACGTCGGTGATCATCTCCTGCACCTGGCCCTCCATGTCCTCGCCGTTGAGGATGCGGGCGCGCTCGGCGTAGATCACCTTGCGCTGCTGGTTCATCACCTCGTCGTACTTGAGGACGTTCTTGCGGATCTCGAAGTTCTGCTGCTCGACCTGGGTCTGCGCGGACTTGATGGCGCGCGAGACCATCTTGGCCTCGATCGGCACATCGTCGGGCAGGTTCAACCGAGTCATGATCGACTCCAGCGCCGCGCCGTTGAAGCGCCGCATCAACTCGTCGCCCAGCGACAGGTAGAACCGGGACTCGCCCGGGTCGCCCTGCCGGCCGGAGCGACCGCGCAGCTGGTTGTCGATGCGCCGCGACTCGTGGCGCTCGGTGCCCAGCACGTAGAGGCCACCCGCGTCGCGCACGGCCTCGGCGTCCTCGTCGACCTGCCCCTTGACCCGATCCAGGGTCGGATGCCACTGCGCCTCGTACTGCTCGGGCGTCTCGACCGGGTCCAGGCCCTGCCGGCGCAGCAGCAGGTCGGCGATGATGTCCGGGTTGCCACCCAGCACGATGTCGGTACCACGACCGGCCATATTGGTGGCGACGGTGACCGCGCCCGGGCGACCGGCCTCGGCGACGATCTGCGCTTCCTGCTCGTGGAACTTGGCGTTGAGCACGTTGTGCGCGATGCCGCGCTTGGTCAGCAGCTTGGACAGGTACTCCGAGCGCTCGACCGAGGTGGTGCCGACCAGCACCGGCTGGCCCTGCTCGTGCTTCTCCTGGATGTCGTCGGCGACCGCGACGTACTTGGCCTCTTCGGTCTTGTAGATCAGGTCGGACTGATCCTGGCGGATCATCGGCTTGTTGGTCGGGATCGGCACCACGCCCAGGCCGTAGGTCTGGTGCAGCTCGGCCGCCTCGGTCTCGGCGGTACCGGTCATGCCGGAGAGCTTCTCGTAGAGGCGGAAGTAGTTCTGCAGCGTGATCGTGGCCAGGGTCTGGTTCTCCGGCTGGATCTCGACGCCTTCCTTGGCCTCGATCGCCTGGTGCATGCCCTCGTTGTAGCGGCGGCCCACCAGGATTCGTCCGGTGAACTCGTCGACGATGATGACCTCGCCGTTGCGGACGATGTAGTCCTTGTCCTTGGTGTAGAGCTCCTTGGCCTTGATGGCGTTGTTCAGGTAGCTCACCAGCGGCGAGTTGGCGGCCTCGTAGAGGTTGTCGATGCCCAGCTGGTCCTCGACGAATTCGACACCGGCCTCATGCACACCGATGGTGCGCTTCTTGATGTCGGTCTCGTAGTGCAGGTCCTTCTTGAGCAGCGGCGCGATGCGCGCGAACTCCGCGTACCACTTCGAGGAGGCGTCGGCCGGGCCCGAGATGATGAGCGGGGTGCGGGCCTCATCGATGAGGATGGAGTCGACCTCGTCGACGATGGCGAAGTTGTGCCCGCGCTGGACCAGATCATCCAGCGAGTGGGTCATATTGTCGCGCAGGTAGTCGAAGCCGAACTCGTTGTTGGTGCCGTAGGTGATGTCCGCGGCGTAGGCCTCGCGGCGCTCGGCCGGGGTCATGCCGCCCAGGATCACGCCGACCTCGAAGCCGAGGAACCGGTGCACGCGGCCCATCCACTCGGCGTCGCGCTTGGCCAGGTAGTCGTTGACGGTGACGACGTGCACTCCCTCGCCGGAGATGGCGTTGAGGTAGGCGGGCAGCACACAGGTCAGGGTCTTGCCCTCACCGGTCTTCATCTCCGCCACATTGCCGATGTGCAGGGCGCCGCCGCCCATGATCTGCACCTTGTAGTGCTTCTGGTTGAGCACTCGCCAGGACGCTTCCCGCGCGGTCGCGAAGGCTTCCAGCAGCAGCTCGTCGAGGCTCTCGCCGTCGGCGTAGCGCTCCTTGAACTCCGCGGTCTTGGCCTGCAGCTCGGCGTCGGAGAGCGCTGTGAACTCTTCGTCGAGGGCGATGACCTCATCCGCGAGACTCGCGAGCCGCTTGACCGTGCGACCCTCACCAATCCGTAGCAACCTTGAAAAACTCAGCGCAGGCACGGGTCTTGTAGTCCTCTGGTCGGTGTATGTCGGTAGCCCCCCACCACGGCGGGAAGCCTGCGCGCGGGCGCGCAATCACTAGCCATGGTAATCCGGTGCCCATCGTAGGTGCTGAACTGCAGTGCCATCTGCCCTACGCTCCGCTCCGGGCGGGTTCGCGGCGCTGAAAGTCTCGTTCTTCCCTCCCTCCGCTCCTCCGCTTCCCTCCCTCCGCTCCTCCGCTTCGCTCCCCCGCTCCACTCAGTCCAGAACGAGACGCGCCGCGAACATGAGGGAGCAACCGGCCAGTGAATCGCCTGGCAGCAAAAGCTGATTCGTTACCCCTGACGTACGATGTAGGGGGTCCGGCGTGCGACGGCTTGCGCCCGCGCGGCCGGAGCAGGGGACGCCGACGACGGTGTGGGATTCAGGGCAGTGCGGCCCATCCATTCCCCCAGGTGATCGGATTGCGATAGCTTGCCTCTCGGACGGCGAATATGCCGTGGACAGCCGACGCCTCGGCAGGGGGCACTGACGCGGGCGCAGGCAGGGACTAGTGTCC